>CAXTRQ010000023.1:2687-48594 GCA_964246705.1 uncultured Pyrinomonadaceae bacterium
AAACTTTTGGTTTGAGAGAAAAAAGAAGTTTCGCGCAAAGACGCAAAGGCGCTAAGAAGAAGAAGCGTTGAGTGCTTGAAGTTTTAAGATTTCAATTTTTAAATCTCAGTGTTTGGCAGCGACGGCGTTGATTCATGTCTGTTTGCAGAGCAGCGGAAGCGCGGCGGCGATGGCCGGGAGTGTGAGTTCGGCATCAGCCAGCCCGGCTTCGGCGACGGCACGCGGCATGCCCCAGATGACGGCGGATTCCCGCGACTCGACGATGACGAGTCCGCCCTGCTCATGAACGGCGCGCGCGCCTTCTTTGCCGTCTTCGCCCATTCCCGTGAGGACGACGCCGAGCGCGCCCGCCCCGCAGGTGTGCGCCGCCGATTGAAGAAGGCGATTCGCCGACGGCGCGCAGAAATCGTTTGCGCTCGCAGCTTCGACGTGTAAGAAGAGTTCGTCGCCGCGCCTGCGAAGCGTCGTGTGATGACCGCCCGGCGCGACGTAAATCTGCGACGCGCGCAGGGCTTCGCCGTCATGCGCCTCACGCACGGAGAATGAACCTGTGCGCGACAGGCGTTCGGCGAACGAGCGCGTGAAGCCCTGCGGCATGTGAAGCGCGATAACGATGGGCACGCCGAGATTCGGTCGCAATTCGGAGATGAGGCGCGTGATGGCCGCCGGGCCGCCCGCCGAACCGACGATAGCCACGAAGCGCGCACGCCGCTCCGTTTCTCGCGCAAGGCGCGTCGCGGCGACGATTGACGAACTGTCTTTGCCGCGTTTGAGACTGGCGGGCATGCGCGCGTGAGCTTCCGCCGCCGCCTCGACCCGCTGTCGCAACTCGTTGGCGAACGCCTCAGACCTCACGGCAAAACGCAGTTCCGGCTTGGTAATAAAATCCACCGCGCCCGCTTCCAGAGCATGAAAGATGCTCTCGCGTTCGCTCTGTCCGCTGCACACGACGACGGGCAGCGGCGCGTGTGCCATCGCCCAACGCAGGACGCTGAAGCCATCCAACTCCGGCATCTCCAAATCGAGGACGGCGACCTGCGCCCGCCGCTCCTTAATCAAACGAATCGCCTCGCGCCCGTCACACGCCAACCCGACAAGCTGCAAGCGGTCGGACGCAGACAAAATCTGCGACAGCCGCAGACGATAAAGCGGCGAATCATCAACAATGAGAAGTCGAAAGGTCATAAGAGCAGTGACGAGTGCCGAGTGAAACCAAAAGCAGCCATCAGTTTTCAGTAATCAGCGGAGAGTAATGAGAGCGAAGTTGTCTTTAACTTGTCATTCGTCACTCGTCACTGCTTTTGATAAACCAGATCGTTCTGCAAATGTGCGAGGTGGAAGGGGGTGTTGAGGGAAAAGAGCGATTCCGCCGCGCCGAGGATGAGATAACCGCCGTCTCGCAGTTGGTGATGAAAGCCCGCGACGGTCTGGCGGCGTGCCTGTGTGCCGAAGTAGAGCATCACGTTGCGGCAAAAGATACAGTCGAGGTCGGAATAGATGTCGTAGCGTCGTCCTTCGACGAGATTGAAGCAACCGAAGTTGACGAGCGCGCGCAGGCGCTCCGAGATGAGCCAAGTTCCCGAAGCTTGCGGCGCGAAATAGAGCGCGCGCAGGCGCTCGTCCATCGTGCGAAAGGATTTTTCGTTGTAGTGCCCTTGCCGCGCCTCCGCAATCACGCGCTGCGAGAGATCGCTCGCGGAGAGTTCAATGTTCCAACCGTCGAACAGCCCGGACTCCGTGATGAGCATGGCGAGCGTATAAGCTTCCTCGCCGGTCGAACAGCCCGCGCTCCAGATTTTCAGTGTCCGTGTCGCGCGGCGGCGCGCGGCGATGTCAGGCAATATTTCCTCGCTGAAGGCACGCAGGGCGCGCTCTTCGCGGAAGAAGTAAGTCTCGTGGACGGCGACCGCATCGAGCGCGCGGTGCAACTCATCTTGCCGCTCGCGGTCAAAGTTGAGATAGAGATAGTACTGCTCGAAGCCGTCCAGATGTAGCGCCTCGACGCGCGGGCGCAGGCGGCGTTCAAGCGTTGAGCGCGACTTGTAATCGAAATAGATGCCCGACGCCTTGTAGATCAAATCGCGCAGGCGCAGGAAGATATCCTCGTCCATCTCTGGCCGACCCGCCTGATGCCCGAAAACAGATTGTCCCGAACCTGAAAGAGTCATAGAGTTAAAAGCAGTGACAAGTAACGAGTGACGAGTTAAAGACAGCTTTGCTCTCATCGTTCTCCATTCAACACGCTTCTTTTATTACCACGCAACATGCGAAACACAATCATCTACAAAACTGCTTTGCTCGTCACTTTTCACTGCTTTCATCCTCAGAGAGGATGAAAGCAATAATCGCGGCGGCGCGGGGCGCGCAGGTCTGTTGGGCGGCGCGCAGTTCGTCGGGTCGCGCGCTCTTCCATGGGAGCAGAGCGGCGTAGGCATCTTCGATAAGCGCGGCGTCCGACTCGGCGATGGCGCGGCAGGCGAGCGCGACCGTTTCGGGCGCGTGGCGTGCGGCTAAAGCACGCAGCGCCGCCCGGCGCACCGGAGTCTCTTCTTTCGAGGCGGCGTCGAGCAGCAGTCGCAGGGCTGGCCGCTCGCTGCATCTTGTGAGAGTTTCGACGGCGGCACGGCGGACAGGCCATTCCTCATCCTTGAGCGCCGCGCGCGCTGCCGAAAGCACTGTGCGCGGCTGCGGGCAATGCGCGAAGGCGAGCATCGCTGCATGACGGACTTCCGCGAATGTGTCGCGGCGGACTCTGTGCGCGAGCGTGCGCCAGTCTTCGGGCGTCTCGGCTAATGTCGAGAGCGCTTCCGCCGCGGCGACGCGACATAGCGGATGCGGCGCGGCCAACGCCTCCGAGAGACGTGCGCGCACTTCCCCGTCGCGCCCGTAGACGAGGCCGAGCGTGACGATAGTTTCGGCCATCACCCAGATGTCTTCGTCAGCGAGCGCGGCGAGGAGTTCGCGTCGCGCATCTTGATTCGGCACGCGCCGCATCGCACGCGCCGCCGCGCGCCTGACACCCGCCGACTCGTCCGCCAGATGCGAAACGAACGACGTGTTTCCCCCCGCGCGTTCCACTTCGATTTCGATGGCACGGATGCGAAGCCGCGCGCTTTGGTGGCGCTGTGCGCGCCGCGCCATCCCCAGCAACGATTGCGCCGACCGACCGGCGCAATCGAAAAATGCGAGACGTGCCAGCGTCTCCGTCTCTTCGTCACCTGAAGGCAGCGCGCGTCCCACCTCTTCGATGACCTCGCCGGGTAAATCCGCGACCAGCATGCCGAGCGTCTCAGCTATCTCGATGAGCAACTCACCTCGCGCTTCCCCTAGATTCCGGCGGAGGCTTTCCGACAACCGCGCCGCTTCGTCGCGCAGAGCGAGCGCCCCTTTTTGACGAACCCGCTCGCGGCAGTAAGCCAGCGCGGCGCGGCTGGCTTCGAGTGTCTCGGCGTCCGCTGCTTCGACGCCGAGACGCGCCGCCGCTTCGACGGCTTCGAGAGTGCAGACCTGCGTGAGTGCTGCGGCGAGTGTCGAGCGCGGCAACAGTTCCGGCGGCGCGGCGAGCATCTCTCGCAGAGCACTCGGTTCATCTGCGAGCGCAGCCAGCGCAAGCTGCGCTGGGTTTGTCGTCGCCGGGTCGTCGTGTGCGCGGGCGATGATTGAGAGCGCGCGTGCATCGCCGCTCCAGCCGAGCGCGATGATGCGCGCGCCGACGCGTGACGGGTCGAGCATCGAGGTTGTCCGCATCAATTCCGCGAGCATCTCTTCGTCACACGCTTCGCGAAACAGGCGACGCGCTGTTTCGTAAATTCGGCGGGCGATGACATTGGGCAGCGCACGTTCATCCGTGGCAACCGAGACGAGCGCCTTCAGCACGGCGGGACGCAGCGCGCCGTCTTTCGCACGCAGATGTCGCGCGAGGACGCACGCCGATTCGACCGTCGCAATCTCGGAGAGCGCAGCAGCGGCGGCTTCCTGTAGTAGTTGATCTTCAAGCGAGAGTTCGAGACGCGAAACGGCGCGCGCGTCTCCGAGTTCGCCGAGCGCGCCGGTAGCCGCAAAGCGCAGCCAATCGTTATCGCTGTCGAGATAGTTCAGCAGGAGCGGCGTCGCTTCGGGCGCACACGTTCGACCGAGCGCGGCGATGGCTGCCGCCGCGACGTTCGTCTCCGCATCATCCGCAAGCGGCGCGAGCAACGCGACCGCTTCCCTGCCGCCAGCCGCGCCGACCACGCCCGCCAGACCGATGCGTACAGTGTGGCTCGCCTTCCCGACCGCCGCCGCGATATGCCTCAGTGCAGGCGCGCGCGTCTCATCCGCCGCGATAATGCCTTCGAGAGCCGCGATGGCCGCCGCGCGCCTGCCCGCGTCTATTCCATCATTGAGCGCCTCGACGAGGTCTGCGAGCAATTCTTCGAGTTCCGCCGCGCTCGTCTCGCCCGCAGAGGCCGAAGAAGAGATAGCGGCAGCGGCGGCGCGGCGCGTCTGCCAATCCTCATCGCCGAGCAGAACGACGAGTTTGCGCAACTCCACTCTCGCGTCCGGCTTCGCCAGTCGCGCCACACCCTGAACTGTGGTTTCGAGTGAAGACATAAAAGCAAATGACGAACGCCGCAACGATGAACTGAGAACTGATCCGCAATCTCAAATTTCAAATTTGAGATTGCTTTTAATTCATCACTCGTCTTTCCCCGTTCATCGTTTCCTCCTTCTCTCCGTGCCTTGCGTTGCCGCTTCAAAGAGGCGGGAGGGGTCGAGCAGGACAACGTTGGAAGAGTCTTGTTGAATGACGCCGCGCACGACGCTGGCGGCGTGCTTGAGGGGCTGAATATTTTCGGTCAGGACTTCGACAATGCGTTCGACCTGCTCGACGGCCAGCGCGAGTTGTTCGTCGCCCCGTAGCGCGACGATGTAGCGCGTATGAATGCTCGCGCCCGTGCGTGACTGAGGCGCGTCGTCCGCGCGTCGCGGCGAGGGCTGCGTTTGAGATTCCTGAACGGAGGACGGCTGAAACGAATTGCCCGCGTCGAGCAGCGCCAGCGGATCGAGGACGATACACATGCGCCCACGCACGCTGACGACGCCGAGCACCGCAACGGGCGCGTGAGGTATGGGCGTCGGTCGCAAGTTGTCCGTCACGCTATCGGCTTCGTCGGCGAAGAGGCCAATCTTGCGTGTGCCCGTCCGCATGATAATCAGTTCGCGCCTTTCGCGCCTGTCCTCGGTCGCGTCCGTCAGTCCGAGCGAGCGCGGCAGGATTTCGATGTCGTTCCAGTCTGTTGTGTCTTTCATCATTCGGGTGGAGGAGACTTTTGCGAGCGTCGCATCGAGCGCGTGTCTGACAATAAAAAGCCCGCGCGGCCATGACCGAGCGGCAGGAGGGGCACAAGCGGTTCTAACATGGCATCAGGGAGGTGTCAACGCGCATCCCTCGCACGCATCTTAACTCACACGACCTTTCTTCTTCGCGCCTTTGCGTCTTTGCGCGAAGAATGAAGACGAACAAGAAGAATGAGAAATACAGAGGCAGCACAAAGATTCAAGATTTGAAATTTCAAATCTTGAATCTTTGTGCTCCGTGCTTCTTCAGTGTCTTGCGGTGTCTGCGGTGGTGAATCTTAGTTTTGAGACATTATCAGTGCGTGAGTTCGGATTCTATCGGCGCGAGTTGGCGGGGCGGGACGGCGAGTTTGAAGGCTGCTTCGTCTAACGTCCCGATGTTGTTGGACGAGAGCGCGGCGGCGAAGAGGGCGGCGGGTTCCCCCAGAAGATACTGCTGTCGCGCGTCGTACTCTTTGAGCGTGGTGGAGTAGAGCGTCAGCGCGCCGTGCAACTCTTTGTTTTTGATGACGGGCACAGAGGCCAGTGTGCGGAAGTCTATGAAGTGCGGCGCGACATCGGGCGTGAGATCAAGCTTCGGATCGGTGTTGCAGAACGGCCTGCGGTTGGCGAGCACCCATCCCGTAACGCCGTCGCCCGTGCCAATCTGGCGGCCTTCGAGATGCATAGCGTGAAGCCCCGCCGCATGAACGACGACGTTCAAGCCCGTCTCCGGCGTGAGCAGAGTCACGGCGCACGTCTCGAATGGCACGAGCGCAGCGAGCGCGTGGGTTAAGGCGGCTGGCAATTCTTCAACTGTGCGTACGGCGGCGAAGCCTTGCGCCAGCGTGGCGAGCGCTTTCTGTTCTTGCAAGTTGAACGTCAGGACTGTGGGGGCTGCTGCCGTCGCTCTCTGTTCTTCAGCCAAGCCAGCGGCGGGCGCGACCTCGCGCGCGGCTTCCGATAAGCCTTCGATGGGTTCGATGCCGAAAGTCGGAAGCGGCACGTCGCGGTGCGCTTGAATCTCGGCTTCAAATTCCGGCAAATGTGTGACGAACGTCCCGACAACGTGCGGGTCGTACTGCGCGCCGCTGCCCTGCATGATGAGATTGATGGCCTCTTCGCGCGTCAAACCTTTGCGATACTGGCGGTCTTCGCGCACGGCGTCGAAGCAATCAACGACCGAGAGAATGCGCGCCGTGAGCGGTATCTCCTGTCCCTTCAAGCCGTCCGGGTAGCCTTTGCCGTCCCAACGTTCGTGATGCGAGCGAACCACAGGGACGACTGGATACGGGAACTCGACGCGACCGAGAATCTGCGCGCCCGCAATCGTGTGCAGCTTCATCTTGTCGAACTCGGCGGCGGTCAGTTTCCCCGGCTTATTCAGAATGTAATCGGGCACGGCGATTTTGCCGATGTCGTGCAGGAGCGCGCCCGCCCTCAGAGCTTCGACTTCCTCTTCGTTGCAGCCGAGCAGTCGCGCGACTCCGGCGGCGTAAATCTGCACGCGCAGCACATGCTCGTGCGTCACTTCATCCTTGGCGTTGATGGCGACGGCGAGCGCCTCAATGGTCTGACGGTGTGCCTTCTCCGTAACGGCGATGCGCTCTTCGGTGGCGCGCTCCAGCAACGCGATGCGCTCGCGCACGTGGTCTCGATACTGCTTGTGTCCGAAGTAGATGGCGAGCAGGATGGGCGCGCCGATGACGAGCATGGTGAGCGCGCCGTATTGCAGCGCGAGATACATCAGGCTCGCGGCGGTGCTCGTCGGCAAACAGAGGGGCATCGCCCACAGCAGGTTCTTCATCCACGTCTGGACGATGGGCGCTCTCTGCCGCAGCGCGAGCAACGTCGAGAGCACTCCGATATTGACGATGATATGAACAATGCTCGTCAGGAAGAAGGCGAAGGCGACGATGTGAAAAGCCCGGCTGCCGCCCGCGCCGCCCGCATCGTAGCGCAGCACGACGTTGAGCATGCCTGCGGCGGCAGCCACCGCGAGCGACAACATGCCTCCCGAAAACAGATTGCTCGAAAGCTTCCGGATGACACGCCGTGAGCCGATGAAGCCTTCCATGCCGCCGAGCACCACTGCCGGAATCCACCCGTACTGGCAGGCGACGAGGAAGATGAAGGATTCGGAGAGCGTAAAGGTAATTTTCTGGTGCGTGAGCTTGAGGCTTGAGGGCATGGGAAAGCTAATCGGGAACATTCCCATGACGACCGTTAAAGAACCGAGCGCGAGCAACGTCAGTTGCTCGCGCAAAGCATATTGCGCCATGATGTTGGCTGACGCAAAAGCCCATAACGACAGCCCCGCGACAGTCACAACCGCCTGATAGGCGAATCTCTTTCGACTTTCTCTCACTCCGTCCATTGTTATCCGCACTCTTTCGCAAAGAAGATAGCCGGGAGCGCGCTGGAGCGTGCGCTCCCGGTTTATCGGGACGTTATTAGCGGTGAGGATAGAGGGGGCTTGTCTCCGAGAGACGTTTGACGGCTGTGGGATGGGCTGCCTCGCCTTGAGTCATAACATCTTCGTCGCTTGATTTCATCGAACTCGGATCAGCAACATTCGATGACCAAGCCGCTTCGTCCTCGAAGCACCATGATGCGCGCGCGCCCGAAGCCGGCGAGCCGTCGCCGTGGATGTACTCGCTGCCCAAGGCGTAGCCGCTACCCAACGCATAACCGCTACCCAACGCGTAGCCGCTGCCCAGCGCATAACCATCGCTCACCATCACGCCGCTTCCTAGTGCGTAGCCGCTGGCGACCGTATTGCCGTTCTCGAAGAGAAAGGTGCCGTCGTTCAGAACGTAACCGTCGACCATCACGAAGCCGTCTGTGATGATTGTTCCGTCCGGGAGTTTGAAGCCGTCGGTCAGTTGGAGGCGGTCGTTGAAAGCGACGCCCGCGATCCAGATGAGGCCGTTGTTGAGCGGCATCTCTTCGCCCGCGATAGGCGAAGTGAGGCCGAGACTCTGATAGGTCTGCTTTTTCTTGATGAGCAAATCGTCGCCCGCCTCGGCGCGGTTCGCATCCTTGCGGATTGCGCTCGCAACCGTGACGGCGGCGCTTGTATTCAATTGGCCTGCGCCTTCCGTGATAACGCGTTCCAGATGCGACATCTGCCCGTTCATCACCATCCGCTCGTAGACGGGCAGGCGTTGCGCCGTCCGCATCAAGACGGCTTTGACGATTGAAGGCGTCAGAGACGGGTTGGCTTCGAGCATCAGCGCGACTGTCCCGGACACTGCCGGAGCGGCGAATGATGTTCCGCTCAAGATTTCGTATGTGCCGGTCGCCCTCGGAGTGTTTGAACTGGTATCGCCGCTGACGAGTCCGCCGAGGAGTCCGCCGCCGCCCGATTGCGTGTATGAATAGCTTGCTGTCGGAGATGAGACGGCGGTTTCGGCAGCGCCGATGTAGTTGCCGGGAGCGACGAGGTCGGGTTTAACGATGCCGTCCACGAGCGTCGGGCCGCGCGATGAATAGCTGGTAATCGTGTCGTCGGAGCGCGCGTTCGTCTGCTGTGTGTTGGTCGCGCCGACGGTGATGACCTTCGGAGAGTTGGCCGGAGAGAGAATGCCGCCATAGATGGTTCGCCCGTCGGCGTCTTTGCCCCAGTTGCCTGCGGCGACGACGACGACAATCCCTGCGTCGACTGCTTTAGCGACCGCCTGACACAGCGGATCGGTTTTGTAGCTCTGCGTGACGGCTGTGCCGAGCGAGAGGTTCATCACGCGGATGTAGTATGTCTTGCGGTTTTGGATATCCCAGTTGATGCCCGCGATGACGTTCGAGATGGTGCCGAAGCCCTGCGAGTTTAAGACGCGCACATCAACGAGATTCGCGCCCGGCGCGATGCCGCCATAGGTTGGCGACCCTGCGTTCTGCTTGGCGTGGTCTTCGCTTGCCTGTCCGGTTCCGGCGGCGACGCCCGCCGTATGCGTGCCGTGACCGTAGGTGTCCTGCGCTTTCGTTTCGCCCGTGAAGTCGACGCGCTTTTTGATGCGGTCGTAAGAGTCCAGATACTTTTGCGCGAAGAGGCCGAGGCCGAGCGTGCCGCTGCTGGTGCGCCACTCGTAACCGGCAAACTCGGCGGCGTCCGGCGGGCTGATACCGCTGTCGAGAATCGCAATGCCGACTGCGTTGCCCGCCCCGCCATTCGCCAGCGATTCGTTGCCGTTGGGTAGAAGCTTGCTTGCGCCGGTCGTCATCTCGACGTGGCTCGTGTTGTCTGTGGTCGTGGCGAGCGAGCGCACGGGCTGGTCTGCGGAAATCCATGAGACATCGCCGCGCGCTGCCATCTCGGAGAGCTTTTCGACGGGCACATCGGCGACGACAACGCCGAGTTCGCGTAGTTGTCCGCGCACCTGTGCACCTGTGCTTTCGAGCGCAGCGCTCGTCTGCGCGACCGTCGCTTCGTCTGTGACGCTAAGGATAACGCGTGCGCGCTCTTTGCTGCCCGGTCGGACGCGTTCAAAGCGCGCGCGCAAATCGTCGCTCATTTTGCTTGTCCGCTGTCGCGCCGCTCGCGCAGCCGGAGAAGAGGTCTGTGCCGCGACGAAAAGCACGCCGGACAGAGGCATGAGCGCGAGCAAGAGAGATAAACAGAGGCGGATTGTTTGACGCATCGAAACTCCTGAGAGAAAAACCTATGGGGGTAGTCGCCGCCGCGACGTGTCGGGCGTAGTGGCGGCGACTACTATTTATCAAGACGCGTGCCGCCGTGTGATAGGGGATAACTCACTGAAAACACTCGAAAGAACGTGAGCGCGGCGCGTCCATCCAATCGGTTTGACCGAAAGGGGCTGACCGATTCCGGTCAATCAGATGAGACGCTTGAAAGCTAAGAGGTAGATGGAGTCCCGACGGGAGTTGAAACCTCTACTTTTCATACAGCTTCTTGATGAGGCGCAAACGCCCCGGCGCACCGCATGGCATCGCCGCGCACTTCGGTGTAGAATCTCATGCGAGCAAAACTTATCATCTGAAGAACAATCGCGCAGGGCACTCGGCACGAGGCGGCGAGGGACGCGTCCTGTGCAGAGAGTTGCCTGCTGGCCAAGGAGGCTTTCGGGCTTTTTGCTTCCTTTTGTTGTCTCTCGGTTTCGGGCGTGAAGAATCTTGTCGGAAGGTCAAGCTAAGGACAGAGGCGCTTATACGGGGCGACCGAGCATGTGTCGCAACTGCGGCGCGCTCGTCGGCGCGGGTGAAACTCATTGCGCAATGTGCGGCGCGCCGGTCGTCACGGCGGCGGCAGCCCAACGCGCAGAACGGAGGGCACGACGACAGGTTGATCCTGAAACGCATCGCTTTCTGCGCGCCATCATCGCGCGCCCCGCGCCCTTCACTTTCGTCTTTCTCACAACTTGCGTCTTTATCTTTTTGCTGATGATGCTTTCGGGCGGTTCAAAAGACCCGAACATCCTTCTGGCCTACGGCGCGAAGCGCAATGACCTCATCCGTGAAGGGCATCAATGGTGGCGATTGGTGACGCCGATTTTTCTGCACGGAGGTCCAAGCGTCGGCAATTTTCCGCTCGCGTGGGTGCATCTGCTCGTCAACATGTACGGCCTCTTCATGCTCGGCCCTTACGTCGAGAAACTCTACGGGTCTTCAAAGTTCGTGGTCTTCTGGGTCGTGACAGGGGTATGTGGAAACGTCGCCAGTTATCTGACGGTGCGCCCCGGTTTGACGGGCAGCCAGCTTGGTCGTTTTCTTTTCAAAGAAATTGACGTGGCTTCGGTCGGCGCATCCGGCGCGCTCTTCGGACTCGTCGGTGTGCTCTTCGTCTTCGGCCTCAAGTTTCGTAAGGAACTGCCCGAAGGATTCAAGCGCGCCTTCGGGACGGGGATGCTGCCGATGATCGCCATCAATTTGTTTATCGGCTTCACCGTTCCAATTATTGACAACGCGGCGCACCTCGGCGGCCTCGTCTCCGGCGCGCTGCTCGCGCTCTTCGTCGGCTACAAGCGGCCCGGAGAGCGTGCCGGAGTCAACGTCGGATGGCACGTCCTACAGGCGTTGGCGCTGCTGCTCGTCATCGTCAGCTTCGCAGAGGTCGCGCGCCACTTCGACGCGCCAGCGCCGAGTCTACGGAACGTGAAAGAGAACCTCAATCCCTTCGACGGGCCGAACCTCGAAGAGTTCATCGTCGCCGTCAACGATGGACAGACGGCCTTCGCGCAGACGGTCTCAGGCGACCAGAGCGCGACTGATGCGGCTATCGAAAAGTTGAGCCGCGCGCCGTCCCTGAATCCGCGTGCTGACGAGTTGCGAGACGAACTGAAGTTTCTGCTGATACGTGCGCGCGATCTCGCGCAGCAGCCTCAGCCGAAAGAGCAGGCGGCGCGGCGCGCAGGCGCGCAGGCGCTTGATAAACTGGTGGCAGACCGCGAGGATTGGGAGAAGCGTTTTAATCAATGGGTCGAAACCGAAGGCCGAACTTACGGCATCGGCATCGTCGAACCGTCGCCGCAAGATGAAAAGCCAGATGGAAAAGATGAGCAGAAGAGCGAGCCATCGGACGACAAAAAACCGGACGGCGCACAGCCGAACGCGTCTCAACCATCCGGCAAGAAATGAGACGGCGACGCGAGCGGAAGCATTAGCGTTTGGCGTCCCTGCGACAATTTCAAGTTCTTTTTAACCGCCGCGTCTTTATTCATCGCGGCCGGAAATCAAAACGTAGGAGAAGATTAAAATGATGGAGATTAGAAAAGTGGGCGTGCTCGGCTGCGGGCTGATGGGTTCAGGCATCGCTCAGACCGCCGCCAGCGCGGGCTTCGACGTAGTGGTGCGTGAAGTCGAGGAGGGCTTGTGCGAGCGCGGTTTCGCCGGAATCGAAAAATCGCTCGCCAAGTTTGCCGAGAAGGGCACGATTACCGGCGACCAGCAACGCGAGAT
The DNA here is from genome assembly GCA_964246705.1 of uncultured Pyrinomonadaceae bacterium. Lineage (GTDB taxonomy): Bacteria > Acidobacteriota > Blastocatellia > Pyrinomonadales > Pyrinomonadaceae > DASZCR01. The sequence goes on from CAXTRQ010000023.1 coordinate 14,919, forward strand.
TCGCGGTCGCCTGACGGGGACGACCAAACTCGAAGACCTCTCGGACTGCGACATCATCATCGAAGCCATCATCGAGAATCTCGACACGAAGCGCGAAACCTACCAACAACTCGACGAGCTTTGCAAGCCAGAGACCATCTTCGCCTCGAACACCTCTTCGCTCTCCATCACGGAGATGATGACGGCCACCGGGACTGAGCGGCAGAAGCGTTTCGTCGGCCTGCACTTTTTCAACCCAGTACCGCTGATGAAACTGGTCGAGGTCGTCAAAACCATTCTCACGGATGAAGAGGTCTATGAGCAGGCCGTCGAGTTCGGCAAGCGTCTGGGGAAAACGCCCGTGCGCGCGAGCGATAAGACCGGCTTCATCGTCAACCGCCTGCTCGTGCCTTACATGCTCGACGCGATACGCGCGCTCGAAGAAGGCGTCGGCTCAATCGTGGATATTGATAACGCGATGAAGCTCGGCTGCGGTTATCCGATGGGGCCGTTCACGCTCGGCGATTTCGTCGGGCTGGATACGACCTACTACATCGCCGAAATCATGTTCAACGAATTTCGTGAGAAGCGTTTCGCGCCGCCGCCGCTTCTCAAGCGCATGGTGCTCGCCGGACTCTACGGGCGCAAATCGGGACGCGGCTTCTACGACTACGCCGACCCGAAAAATCCGACGCCGATGAAACTGATCTGAATCAAAGGATGAATGATGATGAAGAAGCAAATTCAAATCTCAAATTTGAAATTTGAGTTTCGGGTTTAGCTTTTTAATTCATCCTTCATCCTTAATTTCAAGTGGGGAGGGTTTATGAGTAAGGAAACACAGTTGGTTTTATCTGCCGCTGGGGCGTCTGTTGACTTCACAAGCGGCTCGATCTTTTTTGTGGGAACGGCGACGGTGATTCTGCGCTTCGCGGGCTTCACTATCCTGACCGACCCGAATTTTCTGCACGCGGGCGACCACGTCCACCTCGGTTACGGTTTGACATCCGAGCGCCTGACGAGTCCGGCGATGGATATTGAAGAGTTGCCGCCGCTCGATTTCTGCGTGCTTTCGCACTATCACGGCGACCATTTTGACCGCATCGCAGAGGAGAGGCTGCAAAAAGATTTACCGATTATCACCACCGAACACGCCGCAACTGAACTCAAGGATAAAGGCTTCACTGCACCAATGGCGCTCGATACGTGGGACGCTGTGACCGTTGAGAAGGGTGAGGCGAGAGTTCGCGTCACTTCCATGCCGGGCAAGCACGGCCCGGCGGGCGTAGATTTTTTCCTTCCGCCTGTGATGGGCAGCATGCTCGAATTTCAGAACGCGTCGGGACAGAGCGCGCTTCATCTCTACATCACAGGCGACACGCTCTTGCATGACGATTTGAACGAGATACCAAAGCGCTACCCGAACATTGACCTCGCGCTCTTTCATCTCGGCGGCACGCGGATTATGGGGGTTCTCCTAACGATGGATGACGAGCAGGGAGTCGAGGCGATTCGGATTATCAATCCGCGTGAGGTCATCCCCATCCACTATAACGACTATGATGTTTTCAAGTCGCCGCTCGAAGATTTCAAGAAGGCGGTCGAGGCCGCAGGCTTCGCAGGTCGTGTGAAATATTTGAGTCACGGCGAAACTTACAACTTTGAAGTTCCTGCGAGCCGCAGTCAGAAAGTTTGAGATGTGAGCATAGAAGTTTTAGTCACTCTCGAAGAGCGCGCACCGCTCGCGCTCGTGCGTCTCAATCGTCCCCGGAAACGCAACGCGCTGACGCGCCCGATGCTCGAACGCCTCACAGGGTTATTCGAGAAGTTGAGCGAGCGAAGAGACCTCCGCGCCATCATCCTGACGGGAGCAGGTGCGGAGGCTTTCTGCGCGGGCACAGACATCGAGGAACTTGAGACGCTTGACGAGGAAGGCGCGGGGCGCGCGTCGGAGCGCGGGCAGAAGGCTTGCGCGGCGATTGAATCGTGTGGCGTGCCGGTCATCGCGGCGATCAGCGGCGTCGCGGCGGGCGGCGGCTTTGAACTCGCGCTGGCGTGCCACCTGCGAGTCGCCTCGACGGATGCGCTTTTCTCTCTGCCGGAAACAAAACTCGGAATGATACCGGCCTACGGCGGGACGCAACGTCTGGCGCGTGCCATCGGTGAATCGCGTGCGCTCGCCGCGATGCTCGCGGGAGAAAGCCTGACGGCTGGAGAGGCTCTGCGTCTGGGAATCCTCAATCGCGTCGTCGCACCGGCAGAAGTTTTAAGCGAAGCCGAGGCGCTGGCGCACTCCATTATCAGCGAGCGCGCGCCGCTCGCCGTCCGCGCCTGTCTCGAAGCGGTGACGGTCGGCACGCGTCTTCCGCTCGAAGAAGGGCTGGCGCTCGAAGCCGAACTGTTCAGCCGTCTCTTCGCCACCGAAGACGTGCGCGAGGGCACGCGCGCCTTTCTCGAAAAACGCGCGCCCGTTTTCAAAGGCAGATGATTTGATGTTTTGCCTTTAGTGTGTTGATTTCTCGTTCCGCGCTTGTCACTCGTGAGGGTCTTTCATATACTGCCAGTGCATTGATTCCCTAAACGATTCGGAGCCGCTCGGAAAACTCTTGCAGGCTGTCATACATCAAGGACGTTTGAACGCGGAGGGCTTTCGCTTTGCGATTATCGCGAGCCGTTGGAATGATTTTCTGACGGCCCGGCTGGTTGAAGGCGCGCTCGATGCGCTCGAACGTCTCGGCGCAAGCGTGGAAGCGGTCGAGATTTTCAAAGTGCCGGGTTCGTTTGAAATTCCGCTGCTCGCGCTGCGCGTCGCGGAGACGAAAAAGTTCGACGCCGTTATCTGCGTCGGCACCATCTTGCGCGGGCAGACGCCGCACTTCGAGTACATCGCGGGCGAGGTCACAAAGGGCATCGCACAAGCGGCGATGACGACGGGCGTTCCCGTCCTCTACGGCATCATTACCGCCGATACGCTCGAACAGGCGATTGATCGCGCCGGGGTCAAGGCGGGCAACAAGGGATTCGAGGCCGCGATGTCGGCTGTAGAGTTGGTCAATCTTTACAAAGTGGTGACGAGTGACAAGTGTCGGGCGACGAGTTAAAGACAGTATGTGGCTCATTGTTCTTAACAGGTCACTCTTTTGCTTTTCTTGTCACTCGTCACTCGTTACTTATCACTGGGGTTAGTTATGGGTTCGCGACGTAAGGCGCGGGAATGCGCCTTGCAAATGCTCTTTGCGGCAGATGTGATGGGTTCGGCGCGTGCCGATGAATTGGTGCGCGCCTATTGGACTGAACTCGGCGACGCGGAGATGGACGAGTCGGCGCGCGAGTTTGCGACGCGGCTGGCGACGGGCGCGCTGGCGCACGTGCTCGAACTCGACGAGCGTATTCGCTCGCGCGCAGAGCATTGGCGCATCTCGCGGATGGCCGTCGTTGACCGCAACGTGCTCCGCCTCGCCGTCTACGAATTCTTACACGAGCCGACGCCGCGCACCGTCGCCATCAACGAAGCGCTGGAAATTGCTCGACGCTTTTCTACCTACGAAGCCACACAGTTCATCAACGGCATTCTCGATGCCATCAAGCGCGACCTCGATCAGGAACACCCGCAAGAAGTCTCCGAGACAGACCACCACGAAGAAGAGGCGAATGATGATTCGCACGAAACCGAAGAGGATGACGACGAGGAGCGCAGCGCTTCAGTATAATCGGCTGTGCGATGTTGCTTTCCGGCTGGCCGTCTCTTTCCAGCGCCACCCCTCTTGAACTTTCTGCGTCCCTCAGAGCAATTGCCTCATACGTTCTCTTCCATGAATGGCTTATGACGACGAAACGCATTCTTGTCGCCGATGATTCCCACGCGTCGCGTTCTCTGGCCGCCGCCGCGCTCGCCGCGTTGCCCGGCGTCGAAATCGCACGCGTCTCGTCCGGCATCGAGGCGATTAAAAGACTCGCCAACGATTCCTTCGATCTCGTCGTGACCGATGTCAACATGCCCGACATCAACGGCCTTGAACTCCTGCGTTTCATCAAGGCGAATGAGCGCCTGCGCGCGATACCCGTCCTTCTCATCTCGACCGATGCGGCCGAACAGGATCGCGCTCGCGCCCTCTCGCTCGGAGCCGCAGACTATCTGACCAAGCCTTTCACCACTGAACAACTGCGCGATGCGATAGACAAACATCTTCTTCGATAGTTCAAAGTTTAAAGCTCAAAGTAGAAAGCCGCGAAGCAGAAGAAAGTTATGTGAATTGAGCTTTGAACTTTGAGCGTTGGACTTTAAACTCTGAACTCAACTTATGGACGAACAACTGCTGCGCGAATTCTTGACCGAGTCGGAAGACCTCATCGAAGTTCTCTTCGGCGACTTGCAGGCTCTACGTGCGCGCCACCGCGAAGGGCGTGCGCGACGCGAACTCGTCGGGCGGATTTTTCGTCACGTCCACACCATCAAAGGCTCTGCCGCCGCCGCCGGACTCGATGCCGTCGGCGAACTCGCACACGAATTTGAGACGCTTCTCGACGCCGTGAGGATGGGGCGCGTCGCCATTGACGAAGCCGTGCTGGAAGCCTTTGAAGCGTCGGTCAACTCAATCGCCGCGATGCTCAACGCCGTCGCACACAACGAAAGCGCGAGTCTCCCACACACGCTCGTCGAGCAACTGCGCCGTCTCGCCTTTGCCGCAGCACAACTCCCCACAGCAATACACGGAGACGCCCTTACCTCCAACCCCGCGCTCGCGTCGCTACCGGCGGGAACATTGGTCTCCCTGAGCGATTACGAACAGCATCGTCTTCATGAAGCCGTCACAGAGGGCGCGCGCCTCTTCGTCGTCACAGTTGATTTCGATCTCATGACCTTCGATGAACAGTTTCGCAATCTGAGCGACGCGCTGGCTGAGGGCGGCGAGATTATCTCCACACTGCCCGGCATGGAGGCGAGCGCGCTGACCAGCGTCAATTTTCGCATCGTCTATGCGACCGACGAGAGCCGCGAAGAAGTCCTCGAACGCATCTCGCCCTTCGGCGCAACGCTCATCGAAGAAAGACACGATGAACCGGAAGATTCCACACAGGCGGAGCGGGCAGGCGACGCTGAAGATGCAGCCGACTCAGATATTGCGGGCATCGCCGCCACATCGAACCGTGATGCCGACACGGCGCGGACGCCGAGCGTGCACGACTCGCTCTCTCCCGCGCCATCGGCCTCTGCTTTGACCATGCTCGTGCGCGTCCCGCTCGAAGAACTTGACGAGTTGATTTCGGCGACGCATGAACTCTCGACCGACACCGCCGCGTTGCTCGACCTCGCGCTCGCAGTTGATTTGACGAGCGCCGCGCGCACCGAGCTTGAGATTCGCGCGCCGCGCATCCGCCGCCGCTTCGTCGAACTCGAAGAGCGGCTCATCGAGTTACGGATGATTCCTGTCCGGCAGACGCTTGAGCGCGCGACGCGTGCCGGTCTGAGCGCCGCACGCGTGGCAGGCCGCGAGGTTGATTTTGAAATTGTCGGCGGCGAAGTACGTCTCGACAAATCGCTCGCCGATGCGTTGGCTGACCCGCTGCTTCATCTCTTACGCAACGCCGTAGATCACGGCATCGAATTGCCCGACGAACGTCTCGCCACGGAAAAGCCTGCGCGCGGGCGCATCCGGCTCGAAGCGATTGCCGAAGGCAGCCGTGTCATCCTACGCATCACGGACGATGGTCGCGGCATTGACGCCGAGCGCATCGCACGCGTGGCTGTCGAGCGCGGCATTATCTCTCCCGGCGAACGCATGACGGAACAGCAGTGCTTTCGTCTCATCTTCCGACCGGGCTTCTCGACGGCGCGAGAGGTGTCAACCGTGTCGGGGCGCGGCGTCGGGCTGGATGTGGTCGAGCAAGCTGTCGAGCAGGCGGGCGGCGAGCTTCGCGTGTGGAGCAAGCGCGGCGCAGGCACGACCTTCGAGATGCGAATGCCTACGACGCTGGCGCTCGTCCCTTCGCTCGTCGTGCGCTCGGCGGAGAATCGCTACTGCGTGGATGCCAGCCATATCGTCGCCGCCGGTTATGTTTCGCGCGAAGAGACGGAGATTATCGGCGAGGCGCAGGTCGTGCGCTGGCGCGGCGCGCTCATCCCGCTCGTCCACCTGCGGACGCTGCTGGCACAGCCCGTCCTCCCCACGACCGGCGATGAGCGAATACCAATCATCATTTCTCACGTCGCCGGGCGCGAGACGGATGGAGAGACCGGCGAGGGGCGCGAGGAGAGCGCGGCGGTAGCCGTTGATGGTTGGGACGGTCACAGCGAAGTGCTAGTCCGCAGCCTCGGACGCCACGCTCCGCGCTGGCGCGGAGTGAGCGGCGCGACCGCGCTGCGCGATGGCACGGTCGCCTTGATGCTCGACCTCCCGCGCCTTCTGGAAATGCAAATGTAATGGCCGTCTTTCCGGTAGAATCCCCCGCCGCATAGCAGCCTTTAAACTTTAAGGCCGCCCGGACTTCAAATGAAGTTCGGGCGGCTTTTGTTTATACCCGTCGCCCGCGTCGCCAATTCTTAGTGAATGACGATGCCGACGCCGACGCGAACGTTGTGCAACGTTCCGTTACCGAAGCGGGTCGGGTTGTAGTCCACCTTGATGGCGCGGATGTCGAAGCGTTCGTTAACGCGGAGGTCGAGACCGCCACCGATAGCCGCCGCGAAGCCCGTATCGCTATTCTCAGTGCCGACGAACGCAGCCGGGGGAGCAGTGCCGCCAACGAAGTCTATCTTGGAGCGGAAGTTGGCGACGCCGACGAGAAGGTTGGCAAACGGCTTGACCTTCGTCTCCTTGGAGTTGTCTTTGATCTGCACGCCGCCGAGAACGGTGTGCAGGTCGTTCTTATTGCTGAGAGTCGTTCCGAAGGTGGTCAAGTCAAACGAGTCACGGTGGAACGAGTAGTCGAACTGCGCGCCGACGTAGCGGTGGAAGTTGCCCGTCACGGACGTTTCAAAACCGTTGAAGCCTTCGCGGACATCACCGGTATCTAAACTATTATACGAGTAGCCGCCGTAGCCCTCTACCTTGTGGTAATCGTCGCTAGAGGTTGTCTGCGCGAAACTGAACGGCGCGGAGCAGGCAATAAAAATTGCCATCAGAATGAATTTCTTCATGAAACTGTATTTCCCTTTCCTTGTTGATCTGTCTTGTTACTGTCGGACATCCAAAGATGCTTTGGCCTACGTCACTGGTTGCCCACAAATAGATTTGAAGAATGAGAGCGAACTCTGATTTCAACTCAAAATCCTTCACCGCTAGCGAGCGACAAGAATCAATCAGAGCTTCGCAACTCATTCGTGACGATTGCCATCGCTCTCACAAAAGCTGTGACGCGCCCTCGCCCGTCACAGCTCGGAGTCGTCCTTGAACGCCGCTGCCCTCCGGTTTGTTCAAAGAATTTTCAGCCCACGCGAAACGCAAACTTTGAACGCATCTTTGAGGATTGCAAAAGCAGTGCCGTAGGTTTCCAAAGGCGGAACGCCCGGAAAAATTGTGTAAGGATGACAAGGATGGGGAATCAGCGCGGGCTGTGTGCAATAACAATCCGACAGGTGCAGCAAAGCAGGAAGTCTGAATTATGAGAGCACGACCAGAATCACCGGAGGCTTGAAAGTTCAAAAAGCCACGAAGGGGCGAAAGTTTTGCACCTTCGTGGCTTGTTAAAAACTATTGCATCGGCGGCCTGCGTTTGTGCCAGTCGGTCGCGCTCTGGTAGGCGTCGGCGATGTCGAGCAGTTCTTTGTCCGACCATGCGGGGCCGACGAATTGGATGCCGGTCGGAAGATTGTTCTGCCCGAATCCGTTCGGGACGGAGATAGCGGGCACGCCGACGAGATTGCTCGCCCCAATCGGCGACGAAGCGGCGAGACCCGGATACGCATCCTCGAAATTCTTATCAACCGGATAGGCGACGCTCGAACGCGAAGGCGCGACGAGCATCGAATATTTTTTGAAGAACTCGCCCCACGCACGGCGCATCGGCGCGCGCATTCGCATCGCGTGGAGATAGTCTACGGCGGTCACAAGCAGAGCGGCATAACCGCCCGTGCGCCCTTCCGCCGAAGCAAGTTCTTTGACGCGCCCCGATTCGATGAGATCACGAAAGGCGCTTGCGCCCTCCGCGTCAACGATTGTCCCGACCGCCACGCCGTAAGGGAAATCAGGCAGCGCCACGTCCATCTCGATGGTCGCGGATTTCCGCAACACGTCGAGCGAACGCAGGAAATTCTCGCGCACTTCCGGCTGCGCCTTCTCGTAAGAATCCTTCAGGACGGCGATGGGCGCACCGTTGCGCGGGCGCTTCTTTTTCGACTTGAAACCGAAATCGAAATCGCGCGAAGAAGCGTCGAGCGGGTCTCTGCCAGCAATCGCCGCGAATACCAACTCGCAATCCTTCGCCGCGCGACACATCGGCCCCAGCTTATCGAGCGTCCAACTCAAGGCCATCGCCCCATGCCGCGACACCGCGCCGTAAGTCGGCCTCAAACCGGACACGCCGCAGAAGGCTGCCGGAGTGATAATCGAGCCGGAAGTCTCCGAGCCGATGGCGAATCCGACGAGACCGGCGGCCACCGCCGCGCCCGGCCCGGAAGACGAACCGCCGCTCCAAAAGTTCGTGTTCCAAGGCGTGCGGCACGCGCCCTGCAAACTCGCATCGGCGCGGTTGTAGCCCATGCCTCCGGCCAGTTCGACCATCGCCAGTTTGGCGACGAGCACCGCGCCCGCCGCGCGCAGACGCTCGACCACCGTCGCATCGAAATCGAAGCGTTGATCTTTGTAGGGCGTAGCGCCCCACGTCGTATTGGCTTCGCGCGTCGCGATGAGGTCTTTGACGCCGTAAGGAATGCCGTGCAGCGGGCCTCTGTAATGCCCCTTGCTGATTTCGCGCTCGGCCTCCTGCGCCTCGCGCCGCGCCGTCTCGCGCATGATGGTGGCGACCGCGCCGAGCCGTTCGCCGTGTGCCTCAAGCCTCAGGAGATAGCCTTCCGCCAATTCAATCGGAGAGATGCGCTTAGCGCGAATCTGCCCGCCGAGTTCGCTCACGGGTGCGAAGAAAATTTCGTCTGGCAGCATTAGATTAAGCCTCGTGCAGCTAAGGAGACCGAAAAAAGCTTTTGCTTGATGGCTCGGGAAACTTTTGTGTTTGAGTGCAGTGTAAGTTGATGATTCACGCGCTGAAGACGAAATCAGGCTCGTCGGAATTTTGCAGCTTGAAGGCGCGCAGCCTGTCGTCGGCGCGCACGTTGCCTTCGAGGTCGCGCTTGATTCTCTTAAACTCTTCATCCGTGACTTGCCCGCCGAAGCGCACCTTTGCCACCTCCGCATAAGCTTCGGCGACGGGCGAAGGTTTCGCGGGCGCGGGCGTCGGGGTCGGCTGCGGGTTCGGCGGGGCTTTCGATTCTTTCGTCGCGGGAGTCTGCGCGTTGCTGGCCGCCGAAAGAACGACGGGCGCGGCGACGAGCGCGGCGGCTACTCCTTTAGCAAAGCGGCGGCGCGAGGTTGCGGTCGTCGGCGTGTGTGGATTCTTTTCTTTGCTCATCTTTGTTTTCGATTTTGTCATGGTTGAGAATCAACTGCCTAGAGATTTTGAGTGTGCGCTCGACGCCGCAGGCCACTCGCGCGCAAGCATGCCATAAATCGCAATGTCAACAAAACGCTCGTGCACCCAATCGCACGAGCGCAGAACGCCCTCCGGCTTAAATCCCAATCTGAGGGCAACGGCGCGGCTTCGTACGTTATCAACCGCGCAACCGATTTCCACGCGGTTCACGTCGAGCGACGCGAAAGCATAACTGACGAATGCACGACACGCGCGCGTAACGAGGCCGCGCCCCTCGAACTCCGCGCCGATCCAGTAGCCGACGGACGTGCGCCGGTTCTTCTTGTCCGTTCTGAAATAACCGATGTGGCCTGCCAATCTGCCCTCAGACCAGATACCCGCCTGCAAGCCTTCCCCGCCGGTCAAGAGTTTAAGTCCGAAGCTGATGAACTCTCGCGTATCCTCGATTTTGTAATCGTCCGTCAACCACTCCATGTACGTGCGCAGGTGCGCGCGGTTGCGGTCAATCAAAGCGAACAACTCCTTCGCGTGCCGCTCTTCGAGCACGCGCAGTTCCACCTCGTCGTCAATCTGATAGCTAAACATATTCAAAGGATAATTCCAGAGCAGTATAGCATTCATGTCAGGAGTTTTTGCCGCGCGGCGGCTGGCGATGACTGACGACGGATGCAAACCGTGGCGGATGGTGATAGGCTATATTATAAATTCCAGCCGTGTTGAAAACAGTGGGTTGCGCTCGCGCGGTACGGGTCGGAAGGCGCGGGCGAAGCACGACTTTTCAAGTGTGAGGTGATCGGACTCGTGAGCAAACAAAAAAGCGATTATTCGGAGTTTATCGCGGAGAATTTTGGGGCGAACGCCACCTATGTCGAGGGGCTTCTGAATCGCTACCGCAGCGACCCGTCGCTGGTTGACGAATCATGGCGAGCTTACTTCGCGGAGATGCTCGGTCAGACGCCCGACGCATCAAACGCAGCGGACAACGGCTCGAACGCCCCTGCGCCATGGCGCGGCGGGAGCGGAAACGGCGCGGCGGCGGCGACACCGGCACAGGGCGCGCAAAGCGCCGCGAACGCAGGAGGAGAAGGAGCTAATGGTTCGCCCGCGCCTCAAGCAACCGCGACGCAGCCGCCCGCGCAGGCCAAGACAACGGTGACTGCCGCGACAGCACAGCCTTCAGCCACACAAACAGCGCCGTCCGTCGGCGCGGCGGCAGTCGCGGCCTCGCCGATTCGCGGCGGCGCGCTGAAGATTGTCGAAAACATGGAGACGAGTCTCACTGTTCCGACCGCCACCTCGAACCGACGCGTGCCCGTCAAAGTGCTGGAAGAGAATCGCCTGATTATCAACCAGTATTTGAAAGAGCACGGCGGCGGCAAGGCTTCGTACACGCACTTGATCGCGTTCGCCATCCTGCGCGCGCTCGAAAAATTCCCGCAGATGAACGACGGCTTCACGCTTCTCGACGGCGAGACGCCCGCACGCCTCCGCCGCGCCGAAGTCAATCTGGGGTTAGCCATTGACCTTGAGAAGAAGGACGGCACGCGCACGCTGCTCGTCCCGAACATCAAGAACGCGGGCGCGCTCTCGTTCGCGCAGTTCCTCGCCGCCTACGACGACGTGATTCGGCGCGCGCGTCAGGGGAAACTGGGGATTCCCGATTTTCAAGAGACGACCGTCAGCCTGACCAATCCCGGCACTATCGGAACAGTCGCCTCCACTCCACGCTTGATGTCCGGGCAGTCCGTCATTATCGCGACCGGCGCGATTGAGTATCCGGCAGAGTATCACGCGATGGCTCCCGCAGCCCTCTCGCAACTCGGCATCAGCAAGACTCTGACCATCTCTTCGACTTACGACCACCGCGTGATACAGGGCGCGGAGTCGGGCGCGTTTCTCGCGCTCGTCCACGAACTGCTGCTCGGCGAGCAAGATTTCTACGACCGGATTTTCCGCGACCTCGGCATCGCACATCAACCGATGCGCTGGTCGGTTGACCGCAATCCGGCGCTGCTCGGCGGCGACCACACGCGCGCGCAGATTATCAAGCAGGCGCGCGTGCTCGAACTCATCAACGCTTATCGCGTGCGCGGACATCTCGTCGCTGATATTGATCCGTTGCACGCGCTGCCCCTCCAGTATCACCCGGAACTCGACATCGAAACTTACGGGTTGACCGTCTGGGATTTGGATCGTGAGTTCATCACGGGCGGCCTCGCCGGCAAAGAGAGCGAGACCTTGCGCGAAATCTTGAACATCCTGCGCCGCGCTTATTGCGGCAAGGTCGGCATCGAATATCGCCACATCCAGAGCAAGGAACAGAAGCTCTGGATACGCGACCGCATCCGCGCGGAGTTTGTCGAGCCGCAACCGATAGAGCCGGAGACGAAGAAGCAGCTTTTGCAAAAGCTGATTGCCGCCGAGCAGTTCGAGCGTTTCTTGCACACGAAGTATCTCGGACAGAAACGCTTCTCGCTCGAAGGCTGCGAGACGATCATCCCGCTGCTCGATCAACTGGTCGAACGCGCAGCCGTGCAAGGCGTCGAAGACATCACGCTCGGCATGGCGCATCGCGGGCGTCTGAACGTGCTCGCCAACGTCGTCGGCAGCAATCTCGCCGAAAGAATCTTCACGGCCTTTGAAGGAACGGCGCACCCCAGCTTTCCCGCCGACGAGGGCGACGTGAAATATCATCAGGGCGCGAAGGGCGCGCGCACCGCCGCCTCTGGGCGTCGTGTGAGCATCACGGTTTCACCCAATCCGAGCCACCTCGAATTTGTAGACCCGGTCGTCGAGGGAATGGTGCGCGCCAAGCAGGATTTGTTGCAGGCCGCAGGCAGCCCGCGCGAAGAAGTGATTGACTATGCGCTGCCGGTGCTTTTGCACGGCGACGCCGCGTTCGCCGGTCAGGGCATCGTGATGGAGACTTTGAACCTCGCAGACCTCAAGGGTTATCGCACGGGCGGAACAATTCACATCATCGTCAACAACCAGATCGGCTTCACGACCTCGCCCGAACAGGGTCGCTCGACCATCTATTCGACCGACGTGGCGCGGATGACGCAACTGCCCATCTTCCACATCAACGGTGACGACCCGGAAGCAGCTTTTCGCGTGCTGCGTATCACGCTCGATTTTCGTCAGGAGTTCAACAAGGATGTGGTGCTCGATGTCGTCGGCTTCCGCCGCCTCGGTCACAACGAAGGCGACGAGCCGAGCTACACACAGCCGCTAATGTACGCGCGCGTCAAGGCGCATCCCGGCGTGCGCGCCCTCTACGCGCAGAGACTCGTGCGCGAAGGCGTACTCACCGAAGCGGACGTGGAGCAGATGATGAAGGCGGCAGTCGCCGGTTATGAAGAGACGCACCAGCGCGCCAAGGAGATCGCCGCGCACAAGCCGGAGCGGACGGAAATCCCTGCGCCCGTCGAAGAGCAGGACGGTTCAACGCTGCTTGAGACGGGCGTCAGCGCCGATGTCATCCGCGATGTCGCGCATCGCATCGCCATTGTTCCCGAAGACTTTCACGTTAATCCGAAGATGGTCAGCCAGCTTGCGCGGCGCGCGAAGATGGGCGCGGGCGAAGTTCCTATGGATTGGGCTTTCGCCGAGGCGATGGCGTTCGGCTCGCTCGGGCTGGAAGGCGCGCGCGTGCGCCTGAGCGGTCAGGATTCGGGTCGCGGGACTTTCAGCCAGCGTCACGCCATCCTCTACGATACGCAGACGGGAAAGGCTTGGACGCCGCTCTCCGAACTCGCCTCGGACGGCGCGGGGCGCGCGCGCATCGAGGTCTTCGATAGCTCTCTTTCGGAACAGGGCGTGCTGGGTTTCGAGTATGGCTATACGGTTATCGCGCAGGATGCGCTGGTGATGTGGGAAGCGCAGTTCGGCGATTTCGCCAACGGCGCGCAGGTCATCGTTGACCAGTTCATTGCGCCCGGCGTAGACAAGTGGCAGCAGCCCTCGCGCCTCGTCATGCTCCTGCCGCACGGCTACGAAGGACAGGGGCCGGAGCACTCATCCGCGCGCCTTGAGCGTTATCTGCAACTCTGCGCCGAAAACAACATGCAGGTTTGTTACCCGACCACACCCGCGCAGTATTTTCACCTGCTGCGCCGTCAGGTCAAACAACAGACCGCGCTTCCGCTCGTCGTGATGACGCCGAAGAGTCTGCTCCGCCTGCCAGCGGCGACATCAACTGTCGAGCAACTCACACGAGGCGGCTTCATGCCCGTCATTGACGACGCGGAAGTTGCTCACCGCGACGCCGTTCTCCGCCTCGTCCTCTGTAGCGGTAAGGTCTTCTACGACCTCACGGCAGCGCGGCAGAAGTCGGGCGATAACCGTGTCGCCATCATTCGGCTGGAGCAGTTGTACCCGTTCCCCGAACGAAACTTGCGTGAGATTTTTGCGCAGTACCCGAACGCCACGCAGCTTGTTTGGGCGCAGGAAGAGGCGAAGAACATGGGCGGGTGGGCGTTCGTCGAACCGCGTCTGATGAACCTGCTGCCGGGGTGCGAACGCCCCTACTACGCAGGCCGCGCCGCGTCGGCCAGCCCCGCCACCGGCTCCTACGCGATTCATGAACTGGAACAACGCCAACTCGTCAACCACGCGCTGACCGCCGACGCGCCATTTATCTCCGGTGCGAGCGTTGACAAGAACGCGGGGCAGCCCACCTCTTAGGACTCATCAAAAAGCCCCGGCTGGTGCGACAAAACTTGCGCGCCCGTCGGGGAGACATATTGCATTAACAGCCTCTCCGGGGCTATCAATCAATATAACCGGCGCAGCTTGCCGCTCACTTCGTAAAAAACGTGCTGCTTGTAACCTTGTGATCGAAGTTATATTGGTAGACGTAGCCGGGCAGAGGGATGTTACGTGTCCAGCGCACGCGCGCTTCGATGCGCCCTTCGTTTGTTTGCACATCAATCAGCGCGTCTTTCGGCAGGTCGTTCTCGTCCGCGCTCGCACGCAATTTGTTTCTCACCCAATCCGAGTCTTGCTTCGTTCCGGCGGCGATGTTGACGGTCTCCTGCATCGTGTCTCTGTAGAGGTAAGCATGATAGGCGACCGGAATATACTGGTAAACAATGTAAGCGGCGACGGCGATAATGAGGATGGTAATGAGGAAGTTAAGACGCGAGTCGCCACGCTCGTCGGAGATGCTATGTCTCCGGCGCGTTTCAGGAGAGCTATTCATTATTTCTGTTTTCCTCAACCTCTCTTCACAGAGTTATGCCGCATCGAGCGCGGCCTGAATTGAAGCCCGGATGATAGGCGTGGAAATTTCCGCTTCGTCCACGATGCGCGCCCGTCCCAGTTTTTCGAGCAGCACCCAGCGGACGCGCCCGCCGACCGCCTTTTTGTCCGCCGAGAGAGTCTGCCTGATTACTTCCGCGTCGAGGTCTGCGGCGCGCGGCAAGCGCCCCGCCATGCCAATGGTCGCGCGCAACAATTCTAACTCCGAAGCGGCGAGCAGTCCTAGCTTAAAGGAGATTTCGGCGGCCGCCAGCATTCCGTAACCGACCGCTTCGCCATGCCGGAAACGCCTGTAGCCGGTCAGAGCTTCAAGCGCATGCGCGACCGTGTGGCCGAAATTCAGGATGCGGCGCGAACCTCTGTCCGCACGATTAACATCTTCGCGCTCGTCCCCCGCGACGACCTGCGCTTTAAAGGCACACTGCGCGGCAATGAGTTCAATTAACTGCGCCTCACGCGCCTGCTGCTGCTGCCCGCTCAACTCTTTTACGGCGTGCGCCGTTAAATGTTGCTGCCCGGCGGCGAGAAAGGCGCGCGTCTGCTCGAACAACTTGCGGTCGCCGACCGCGCCCTGCTTGATCGCTTCGCACCAACCGGCGGTCAGTTCGCGCGGCGGCAGAGTACCGAGCGTCTCAGTGTCAACAAACACCGCGCGCGGTTGGTGAAACGCTCCGACGAGATTTTTTCCCGCGCCCATGTTGACGCCCGTCTTGCCGCCGACGGATGAATCAATCTGTGCGAGCAGAGTGGTCGGGACTTGCACGAACGCCACGCCACGCAAGTAGATGGCCGCAGCAAAACCCGCGAGGTCGCCGACGACACCGCCGCCCAGCGCAACCACTCCGTCGCTTCTCTCCAATCTCGACGCGGAAAGAAACGCGAGCGCACGCTCGATACTGCGTAGCGTCTTGTAACGCTCGCCCTCGCCCATCAACCAGTGTGTGACATCAAAACCGGCGGCGCGCAGACTCTCGACCGCTTGCGCGCCATAGAGTTCAAACACGCGACAATTTGAGATGAGCGCGAGACGATGCGCCTGCGACGGTAGAGCGCCGCGCGCGCCCTCGCCCAGATTCCGCAACACGCCCGCGCCTATCTCGATTTCGTAACGCGCGCGCGCGCCCACCTGCACGCGGCGCACTTTTTCGACACTCAAACGCTCACCGCCATTGCTAGCTCGTCCGCCAGAAGATCGAAACTCAGAGAGGTTGTCCCGACGAGCCGCGCGAGTTCTTCAACTTTATAACGTGATGCCGTATTCCAAATATCAATCAACTCCTGCCCCGCCTTGCGCGCTCCGTACCAACGCCGTCCGTATCTCTCGCGCAGATACTCGCGCAAACTCGCCGCGAAGAGTCGCGCCCGTAAAAGTTCTGCCGCGCGGAAAGCCGCACGCGTATGAAGCAAGCGTGTCGCCGCACTGTAGCGAAAGCCCGTCGCTTCCGTGTGCAGCCTCGCGTAAGTCTCTCCGAGCGATTCGGCGCGCGTGTCCGGCGCGTCGCTCAGAGCGAGCGCGTACAGCAGCGCCGCGCAGTCACGCCGCACAGCATTCATTTCAAGCAGCGCCAGCGTCCGCGCCACCTCGCTCGCTTCCGCCGCCCGCACGCCCTGATGCTCACCGATCCACGCGGCATCATAAAGAAGTCCCGCAAACAGAAATCCGTAAGCCTCGTTCGTCGCCCCGTCCGGCGCGTAGACGAATTCAGGATAGCGCGCCGACAGCTCGCTCGATACCCAACCGGAAGCCTGCGCGCGTCCCGCTTCATACAAAAAAGCCTTCCACGCTAAAGCGCCCAACGGCTCAGCACTAACCAAGAGACGCACGTCCTCCGGCGGCTTGAGTGCGAGACAGATGACGTGCTTGTTTTTCAGAGTATGCGGCGCGCTCTCAATTCCCATGTTCCTTTGCGTCTCGACGCGAATCCCCAAACCTGCCATCGTCTCCGCGTAAGAGGTGCGAACGGCATACGGCTGAAAGAACGCATCGAGATGGGCGGCGCGCTCAAAGCGCAGGCTATCCGCGTAGGTCAAAGTGTCGGGCGCGAGCGGCTGGCTCTCACGCGCCGCCCACTGTGCGAGACGTGAGACATATACGGGCGCGGTCTGCTCAAGCAAAGAACTGGCGGACGCGGCCAGTTTTTCTAAGTTAGCATCCGTCACGTCTTCATAGAGCGCGCACAGGTCTCTGAATCCAAGTTCGCTCGCCGCTTCTCTCAGCGCATCGAGACGCGACCCGCGCAGATCGTCACAAGGCCGCAACGCGTCGAACCAACGCGCTTCAAGCTCGCGCCGCCGCGTCGCGTCGCTCTCATCAGAGATTAAATCCGGCGCTTTATCCGCCGCCATTTTTGCGCCGCTCCAATCAATTCGTGCTGCCCCGGCACACCGCGCCAGTTCGCTCGTGACCTCACTGGCGCGTGATTCCAGAAAGTTGAGATATGCGGCAGCGATCAGCGCACGCAAACCCGCGCGCTCGGTCTCGAACTGTGTGGACGCCTCGTCGAGCGCACGGCGTAATTCGTCTATTGCCTCGCGCGTCCACAGATCGGCGTAACGCTCTCTGATTGGCTCGAAGCGCGGCTCGTTTGAGAGACCGGCGTAGTGTTGGTATTGCTCGCGTCGCAGCGCCGCGCAGTAGGCGGCAAAATCGCGTCGGTAGTCGCTTGGGTTCATCTCAGGCGGCACGCGCGCCTTCGGCTCTCGTAAGTTTTTAAGGACAATGAAAGAAGGCACGAACTGACCGGGCTGATTGTAACACGCCGCGAGTTGCCCGAAGGCATGTTTGAGGGCTATCTGGCGGGAAACTTGCGCGCAATAGAGAACAGGCACGGCAAACTTGGGGAATGCCGTGCCCGTCCTAATTTGTGGTTACTGTCCTCACCCCAGCAACCACTGAGACGGAGGATCCACCAACCGTCTCTCTTGCCCCACAATATACATCGCAAGGTCTATGCCATGCAAGAATATTTCAAGACGCCCCTCGGAACTTCTAAATTTTACTGAGCTTTTCTGCAACTTCCATCTCTCGCCTCTTTTTCAGGCAAATTGTCCGAGAGCGATTGGAAGTAATAATTACACTTGGGACTGAGTAATTTTTTCTCGCAAGAGATTTTCAGCCCGCCCCAAGACTTCCCTTAATAACCGCTGCCAAGTCGCCCGCCAGCCGCTCGATTTCTTCCTGACGCTGGCCTTCTATCATCACGCGCGCGAGCGGCTCTGTGCCTGAGTAGCGCAACAGCAGGCGACCCTTGTCGCCGAGTCTGGACTGCGTCGCGCGCACGGCGCGGGCGATCTCGGCGTCCTCCTCAAAGGGACGCTTTTCGCGCACACGGACATTGACGAGCACCTGCGGATAGCGCACAAAACCTTCCGTCAATTCGTGCAGAGCGCGTTTTGATTCCACGATGGCGCGTAGCATGAAGATGGTTGTTATCATACCGTCTCCGGCGAGGCTGATATGCGGGAAGATAATGTGCCCGGACTGCTCGCCGCCCACGGCTGCGCCTATGCGGATGAGTTCTTCGAGGACGTACTTGTCGCCGACATCTGCGCGCAGCAACTCGATGCCGCGCGCACGCAAGGCGATTTCCAGACCGACATTGCTCATCACGGTGGCGACGAGACAGTCGCCCTTGAGTTCGCCGCGAGCCGCGAATTGTCCGGCCATCACCCAGAGCGTCGCGTCGCCATCTACAAGTTGCCCGCGCGCATCAACAAAGAGCGCGCGGTCGGCATCGCCATCGAAGGCCACGCCCAGATTTGCGCCTTCTTCTGTGACCTTTCGCTGTAAGGCTTTGATGTGCAGCGAGCCGCAGTCGCGGTTGATGTTGCGTCCGTCGGGCGCGTTATTGATAGCCAGCACGCGCGCGCCGAGTTGTGCAAAGAGCGCGGGCGCGAGTTCGGAAGCAGCGCCGTTGGCACAATCAACGACGATGCTCAAGCCGTCCAGCCTGAGTCCGGCGGCGACCTCTCCGGCGAGATAGTCGAGATAGCGCGCACGCAAATGAGCGGACTGCTCAAGGCTCTCCGCAATCGTAGATGCTTGGCGCGCAGATGTTTCGCGCGCCGTGTCCTGCTCTTTTGACGCGGCGGCGTAGATGTCTGCTTCGACGAGCCGTTCGGTGGCGTCGTCGAGTTTGCGCCCGTCGGGGGCGAAAATCTTGATGCCGTTGTCTTGGTAATCGTTGTGAGATGCGCTGATGACGACGCCCGCATCGGCTGTGAGAGTGCGTGTGAGGAAGGCCACGCCCGGCGTCGTAATGACGCCCGCCGTCTGGCAGACGGCTCCCGCTTGGCGCACACCGGCACTGAAAGCTTCTTCAATCCACGCGCCCGACTCGCGCGTATCGCGCCCTAAGATGATGTGCGCTGCGCGCCCGTGCCTGTGCATCAGATGGCTCGCCAGAGAATGGCCTGCCGTCCGCATCGTTGCGGCATCGAGCGGAAAAAGTCCTGCCTCGCCGCGCATGCCATCTGTCCCGAAAAGTTTTTTCATGGCTCAAGTTTAAAGTTCAAAGTTCAAAGTCTAAAACTTGGAGTTCAAAACCGAAAGACCTGTCTCAAGCTTTGAACTTTGAAGTTTAAACTTTGAACTTTGAACTCATTTCTCAATCGTGAATTGTGTGGGAGTTGTCGAGACGAGTTCGACGCGTCCGCCGATTCCCGGCGCGAGCGAAAGACGCGACAGCGTCGAGCCGTCAGCCGCCTGTTCGACCACAATTTCTAAATCTTCAGGCCGCAGCCGCTCGACGACGGAGCGCGCTCCGCGAACCTCGACGGCGGCGGTCGCTGGTCGCACCGCTGCGCCCGAACTGTTGGCCGCGCGCACGGAGATGCCCGCAAAACGTTTCTGTATCACCTCTTCTTTGATCTCGACGCGCACGGCGACGACCGGATCGAGCGGCGCGATTTTGTGATCGCCGATGTCTATCGCCATCTGCGGCAGCGTCATGATTTCTCTCTGACCTTCGAGCGAGATACTTTCGGTATGAGCTTTCTCCAGCGCGTTGACGTGGCTTTCGGGGCCGCGCACGCGCACGGTCGGCGGATTAATCTGCACCTCGCCGCGCACGTAGCCTTCGGGGGGGCTGCCTTCAAAACGCGCTTCAACTTCCAGTTCGCGCACGATGCTGCGTTCGAGCCGGATGGCGACGCTGCCCGGCTCAATTCTTGCAATCTCGATTCCGTCGGGCAGATCCATCGAGAGATTCTGGCGCGGAACCAGACGCACAACGCGGTCGCCCGGTTTGAGTTGGCTGATGTCGGCTCTCAGGACGAGATTGCGCGCGTTGATTTCATCGAGTTTCCCACGGCTGCCCTGAAGCGTGACTTCAACTTCTTCGAGCGGCTCGTTGCTAATCTCCATGTCGCGCGCGGGTGTGAATTCAAGCTGCACGCCGCGCAGCCGGAGCGTCGCAGGCGTACGCTGGCCTGTGACGGCATACCACAGCCCAAGCGTAATGAGCAGCGCGAGCACCTTCAAGCTCCAATCTTCAAACAGCAGAGCGTGCAGCCAGCGCCCGGCGACACTCCGCGCGCTCGTCGCATTCTTCGCATCTGCTTCACGAAAGGCCATAAGGTTCAAAAGTTAAAAATCAGAAGTTAGAGGTTAGGAGACGGCAGTTTTTTTAACCGGCCTTCGACCTCTAACCTCTGACCCCCGCGTTTTGAGTCGCCACTGCTTCGTTGGTTTTAGCATCCGTCTCAGTAGATTTTTGCTGGTTGTCGCCATCGTTCTGGGCGCGGCGCGTGGCGGAGGGTTCGAGAGCTTCAAAGATGGCGGCGCGCAGTTTGGTCGCATCGAGGCCGCGCCTGATTTGCCCGCCTTGCACGAACGAGATGACTCCCGTCTCTTCCGAGACGACGACGGCGACCGCGTCCGTATCCTCCGTGATACCGATGGCGGCGCGATGGCGCGTGCCGAGGTCTTTCGAGAGCAGCGGGTTGAGCGTCAGCGGCAGGAAGCAGGCAGCGGCGGCGACCCTGTGGCCGCGCACCACGACCGCTCCATCATGCAGCGGCGTCGTCGGATTGAAGATCGTTACGAGCAGGTCGTAACTGAGTTCGGCGTCCATCTGCACGCCGCCGTCGGTGACGTTACGCAGGCCGACCGCACGCTCGATGACGATGAGCGCGCCCGTCTTTGTCGAGGCGAGCGTCGTCGCCGCGAGCACTATCTCGTCATAGACGCCTTCGCCGAACTGCCCGCGATGGCGAATCAGAAAAGGCATGCGGAAGCGATTGCCGAAGGAGATGAGCGCCTGTCGAATCTCTGTCTGAAAGAGCACGATGATGGCAACGCCGACATAGAGCGGCGCAGGCGTGAGGATGAATTCGAGCGTCGAGAGACTCCACTTGACGGCAATCCAGTAGAGCAACGCGATGGCGGCGATGCCTGCGGCCATCGGGGCGGCACGCGTGCCGCGAATCAGCCTCAGCACCGCAAACACCATTAGAAAGACAACCGCGATGTCCACGATGTTGCGTGGCTCGCGCAGGCTTTCGAGATAATGGCTGTATGGCAGTTGCAGAAGCATCGTTTTGAATTTTCAATTTGCGATTTCTGATTTGCGGTTGTTGTCGGACGAAAGCCTTGCTGTTTCAAATTTGAAAATTCGAGATTTCAAATACTCAAACTCTAAAACTTGAGATGCCGGACAAAATCACAACTCAAAAATCAAAAATCCCGCTAGCCGATGTGCATGGCAATCGGCGTGTCCGGCCCCGGTTCGCTCTCTTTCGCCGTCTCCAGAAAGATCATGTTGACTTTCGGCTCGGCGCGTTTAATTGATTCCTCGACTTCGTTGATTGTCCGCTCGATGTCGTCAGTCGCAAGGTTGTTGCGAAAATTGATGTGCGCGTTGACCAGAATCTCTTTCGGCGCGAGATGCATCGTCAGTAGTTCGACCACCTCGACGACGTTCCGATGTTCGAGAATGGCGTTGCGAATCGCGGCGACCGACTTCGCCGTCGCCGCCTCTCCGAGAAGCAACCCCCGCGACGAACGCGCCAGCGAGAAGGCGACAACCGCGAGCACAACGCCAATCGCCATCGAAGACAGGCCGTCCCAGTATGCGCCGTCGCCCGGCCCCGTGTGGTGCTCGGTCAGGTAGATGCCGACGGCGGCGATGATGATACCGAGCAGTGCCGCAGAGTCTTCAAAGATGACGGTCTTGGCCGTCGGGTCTTTCGATTCGCGTAAATATTCACCGAAGCTCATCCCCTCGTGATGCGCTTCATTCACTTCCTGATAAAGCGCGAGGGCGATTGACCCGGATTCGAGGACGAATGAAATGCCGAGCACCCAGTAAGCCCACCCCAAGTTCTCCGGCGGGTGCGGATGCCTGAGCTTTTCATAACCTTCATAAAGCGCGTAAGTCGCGCCGACGCCGAAGATGAAAATGGCCGCGATGAACGACCAGAAAAACCGCTCTTTACCGTGCCCGAACGGGTGTTTTTCCGAGGCCGGGCGTTTATAAAAACGAAGTCCCAGCAACAGGAAAATCTGGTTCGTCGTGTCCGCCAGAGAGTGCAAAGCTTCTGCCATCATGCCGGAAGAGCCTGTAAACACGGCGGCAATAAACTTTAAAACGGTAATCACTCCATTGGCGAACAGTGCGCCGATTACGGCCAGCATCAACGGTCTCCTCCGACGGGTTTAAACTACACGCATCCGCGCCGATTATAACTGCAAAAATCGGAGCAAATCAATAACGAGCCGCGAACGCGCCGACCCTCTGTGACCGACGCCATGGCAGTTCAAACGTTATCGCTCTCAAGAAGAATTTTCGGGGGATTTTAACGCAACTTCGGGCAGCCGTATTTTGCGGAGCAATTCACCGACGCGGATACCGTGAGATAGTATTCCGAAAGCTGTCTTCTTAGCATCCTAGGGCGCGGAGAAATTTAAGCTTTGGCTCTCCGCTTGAGACGACCGCGCAGCAGAAATCCGACCAGTTCGCCTGCGCCGTCCACGACTCCGAGCGCGCCCGCGCCGTTTTCTTTCATCAACTTTTCGGCGCGCGCGAGCGGCGTCGTGGGCGCGACGAAAAGCTGGCGGTCGACGGGGCGCATCACTTCGCGCACGCGCGTGTGATGCCAACGCTCGCGCGGCAACTGCTTCAAATCTTCGAGCGTGAGGATGCCATGCAGGCGGCGCGCTTCGGCGACCGGCATCGCCGTCTGACGATGCTGCGGCAGCACGGTGTCAATAAAATGGCTGACCAGCGTGTTCGGCTCGATTGAAAAAGGCGCGCTCATCGCGTCGGCGGCGGTCTTAAACTTACCGCCGCGCTTCCGGCGGATGACCGAGCGGGCTGAATCGAAGA
This sequence comes from uncultured Pyrinomonadaceae bacterium, assembly GCA_964246705.1. Taxonomy (GTDB): domain Bacteria; phylum Acidobacteriota; class Blastocatellia; order Pyrinomonadales; family Pyrinomonadaceae; genus DASZCR01. The sequence goes on from CAXTRQ010000023.1 coordinate 38,072, forward strand.
GGAAAAGTCCGACGATAGCGAGCCACAAACCCATGAAGGCGTCGCCAACTTTCCAGTAAAAATAAGCGCCGAAGACGACCAGCGAACCGGCGATGAGTTGGCCGCCGAGACTCGCCGTGCGCGTCGCTTCATCGAGACGACCGTGCCTGTGCCAGAGAAAGGCGCGCAACACGCGCCCGCCGTCGAGCGGGTATCCGGGCAGGAGATTTGAGACGGCGAGCAATAGATTCCAGAAGCCGATGATGAAGAAGGCGGCGGCAATCGTCAGTTGATTGAGCATGGTGGCGAGGCTCATCGCACCGAACGCCAAGATGCCGATCATAAAACTGGAAGCAGGCCCCGCAATCGCAATGCGAAACTCGGCGCGCGGGTTGTCCGGCTCGCTCCTGAGACGCGTCAGCCCGCCGAACGGGTGAAGCACAATCTCGTCGCTCTCGATGCCTTCGGTGCGCCCGACGAGCGCATGCGAAAGCTCGTGGAGAAGAATCGAGAGGAAGAGTCCGAGCGTCGTCAGCACGCCTGTCAGCCATGCCGTCACGACATCAACTTTAATCAATCGCGCCGTGCTCGTGCCCTCCTCGAAACTGACGGCGATGACCCACACGCTCAGCGCAAAGATGAAAAACCAGCGGTAATCAATCCGCACGGGAATGCCCGCCACGCGCGCGACTTGAATCTGCCTTTTGAAAAATCCGCTGAGGTTCATAAAAGCTAGTGACGTGTGACAAGCGACGAGTGACGAGCAAAACCGGAAGCAGTTATCAACAATAAGTTTTCAGTGATAAGTGTTGAGAGCGAAGCTGTCTTTAACTTGTCACTCGTCACTGTAGTTGTAGTTTTCATCCTTCAAATGCACCGTCGTCCACTTCGAGCAAGAGGGAAGGTTCGTTGCGCGTGACGCGGCGGAGCAGCAAGGGTTCGTCAAAGAGTTGGGAGAGGCCGTTGACGGTCGAGAAGCGTGGGTTGTCGGCGACGCGCGTGGCGAGGCGCGTCTCCTGTGCGAGAAAAGTGGCGAGTCCATCGAGCAGCGCGCCGCCGCCCGTCAGGATAATGCCGCGATCATAGATGTCTGCGGCGACTTCCGGCTGCAACTCGGCGAGCGCCCTCTGCACGACGCGAGAGATTCGCGCGACCACACCCTGCGCTGAGACGCAGACCTCTTCGCACGTTACGTCAATGGCGTTGGGCGTTCCGGTCTGCACGTCGCGCCCCTTGACCGTCAGACTCCGCGCCGGAGCGGAGGGTTGCACCGCCGAGGCCAGTTCGATCTTCAAACGTTCGGCGGTCAACGCGCCGATAATCAATCCGTGATGGCGACGCAGGCGATTAGTAATGGCCTCGTCTATATCGAAACTTCCGACCCGCTCGGCCTGCGCATAGACGATTGAGCCACGCGCGACGACGGCGACGTTCGTCGTCCCTCCGCCAATATCCACGACCGCCGACGCGTTCACATCTTCGACGGAGACGCCCGCGCCGATGGCCGCCGCCAAACCCTCCTCGACCATGTAGACGCGGCCGATGTGCGCATGCTCGGCGGCGGTCAGCAGAGCGCGCTGCTCGACATGCGTGACGCCTGAGAGAACGCTCATCACGGCGCGGCGACTGAAATGCGAAACGCCGCTGCGCGCCTTACGCACAAAATGGTCGAGCATCTGCTGTGTGCGCTCGAAATCGGCGACGACGCCATCCACGAGCGGCGCGACCAGCATCACTTCACGCGGCTCGCGCCCCTGCATATCGTGTGCTTCTTTGCCGATGGCGACAATCTCGCCCGTCATCTTATTGACGGCAACGATTGACGGCTCGTTGACGACGACGCCGCGCCCGCGCACGGCGATAATCGTGCTCGCCGAACCCATGTCAATGGACATCGAATCGGAGACTAGATCACGCAGCCCGCCGAACGACATTAACGCGCGCGTCTTTTGCATGAAGGTGCTTGGAGCCATAAAAGTAAACCGCTTGTGAGTAACAGTTTTCAGTTTTCAGTTCTCGGTTTTCAGTATAAGCATGGCCTTGCGTTGCCGGAAAGCTCAGGCTTGAAATTTCAAACTCTCGAAACAAAAACCGCCGATAACTATTGCAACCTTAAAAACTGAAAACTAAAAGTTGAAACGCTCTCACGCGTTCATCAACCGCTCTTGCTGCTCCCAGTCAACGTCGAAGAGCGGGACGGGCTGTTCACGATTCTTGACGGTGATCGCCGGGCGTGGGCGAAAGCTACAATGGCTGGCGCGCGCGGCGATGGCCGTCGGTTCGCTCAACAAAATCTGTCCGGGCAGTGCGTTCGATTCGAGACGCGCCGCGAGATTCACATTATCGCCGATAGCCGTGTATTCGCTGCGCCGCTCCGAGCCGATATAACCGACGGTGGCCTCGCCCGTGTTGAGGCCGATGCCGATGCTGATTTCGGCTAACCCTTGCGAGCGCAGTTCGGCGTTGATGTTCGCCATCTCGCGCTGCATGGCGACCGCCGCCGCGACGGCGTGGCAGGCATCTTCAGGCGTCGCCCTCGGCGCGCCGAAGAGCGCCATCAAACCATCGCCGATGTATTTGTCCAGCGTCCCTCCGTGCTGAAAGATAATCTCGGACATCGCCGTGAAATAACGATTGAGAATTTGCACGATGCGTTCGGGCTGCGCGCGCTCGGAGAGGCGCGTGAAGCCGCGTATGTCTGCGAAGAGCACGGTGATGTTTTGATTGACGCCGCCGAGTTTGAAAGAGTCTGGATTCTCCAGAATTTGCTGCACCACATATTCGGGCAAAAACCTGCCGTAGTTGGCACGTGCTACTTCTTCACGCGCGAGCCTTTCGTGCGCGCGAGCGTTCTCGACCGCGACGGCGGTCTGCGCGGCGACGGCGGTGACGAGTTCCAGATCGTCGCGCGAAAAGGTGGTGAACGAATCGAGCCGGTCGGCATAGAGCGCGCCGTGCACGCCCGATTCGGCGACGAGCGGCGCGCAGATCGTCGAGCGCACGCCCTGCGAGACGATGGAATGAACGTTGGCGAACTCCGTATCGGCAGCCGCATCCTGCGAAAGCAGCGCGGCGCGCTCGCGCATCACCTTGCGCGTGATGGTACGCCCGATGGTCTGCTGTTTGGCCTGCGCTTCGCGCCTCTCATCTTTGACGCGCATTGCAACGACGTGGAGTTCAGGGTCGTCGCCATTTTTGCTCGCGGCCTTCTCGTCCGTCAGCAACGCAACGACGCGATCTGCCGGAGTCGCATCGAAGATGACCTGCGTCGCCTTCTCGAAAATCGCATCGAGGTTGAAGACCGAGCCGAGCGTCTTGCTCATCTCATAAATCAGGGCGAGTATCTTCGCCTTGCGCCTGAGTTCGTTCAATTCATCGCTGGCCGCCGTTGCGCTCGCCGTCGGGCGCGATTGCAAAGCGGCCTTGATGACATCGCTGGCGGAAACCAAAAGTTGCGTGTGACCGAGCGGCTTGTCGTCGTAACTGACATCCGGCGCGGTGTTCGCCTCCGCGCCCTCAAAGCGCAGTTCGCTCGCCCCGATGTTAATCCGGTCGTTGCCGGAGAGCGTGTGTTCGTAGCGTTGCTCGCCGCCAATGAAGACATGATTGGCGCTGCGGCCTCCGTCAACACGTCCATCTACAATAATGTATGAGCCGTTCTGAAATTTGATGTGCGCGTGATAGCGCGAGGCGCGCGGGTCATTCAAGACAACCGTGTTGTCGGGCGCGCGACCGATGGTACAGAGTATGTGCGGCGACAGAGGCAACTGCCATTGCCGACCGCTGGCATCTATGATGTGCAGAAGAGGCATAACCGTTCCTTACAATTGACGCGGGAAACGTGACAAAAGAAATTCTACATGCAAGCCGCGCGGGTGACAACGGCGACGGGCGATGATGAAGGATTAGCGGTAAAGACAAAAGCACTGTTATCGGTTCATCATTCATCTTTCATCCTTCATCTTTACGTGTTTCTCTCTTCACCTCTCGTCTTGACCGCTCCCACCACAGAAAAAATTCAGGCGATTCTCGATAACTCGTGATCCCTCTGCGAGAGGGAATCCGCGTTAAGTAAATGAAGGGGCAATCAAGCTCTAATGGAATAGACACCACGGCGCGCGGCGGCGTTCATTTTTTATTCAAAACTGCCGGAGCGTCGTGAGGATGCGAAAGTCAAATGTGAGGCCGGTCGCGTCGGCGACGGCGTTTCACTTCACGAGGAGTATCGCCATGTTGGTTCGACATCATCAATTACTAATCATCCTGTCATTAATTCTTTTCGCTACCTCCGCCTCGGCGCAGACCAAAGCTGCTCCACAGGTTTCACAAACATCAACTCCTGTCGTGACCGCTGCGGCGTCGGCGGAAGGCATCCGTTTTGTCTCTCCCGCATCGGTCTCGCAGATGCGGCTTGAAATCTACACCGCCAATGGCGAGTTGGTTTTCGATTCCGGCGCGCGTCAGGGTAGTATTCTCAACTGGAAGAAGACGGATGTTTCGCAGCCGTTGGCAGACGGCTCGTACCTGTCGGTCGTGACGGTCAAAGATTTTCAGGGCAAACTCAGACAGCGCACCGCCGTCATCTCGTCCCAGTCCGGTCAGGTGACCATCAGCCGCCTGCGCCAAGAGGAATTGACTGCCGCACAATCACAGACCCTCTCCGCCAGCAGGCAGGCACAGAAAATTGAAACGACGGAGAGCAATGAATCTCTGACTGTTATCAGCGAAGGCAAAGAGCGTTCGATCACTGTCACGGCTCACGACGGGCAGGACGGTCAAGTGACGAGCACGAGCGGCGCGCTCACCCTCCGCACAGGCGATGTTTTCTCCGGCACGGATAAAGAGCAGGTTCGCATAACCCCCGAAGGTCGCGTCGGTATCGGCACGGACAGCCCCGAAGCGACGCTCGACGTAGCGGGCACTGTGCGCGCGCGCGGCGGCATCGTCTTCGAGGACGGCACGGTGCTGACTTCGGCGGCGAGCGTCGGTAATCAGAAGTCCCTCGCAATGAGCAGACTCGATGTTACGTCGAACACGTCGAATCTGGCTCCGGCGGGTTCGGGAACCACCAACCGCCTGACGAAATGGACGGACGGCGCAAACAGCGTGATGGGTGATTCCGTCATCACTGAATCCTCTGGCAATATCGGCATCGGCACGAGCAGCCCGATTAACGCTTTAGAGGTTCGCAAGGATCAGGCTTTCAACGGCAACCTCTCGTCAATGACGCAACTGGTTGTGCGCAACGACAATCCCACAGGCTTCTCCGCCATCTCTATCTGGGGCGTGGGGGCAGAGCGCGGCAGATATCAATTTAACGGCGCGTCGCCCAACATCTTCCTGTCATCCGTCGGTAAGATTCCGTTCCACTTCGGCACGGACGACACCGTTCGCATGTCTATTGATGGAACCACGGGCAACGTCGGCGTCGGGATGGCTCCCGGTGCAAATAAGTTGTCGGTATCGGGAAACATCAAGCTGAGCGGCGCGACGAGCGGCATCGTCTTTCAGGACGGCTCGGTGTTGACCACGGCGAGCGCGGGCGGCGGCGGGACGCCGACCGGCAACAGCATCGTGACGGCGATTAACGACGTGGCGACCACCACGGCCATCAACGACAATAAGCTATCGTCCAACGTTGCGCGCCTCGGCGGCGCGAACATCTGGGCGGGAGCGAACGTCTTCAGCGCGGGTCTGTCGGCGGGCGGCGGCGCAATCATCAACGTCGCCAACCCTACGGCGGCGACTGATGCCGCCAATAAGGGCTACGTTGATTCCAACTTTCTCAAATTCACGCCCGCCGCGCAGCAGGTTTCCGTCGGCGACGCCAACGGCACGGCGGCGATGCTCAACCTGAGAGGTGGAAGCACCTGTTGCAGCGGCCCCGGCGGTTTCACACCTGCCGACTTCAAAGTTTTCCAGAACGGCAGTTTCCTTGCCACCGGCAATCTCGGGATCGGCACGATTCCGATGGAAGGAAAAGGCTACCGGACGATGTGGTACACCTACAAGGGCGCGTTCCGCTCCGGCTACGCCGACAACGAATGGGACGATGCCAACACAGGTTTCTTCTCGTGGGCGGGCGGCAGCAACTCGACCGCCAGCGGTCTCTACTCTCTCTCGTTCGGCGACACGAACTTCGCCAGCAGCACCAGCAGCATCGCCTTTGGTAGCGGCAACGAAGTTAAGGGCGCTGCCGGTTTCTCGGCGGGCGCAGGCAACCGCGTCTGCGATACTTACGGCGTCGCCTTCGGCAACAAGGCTCAATCGGGCGGCCCGCTCATCAACGGCAAGTGCGACCCCGACACCTTCAACTTGAAGGGACTGGCCGCCATCGCGCTCGGCTTCAACGTGACGGCTGACGCCGACCACTCGACTGCGATGGGCAAGTTCGCCTCGAACAACGGCTTCTCAGGCACGTTCGTTTGGAGCGACGGCTCCGCGACGGCCTCCGCAGACACTTTCCGTAACACGGCGAACAACGAGTTTGCCGCGCGCGCCACGGGTGGCTTCCGCTTCCGCACCAACCTGACCGGCACGACGGGCTGCAATCTCCCGGCGGGCAGCGGCGTCTTCACCTGCACGTCGAGCCGCTGGACTAAAGAAAACGTCTCGTTGACCAACGGCGAGGACGTGCTCTCGCGCCTGCGCAAGATTCCGGTGAGCACTTGGAACTACATCTCCGAGGGGCGTCAGGTGAGACACATGGGGCCGATGGCTGAAGACTTCTACCAGTCGTTCGGGCTGGGCACAGGCAACACCTCAATCGGCGTCCAAGACCTCGCGGGCGTGAGTCTCGCAGCCGTCAAGGCGCTCGAACTGCGTACCTCTCAACTGCAACAGAAATCGGTCGAAGTCGAACAACTTCGCACAGAGTTGAACGAACTGCGCGACGCCAACGCCGCGATGCAACAGCGTCTCGCCGCGCTCGAACAGAGCATCAAGGCGAACGCGGGCGGCCAGCAGCACACGCAGAAACAGGCACAACGATAAACGTCTGAGGCCGCTCACCTCAACCGGAAAATTTTCCTGTAGCGGCGTCGCGGGCGAGTTGGATGAAAGGCACATCAAGCCTTTCCACTCCAACTCGCCCGCCTACTTTTCACACAGCTTCTCATAATCGGACGTGACGAAGAGATAGATACGCTTTACACTCTTATTTTCCAAAACTTGATTGAACCGGTAGTCACCGATTCGACAAAGACAAAGCGATTCACGATTCATGGTTGTTACTTTATGAATCTTAAATTGGTGCTGGCAGTTGTGCTGAGCGGAGCGTTGTTGGTCGCCTGCGCTCTGCTTTACACATGGAACCGGATGGCGGCCATAGTTGCGCTGGGCTTTGCGTCGGCCGGCTTTCTCTCGGCGCGGGTGTTCGCCGAGGGAATGAGAGCCGCCGAAAGCATGTCTGTTCAGAGAGCGCCCGCGCAGACGGCGCTTGCGGGTCGGGAATCGAAGCCGAACATCGAAGCTCTCGGTTTGACGGTGGCGACGGCGGTCGAGTCGGGCGACGTTCCCGCCGCCGCGCTCCTCGAAGCGACGATGGACAGCATGCGCGAGGGCGTGCTCGTCGTTGATAGTGGAATGCGCGTGATAGCTTCCAACAATGCGGCGCGCGCGATCTTCGGCGCGCGCGACATGACTCTGCGCACGCACCGCCTGAGCGAGTTGACGCGCAATTCAGCCATCTACTCGGCCTTCGCGGCGGCGGTCGCACGCGGCGAGCGCGCAGAGGTCAAGGTCGAAATGTTGGAGGCCGACAAGCGCATCCACGATCTGCACGTCGCGCCGCTCAGACAGGCGGGAGAGGTGGCGGGCAGCAACGTGCGCGGCGCGGTCGGAGTCTTCTTCGACATCACGCGGCTCGAACGTTTGGAGCGCGTGCGGCAGGAATTTCTCTCGAACGTCTCGCATGAATTACGCACGCCGCTGACGGCGATTCTGACTTTCGTCGAAACGCTCGAAGAGGGCGCGATTGACGAGCCGGAACACAGCCGTAGGTTTCTCTCCGTCATTCGCCGCAACGCAGAGCGGATGCACAATCTGATTAACGACATTCTCGAACTCTCGGCCATCGAAGCCGGGACGGTCACAGTCGAATTCGCGCCCGTGCGTCTCTCTCCGCTCGTCAACGAATGCATCACGGCGCTTGCGTCTCGCGCCGCAGAACGACAAATTGAATTGCGCAATCTCGTCTCCGTCGAAATTCCTGTCTATGCTGATGCGCGCCGTCTTGAGCAGATGTTGACGAATCTTCTGGACAACGCCATCAAGTTCAGCAGCGAGGGCGGCGCGGTCTCCATCGCTCACGAACGCGCGGCCGCGCGCGACCGCATCACAGTCACGGACGCGGGCGAAGGCATCGCGCCCGAACACCTCGCGCGCATCTTCGAGCGATTTTATCGCGTCGACCGCGCACGCTCGCGCGCGCTGGGCGGCACGGGGCTTGGACTCGCCATCGTCAAACACCTCGCGCGCGCGCACGGCGGCGAGGCGACCGTCCGCTCAATTCCGGGGCAAGGCTCGACCTTCATCATCGAACTGCCCGCCAGAGAATCTAGCCCCGGAGTGGTGCAAGTTTGATAGCCCCGGAGGGGCTGTTTCAACTGTTTCTCAACCCCCGCTCGATTCGCCTGATCACGCTGACCATCGAACGAAAAACGGGAACACGAGCTTCAATACTAATATCTCTACCTTGCCCGCATGCGGAAACAGGAGTAACGTTTCAATGTGGGGCACAGCAAGTCCGACCTCTTTGGCTGAAAACAGTTCTCGCCTGAACAGCCTTCGAGGTTCGAGACTTTAAGAGATGTCGGCGGCTCTCTCAAACATAAAGCCCCGACCTGACGCGCAAGCTGCCTTCAATGTCTCTAGCAATCCTCGTTCGCAGTTCGTTCGTTCTCTACATCTGTTGCAATTTTGAGATAGCATTCTCCTCATTTTCCCGCGTGAGATAAGATGCTTGACGCTTCACTTGAGCGCTTGTTACACTTTTGTGAGAATTAAGTTAACCGACGCCGCTGCGTCGCGACAGCTTTTGCAAGGGGATCCCTAATCCCTTCAGTCGGGCGTAGTCTGTTTTTTGTAATCACAGGAGGTGTATGGTGGGCTTTAAAGTCGGCCAAAAAGTCGTGTACCCCAATCACGGCATCGGAACCATTGAACAAATCGAGCAGAAACAGATCGGATCAACATCCCTTCCTTTCTATACCCTTCGCCTTGCAGCTACCAACTCAGTCGTCCTCGTACCCGTCGCCAATGCCAGTGAAGTTGGCCTTCGTCCCCCGATCTCTTCCGGCGAGTGCGAAATGCTTCTCAAGAATCTGGCGGACGATTTTGCCGCTCCCGCCAACGACTGGAAAGACCGCTTCAAGGAGTTTTCCGAGAAGATGCGCACGGGCGACATCTTTGAAGTTGCAGATGTCCTGAAGAACTTGACATACCTGAGCCACATCAAGCCGCTTTCATTCCGCGAGCAGCGCATGCTTGAGCGGGCGCGTTATCTTGTCATCTCGGAACTTGCCGCCGTCTGCCGCCAGCCCGAATGCAATGTCACGCCACGCGTCGAGCAGGCACTCGCGCGCGCGTGCTCCAAGCACGAACGCCGTCCCGTGCGTTCGCGCGCCGTCGGTGCCGTCGCCGGTCACTGACCTATACAACGCCAAAACCCCGACACACTCGTCTCCACGGAAAACGAGCCTCAGCCGCTTCATCCGGCGGAGTCGCTGTCGTGCGGTCTTTTCACGCGCTTCGGCAGGGATAACATCCAACGAAAACCTCCATCCATGGTGGTGTATCCGGGCACGCCCGGCGCTCTTACCATTTCATGCATCATTTTACTCGGTTTCTTCCCAAGCATAAACTCACCGCGACTTTCAAGGACATCGGGATTAGCGTTCATGCGGCTCCACGAATGCTATCAACTCAAGTTCCTCGCAGTTCCCAGCCTCAAACCCACTCAGAAAGGAGACTTCTTGGAGAGAGCACCTCGCCGTCATTCCCCCAAGAGAAAACAAGATGAAAAAGTTTATCGTTGTTCTACTGACAGTTTGTCTGTTCGCAGGTAGCGCTTACTCCTATGGGTCACATGGACATTCGCTGGTCGGAGCAATCGCAGACAAGCGATTGGCAAAGAACAAGACGGTCGCAGCTAAAATCAAGCAACTCCTCGATGGCCTGACCTTGGAACAAGCCGCAACGCTTCCCGACAGTATTAAGACTTGGGATACGAAGCCACAAGGATTTCACGTCACAGGCCATCCGGAAATTGAGGCGCAGCTTCGTGCCTTCGTGAAAGCCAATCGTGCGGGCGGCAATCCCTCTCATCATGACTTTCACTTTACGGATGTTCCTGTCTTTGGCGATGAGAAGTACGCTGATGGGGAAGTGGGACGGTCGGATTTTGATGTCGTCCAAATGATTCCCTTTTGCATACGCGTTCTGAAGGAGCCTGATGATAAGGCCAACGACCGCGCCATAACCAAAGCCGTCGCCGTCGTCCTCCTTGCGCATTATTTCGGGGACATTCACCAACCGCTTCACGT
>CAXTRQ010000024.1:0-7054 GCA_964246705.1 uncultured Pyrinomonadaceae bacterium
CTACACTCAACACGGCGCGCTTGTCTAACGATTCCTCGCGGGGGGGTGCGAACGGCGGGGCGGGCACGAAGCCCGCCGCCGTCACGGAAGGCGCGCCGACTGTGGATGGGGCTGTCTCAAAGCCGCCCTCGACTGAGGCACGGGCACGGGCTGTCCGTGAGAAAGCGGCGCACGGTGAGACGGACGCAGCCGTTCCTCTGCCATTGCAAGCGTCTGCGAGAGGCGGGACTGACGGTGGACGTAGCGCCCTGTCGGGCGCAGCCCTCGAAGCGGGGATGCGGGAACGCGAGCGGCGCGCGAGCGGCGAGATGATGCCGCGCCGCTTGCTGCTGACCGTCTCTGACGCCGCGCGGATGGCGCAGCTTAATCTGCTTATCCGCGCGGCGGGCTACGAAGTGCGCGCGGCTTTCGACGGTCAACAGGCTTTGAATCTTCTGCGTATCGAGCGCCCGGATTTGCTGCTCGTTGACTTCGAGTTGCACGATATGGACGGGATAGAGATGTTGCACCGTTTGAAGAAACAATCCGGCGGGCGCGTTAAACTGCCGGTCGTTTTGCTCCTGCCCGTGCAGCATCAAAGCATCCGTAGCGAGGCTCTGGAGATCGGCGCGCGCGATATAGTTATGATGCCGTGCGAGCCGTCGCAACTTCTCGATTCCGTGCGCGCCGTCGGATCGGCGCGATAAGGAGAATTGAAAGATGCAATTTTGTATGAACTGTGGAGCACAGTTAAGCACGTCTGCGCGCTTCTGTCCCGCGTGCGGCGCGGTTGCCGATACGGAGACGACGCACGTCGCGCCCTCGGAAGTGACACGACTCGCTTCGCGCCCGCCACAGAATCTCACGGCGAATCCGCAAGCTTACGCTCATGCGCCGAACGTGCCCATGGCCGTAGGCGGTAAAAGTCAGGTTGAAGAAATCGAGAAGATAATCTTCGTCGTGCGCCCGACGCTGCTCTTCGTCAAAATCGGTTACGCGCTCGCCGCCCTCTGCGGGATTTTCTTAGTCGCGCTTGTCAGTTGGCTCGCGCCGTCGGTCTCTTGGCTGATTCTGATTCCGCTCGCGCTCGCACTGCTTCTTATTCCGGCCTTCTATCATCTCAAGCGCCAGATGGTTCGATATACGCTCACCGACTCGAAAATCGAGATTGATCGCGGCTTCATCTCGCAGACGACGCGCAACATTCCACTGCGAAACATTCAGGACGTGACCACTAAGACGAGCGTCTTACAACGCCTGCTCGGATTCGGCGACGTGATCGTTGACAACGCGAGCGAGCAGGGCGGAGCGACCGTTTTCGACGATATTCCAGACCCGCGCCGCCACGCCGACCTTATCCTGCGCGAACTCCGTCGCTGGCACTAAACTGCCCTCTGCCTTTATTATTACCGAACACAACGATGATCTCCGGCGAGACATCGAAACGTATATCCTGACAGGTCAGGCTCGCCACCGGCACCGGCGTTCTTCAGTCCGAGAGGAAAGGTTTCCAACTGTGCTCAACTTATTGCGAAAATTGTTTTACGCCGCCCTGCTGCTCGCCGTCCTGACAGTTCCGGCGTCAGCGCAAACTACGCCGGGAGAGGCGTCGAAACAACTGCCTGAAAGTTTTGGCGAGTTTCGCGCGCAGGGCTTGGCTCGCCAACCTTCTGCGGGAATCTTCGAGAGCGTGCGGCGAGAAGACTTCAAAGTTCTCTCTGAAGCACAACGAACTTACATCTCGCCCGACGGCCACAATCTTGAGGTTTATCTGGTTAAGACCAATTCGGATTCAGCCGCGTACGCGCTTTTGACCTACGTCGCGTCGTCGCAGTATGCGCCGCCATATTCAGCCATTAAGACAGGTGGCGTCGGGACGGCGAGCGTGGGCGGAGGCGAGCAGATTTCCTTCTTCAAAGGCAAGACGTTTGTTACCGTCAAGACATCGGATAAACAACCGAGCGGTGCGGCGGACTTAACAAATTTGGCACGCCTGCTGGCAGAACCGCTTGAGGCCGGAGAGAATACTATCCCCGTTCTCGTCCAGCATCTTCCCGACCCGGACAAGGTGCAGGAAGGCGCTGACTATGCGTTGAGCCTGTCAACTCTGCAAACGGCAGCCGGGCGCAGACCAATCCTCGATGCCGTCTCTTTTGAAGGCGGCGCGGAGTCCGTCACGGCCAAGTACGGCGACGCGCGGGTTGTCATTGTCGAATTTACAACGCCGCAATACGCAGAAGACAACGACGCGCGCATCAACGAGCGCATCAAGCAATTGCGGGAATCAGGCCAGAGCCTTCCTTCTTCCTATCAACGAGTCGGCAACTATGCCGTGTTCGTCTTCGACGCGCCGGATGAGACGACGACGGCGCAACTCGCCTCGGCTGTGAAGTATGAGAAGGAAGTGCGCTGGCTCGGCGACAACCCGCACGCACAGGCGCGCGCCGAGCAGCGATACACGAACACGATGGGCAATGTCATCCTGACAACGCTCAAAACGACAGGGGTCGCCATCCTACTCTGTCTCGGCGTCGGCGGCCTCTTCGGCGGCGCGGTCTTCCTGTACCGGCGTGCACGCACGACTGCGAATGCAACCTATTCGGATGCGGGCGGCATGATGCGGCTCAATCTCGAAGATGCGAACGGTGCTGGCAGCGCCTCGCGGCTTATCGGCAAGAGCCAGAGTTGAGTTTCAGTCTCCGGCTGGCAGTAGCGGAAAAACCTTCGGATAAAAAGACAAGCGCGCTGAGTTTTTCCGACTCACCGCGCTTAATCACTATCTAAAGCTACATCGGTCAAAAATTTGCGGGTTGCTGGTTTACTCGAAGGGTTCCCCCAAAGCCACTCCGAGAATCAACCAGCAACCCGACGACTGATGCCCTTTGACCGCTTCAGCCGACAACGTCTCTGTTCCCCCAAAGAGTTGCTGCCTGCTTTTTTGTAAGAGAAAACTTCCCCCAAAGTTTTCACTTACAGCCGTCTCCGAGCCTGACCGGATTAACTCTATATAACGCTCTCTAAATTTTAACTATTTCCTGTTTTTGCAACGTCCGTGCCACGACAGCCGCAAATTGTTGCACAAGTTTTTGATAGCGTTTTTCCCCGTCAATTCCACCCCCTCTTGCCGATCACCATCACCATAAAAAGCTCAATCATCGCCCGCAAGGCTAAAAGTTGTACGGATATTGTACTAACCAACCATACACTCGGCCTCTTTTAATACGCTCAAACGCCTTAATACTTCCTCTCCAATAAGAATGATGGACTGGTTCCCCCAACGATGTCGCCACGATGGTTGCGAATGGGGAAGCTGGCGTAAGCTTCGACGGCCTTAAGCGAGTCGTCTCGCAGGATGCCGAGTTGACGCAGAGATTCGATGGCGACGGTCGGGCGGGCGCGGCGGTCTTCGCCATCCTCAATCTTGAAAGCCAGCCCCAGACCGCGCGGCCATTCCGCGCAGGGCAGGACGGCTGCCGTGTAGACGCCCTCCGCACCCACCTTAGAAACGACCCGCCCGCGCGCCGCTCGCATCAGTTCAGTATCAAACCGCTCGATTGTGCCGCCGATCATCTCAGGATAAGTCGTGACAGCCGCGACGATACGCGCGCAAGCCTTTCGCGTCTCTTCAGCGAAGTCGGCGGGAGGCGCAACTAGTCGCGCGTACATCAGCGCCATCGCACGCACGGGCATGCCGAAAACTGGAACGCCGCAGCCATCTGTGCCAATCGCGAGTTCGGAGATAGGCACCCCGGAAAAGCGTGCGACCGTGTCGAGGATGGCGAGTTGGACGGGATTGTCTTGATGATCGTAAGTCTCCGTCGGCGCGCGGAGATGCAGGGCGAGAGCGAGCATGCCCGTATGCTTGCCGGAGCAGTTGTTTTGCAAGATGCTCGGTTGCTCGCCGCGCTCACGCATTTCTTGGGCGGTCTGCTTGTCGAACGGCTCGTGCACGCCGCACTTCAAGGCGCTCGCGTCGAGACCGATTTTTGCGAGCATCCCGGCGACCGTCTCGGCATGAATAGCCTGTCCGCTGTGCGAACCGCAGGCGACGGCAATCTCACGGTCTGTGAAGTGGAAATGGTCTGCCGCGCCCGTTGCGACGAGCGGGAGGGCTTGATGAAGTTTGGCAGACGAGCGCATGTAGGTGATGGTTTCGGATTCGCCTAAAGAGGCGACTTCTTTTCCATCGCCATCAACGGCGCTGATATGGCCGCGATGACGCGACTCGACGATTGAGCCGCGACGAACCTCGACCAGCGGCGCGGGATGCGGAACCGCAGCTTTCTTCTCTTCTTTATTCATTGCTCGAATCTTAAACAGGTCGCGCGGAGGCCGCAACCTCGCGGAGTCAAATACTTTTCGTTTTCTTTGCGCCTCGGCGTCTCCAGCATGAAAATATTTCTCACGCCAAGAGGCCAAGGCACACAGGAAGAAGAACGCTAAGTAATGCGGCTGGATTGTCCTAATTGCGAGAAAGTCCCGGCAAAGACGAAGGCCGCCGTCTTTGAAGACAGCGGCCTCGATTTAACTTGTCCTGAAGATTTAGCTGGCGGGTTTTTGCTCTTAGTGGCGGATACGCGGCGCGGCGCGGCGTCCGCCGTAGGTCAGGACGGTGAGTTTGACGGAGCGGCGTCCGAAGCGCATGGCCTCGCCGCTCGACGGAACCCAGACATCAATTTTACGCCCGCGCACCGCGCCGCCCGTGTCGCCGACCAGATACTCGCCGCTGTACAAGCCTGCGTCGAGCCGGACGCGCGTTCCCAGAGGCAGAACATTGTGGTCGGCGGCGATGATGCCTTTGGCGACGGGTCTGCCGCTCGCCGTGCGTCCGCGCAAGGCGTAGGCCGTGGCGACGAAAGATTGAGACTGGTTCGAGCCTGTCTGATTGGCGCTCGCGTCTGTTTTCGTTAAGTTGATCGGATTGCCGGTTTCGTCGAGCAATTGGACGGACTCCGCCCCGCTCGTTTCGTGGGAAGCTTCCACGTCGGAAGCGTTGCTTTGTTGTTGTGCCTGTCGGCTTTGAGATGCAGAAGCGAGGGTTTCGGCAACTGAAGTCTGTGCGTGAAAGAACAAAGAAATTGAGAGGAGCGCGGTCATCGCCGCGCCACCCCCCAAGAGGGATTTTGCCATTTTTTTCGGTTCTCCTGTCCGATGAAATCTCTCAGCGGCGCGCGAGTTCGGTCACTACTCGTTTTCCTGCCTCGTCCTCCGGCTCTAGGAGTCTTCAAACTTTGTCAGCCGGAGTGGGGATCGCATCCTTGATGCGGAGCGCTGAAAGAATGCCCAAAAGAAAAACAAGCGAACTATATTTCCGTTTTATGTGACGAAATGTTCGCTTGTTGTTACGGACAAGAGGCTAACACAGGTTAAACAAGACTGTCCAGCCGAGAGCAAGGCGGAAGGCGGAGGGATGAAAAAAATGCTGTCTGGAAGAGAATTGTTTTGAAGGAGACGACTTTTCAACCGTCACGCTTTCATCCTTCATCCTTCACCCTTCCGCCTTGCTGTTCCGGCCAGTCGCCGTTGTAGACCAACTCCGCGCTGCCTGTTAGGAGAACTTCACCGTCGTCGCGCCAGAGAACTTCGAGTTGGCCGCCGGGCATGTGGACTTTAACGCGGCGGTCTGCGCGCCCGTCAATAATCGAGGCGATTGCCGAGGCGCACGCGCCCGTTCCCGAAGAGAGTGTTTCGCCGACGCCGCGTTCCCAGACGCGCACCTCGATGTTTTGGCGGTCGCGGACGCGGATAAATTCGACGTTGGTTTTTTGGGGAAACTGCGCGTGCGGTTCAATGGCTCGCCCCAGACGCCGCCAGTCCGTCGCCTCGAAATCTTCGACAAAGACGCAGCAGTTCGGATTGCACATCTGCAAGGCCGTGACGTTGACGGTCTCGCCTGCGGCGAGCGGCAGAGGGTAGTCGCGTACCTGCGCGAGAGGTGCGGGCGTGACGAGCATCGGGATGGAGTCGCTGTCGAAGATTGGACGCCCGATTTCTGCCTCGAAAAGATAGCTTCCGGCGTCGAGCCTCTCGCGCAGACGGTACAGCTTCACGCCATGACGAGTCGCAAAACGCAACTCGTCTTGTGCCCAGAGAGCTTGATGGTGCAGGTAGGCGGCGGCGCAACGCGAGCCGTTGCCGGACATCGCCGCCTCGCTCCCGTCATGATTGAAGATGCGTAGAGAGAAATCAGCCGCGCCCTCGTCCGCCGTCGCGCCTGCCCTCTGCAACTGCTCGACGATGGCGATGCCGTCCGCGCCCGCGCCGAAATGACGGTCGCAGATGCGCCGCACAAACTCGTTCAGCGAAACGACGCCCGACAGTTGTGCTGCTTCAAAAATGAGATAGTCGTTGCCGTAGCCTTGAAATTTACTGAACCTCATGGATGGGATTTTAGAGTTCAAAGCTCGGAGTCTCAAGTTTCGAGCAATTCTCAAAGATGGACTTTCAACTTTTACGACCGCCCGGCGAAGGATGCGAGCAGGACGGCGATGGCGTCTGTAAAACTTGTGGGACTCGCTTCGCCTTCGCGCGGAGGATTGTTAATCATCAGCGAGAAGACGAGCCGTTCGCCTGCCGCGCTGAGGACATAGCCGGAGAGAGAGGTTGCGCTGCTGAGCGTGCCCGTCTTGGCGCGTGTGTTCCCCTGCGCGAGCGTTCCCTTCATGCGATTGCGGAGCGTGCCGTCTACTCCGGCAACCGGCAGGGCGTCGCGAAACGCCGTGCTGTAGCGATGACGGCTCATGTAGACGAGCAGTTCGAGCGTCGTCGCGGCGGTCACCAGATTTCCGCGCGAAAGCCCTGAGCCGTCGAGCATGATTAGTTTGCCCGGATCAATTCCGGCGTTGCGCGCGAAAGCTTTGACGGCTTCGATGCCCGCCTCGTCGCTCGTCCGGCGCGCGTCCGTGCCGACCATCTTTCCGAGCGCGCGCAAGATCAGTTCCGTGTAGAGATTCTGGCTCGGCTTCAAAGTCTGTGCGGCGATGACGCTTAAAGGCGGCGATTGTCGGACGGCAATTTCGACGAGCGTCGAAACTTGAAGCGGCGCGGTCTGGCGGGCACGCGCGTCAATCGTCCG
>CAXTRQ010000024.1:7064-47308 GCA_964246705.1 uncultured Pyrinomonadaceae bacterium
CTGCACGCCCTGTCGTTCGAGCGATGTGCGCAGCATCGCCGCAAACAACATCGCCGGACGCGAGATGGCGACGCTCGCCGTGTAACCCCGATCATCGAGCGGGAGGCTTCCGGAAACTTCGATGGTGTTCTCTCCGAGCGCGCGATGCACGGTTAAATCCCTCGTCGTGCCGCGCGCCGTCGTCGTCGTGCGGTCGAGGATAGTGACGAGCGGCGTCGCCGGGCCAATCGTAATCGCGCACGCGTCGCCCGCGTGCGCGCCCGGTTTGACCGACAAATCAACCGAGTTGTCGTCAATCGAAAGCGCGCTCACTTCCGCGCCGTACCACCATTGCAGGTCGTCCCATTCCCAGCCGGGCGCGAGCGGCGAGCCTGTGAAGTAGCTTTCATCTCCGACGAGGTCGCCTTCGACGCGGCGCACGCCTGCGACGACAATTTTTCCCGCCAGTTCGTCAATCGCTTTGTAGTAATCGCCGTCGCCGCCGAAGCGCGTGGCGAAGGTCGGGTCGCCGCGACCGTAGACGATGAGGTCGCCGCGAATCGCGCCCGCCGCGTCAGGTCGCGCGGGCGCATAGACGGATGTTGTGAAACGATAATCGGGCGAGAGACGGTCGAGCGCGGCGGCCATCGTGTAGAGTTTTAAGTTGGAAGCAGGCTGCAACCACTTGTTCGCGTTCTCTTCAAAGAGCGTGCGCCCTGTGTCGAGCGACGCCACCTTGACGGCCAGATGCGACGAAGAGAATTCCGGTCGCGCTATCACCTCGCGGATGCGCGCACGCAACTCTTCGAGCGTCTGTGGCGCAGCAGCAGACGCTCGAAGAGTTGCAGCGGGTGTGGGCGCGGGCGTCGGGGTCGCCGCCGGGACAACTGTCGTCCGTGCAGGCGTGGGCGCAGGTGTGGCGAAGGGGCGCGCAGGCGTCGGAGCGGGCGCGGTTTGCGGCGTGCTGACTCTGCGCTCGCGTTGCGGGCGGCGGCTGCTACTCTGCGCGAAGATGGGGAGAGGGGCGCTGGAAAGAAGACAGAATAATAAGAGGAGAGATGTTAAGTGCGTTGCGCGGCCTTTTCTCAGTTTCATGTCAATCGAATTATTTCCAGAGTTCGTAGAAGTCAACTTGCAGTTTGAACGAAGCGCGTCGAATCGGCAAATCCGTCCGTTGCGTGCGGCTGTCAACCATCTTCAATTTGAGTATTGAGTGTGATGAGAGTGGATATTCACCACGGCAAACACCGCAGAACACATAGGAGGCACAGAGAAGACGCAACGCCGCCAAGAAGACAATTTACTTTTCTGTGTGCCTGCTTCGTGTCCTGCGGTATTGAGATGCTTTTCACAGCGCAATGAACCGCTAAGGATTGGAATTGCGTATCAGTTGCCTGTAAAAGATAACGGACTGCGCGAAGTCTTCGACCGCGATACGTTCGTTCGTGCCGTGCATGCGGCTGAGGTCTTGCTGGGTCACCGTGAGGGGGAGGAACCTGTAGACGTTTTTCGAGAGCTTCGCGTAGTAGCGCGCGTCGGTCGCGCCGATGGAGACGTAAGGAGCGACGATTGTCTGCGGGTAGACCTCGCGGATGGTTCGTTGCAACATCACGAAGTCGGGGGCAGCACTGTCCGATTCCGGCGAAGGCTCGCTCGATAATCCGCCGATTTTCGCAATCTTCACGCGCGGGTCATTAATCACCTGCCTGACGTGCTGGATGATTGTCTCGCTCGTATCGCCGGGGATGATGCGAAAGTTGACGACGGCGCGCGCCTTTATCGGCAGCACGTTATCTTTGATACCGGCGTCGAAGATGGTCACGGCGGTTGTCGTTCTCAGGGCGGCATCAGTGGTCGGCGAGGCTGCCAACTGGCGGACGACGAGCGGCTCTAAGAGCCACAGGTTTGCCATCGCCAGACGACTGCTGAACCTCATCTCCGGCCCGACGTATTCAAACATCCGACGCGTCGCACCTTCAAAACGCGTCGGCACACGGTTCTCTTCCAGTCTGGTGATGGCGGCGCTCAGGATGCCGATGGCCGTCTGTCGCGGTGGTCTCGACGAATGGCCGCCCTCGCCCTCGACCGTCAGTTCGACGCTGACGAAACCCTTCTCGGCGGTCGCAACCAGCGCCACCGGAGACGCAACACCCGGCATGATGCCCTTCGTGATGACCCCGCCCTCGTCCAGTACGAACTCAGGCTCGATTCGTCTGCTCTGTAAAAGCTCGACAATGCGGCTCGCCCCCTGCTGGCCGCTGATCTCTTCGTCGTGTCCGAAGGCCAGATAGATTGTGCGGCGCGGCTGGAAGTTTTCCTGCAAGAGCATCTCGACGGCTTCGAGAATACCGATCAGGCTGGCCTTGTCGTCCATCGCGCCGCGTCCCCAAATGAACCCGTCGCTCGTGCGTCCCTCGAAAGGTGGCTGCGTCCAACTGCCTTCAGTCCCTCCCTCGACCGGCACGACATCCATGTGCGCCATCAACACGACGGGCTTCAGATTCTCCTCGCGCCCCTTCCACGTATAGAGCAGGCTGAAGTCGCCGACCGTTTCTCTCGTCAGAGTCGCGTGAACCTTCGGATAAGTGGTTTCGAGAAAACGGTGCAGCCCCGCGAACCCTTCTTTGTTAATCTGCGCGGCGTCTTCGTAAGAGACGGTTTGAAAACGGAGCGCCTGTGCGAGATGCTGCGAGACAGCGGTCTTATCAACTGCAACGACGCCCAACGATTCGACGCTCACCTGTTTCGACTTGAAAGTGAACGTCCGCGCCAGCATCACGGCCAAGAGCACGACGAGACAGGCGAGAATGATAAGAAGCGATTTCTTTATCAAACGGATTTCCTCATCACGCAAATTTCAGCAAAGGTTACGCGACCTTCTTCTTCGCGTTTCCAGCGCGAAACTTCTCATCTATACAGGGTCATCGCCACTGTGCGACAGCAATTCGCGTACATAATGACTCTCGTCGTCTGTTTGAAATGGCTGGGAACGGTTGCCCCACTGTGACAGGATTTAAGTTTTCGAGGGCGCGCAGAATAATCCTCAACTTAGTGCATGGAACGCTATCGCTTATTCACATTGATCCCGCACGCCAAACAAACATTATGACAGCTTATCGTACTTAGTCGAAGGTAGTAATTGTTCAGGCTCTTTGCTTCGAGCGCTTCTGCGCATACATCGCTTGATCCGCTCTGGTGAGTAGCTCTTCGATAGACGCGACGCTGAGCGTATCGGCCTGCGCCACTCCGATACTCAAAGATAAGGGATATAGACAATCATCCTTTTCATTGTAGCGGCGGATGTTCTCTTGAAGACGAGCTTTGACCGCATGGTTCTTGTCAGGAGAAGCCTCGACCGTGAGTATCGTAAACTCATCCCCACCGATGCGGGCTATAATATCTGTCTCACGAAAGGTTTTCTTTAGAACCTCTGCTACTTTTCTGATTGCTTGAGAACCCGCCTCATGACCGAAGCGGTCGTTAATCTGCTTGAGACCATCCATGTCGGCATAGAAAAGCAATAAATCATTCTCCATGCGCTTACTTTTGACAAACTTCAGTTGCTGTTCAGCCAAAGCGATAAAGCCCCGGCGGTTGTAGAGACCGGTCAAATCATCTGTCAGCGACAAACGCTGCAATGTGTCTCCCATCCGTTTGTGCTGGATGATGTCGCGGTTGAGCAGGTAGAAGACAAACGAGAGTAGCGCAAAGCTCAGCAGAGTCCCAAGCAGCAACATGTTGAGGGTTTGCTGAGCACTTGTTTCTGAAGCCTCAGAGCGTTCAGTCAACAATCTCATCTCTTCCTCCTTCATCTCTTCGATACGTTTGTGAATCTCGCTCCCCAGCAGCATTCCTCTGGTACGAACCAGTTGAGCGACCTGATCCGCTGTGCCTTTGTTCTGCAAGTCAACTAATTCACGCAGCGCCTCAAATCTCTCCACAATCGTCGGCTCAAGCACGTCCAGTCTTCGCTGCTGGATAGCATTATCAGCAGTCAACTGCCTGACGATCTTCTCCGTCGCGGCCGCTGAGCTATTGGCTGTCTTGTAGCGCTCAAGATATTGCTCGTCTCCGGTGATAACATATCCACGAGCGCTTGACTCAGCCTCGACGATCTCGGCTTGCAGCAGGTTCAACCTCCTCAACACCTCTTGAGTGTGTGCCACCCATTTCCCGGTGCTGATGAGCAAATACGTGCTGCGGTAAGAATAGAGGGTCATCGCTAACAGAACCGCCATTGCCGCCACAAAGCCAATGGACAACCTTTTCTGTGAGGAATTCATGTCATCTCCAAACAATATTACATAGTTACCTAGAACCCTTATCACATTCGAGAGGTTAAGCAGCCGGGATCAGCGCTTATTGAAATGCGTCGGAGTTCTGTGAGCGTGCAAGTAAAGAGAGAGTCGAGCCCACTCTCCCGGCTTAAGCGGAGCATGTTATTACGCACAGTTAGATATAAGCAACTGCGTTCAAACGTGGTGGTGAGGGAACGTGCGGCAGAAGATGGCTGCCGGAGATTGATCGGAACTCGACAAAATAGTTCTTTTGAGTGTGAAGCCATTGTCATAACAGCGAATTCACAACAGCGCGCTTTAACTTGCCACTGTCTTTTAACTTCTATTTTACCTCTGTATCTCCGTGTCTCTGTGGCTAATCCAGTTTTGTAATGTGCTCTAAGTCTGCTCGTCGGCTTTGATTGAGGCGAGCAGTTCTTGTGTGTTGGCGGTGGCCGTGCCGAGTTTGCCGACGACGATTCCGGCGGCATGGTTGGCGAGCATCGCGGCCTCTGAGAGCGTCGCCCCGGCGGCGAGCGCGGCGGCGAGCGTCGCAATCACGGTGTCGCCCGCGCCCGTCACGTCGTAGACTTCGCGCGCCGCCGTTGAGACATAGACGGGCGCGCCGTCTTCGAGAAGCATCATGCCCTGCTCGCCGCGTGTGATTAAAACCGAGTCGCAGCCCAGACGCGCGCGAATGGCGTGCGCCGCGCGCATCATGCCCTCGTCCGTGTCGTCTTCGGAGTTCGTCAGGCGCAACGCTTCGTGATGATTGGGCGTGACGAGCGTCGCCGGTTTGTAAGAATCGAAATTCCGGATCTTCGGGTCAATCAGCACGGGCATGCCCCGCTTGCGCGCGAGCGGCAAGACTTCACGGAGGACGCGCGGCGTGACCGCGCCCTTGTCGTAATCGGAGACGACGAGCGCATCCGCCTCATCGAGCAATCTCCGCAGAACAGCGATGATGCGTTCTTCGGTCTGCGCTTCGACGGGCGTGCGCCGCTCGCGGTCGGCGCGGACGACGAGTTGATTGTGCGCGATGATACGCGTCTTGGTGGTCGTCGGGCGAGAGGCGTCGGCGATAAGCGTCTCGCCGACGCGCGCCGCGCCCTTATCGCTCAACTCCGCGCGCAGGCGTTCGCCCGCGCCGTCATCGCCGACAACACCGACGACATCCGCGCGCACGCCGAGCGCGACCAGATTCGCCAGCACGTTGGCCGCCCCGCCGAGGCGCACAGATTCGCGCCGGATTTCCACGACGGGCACGGGCGCTTCCGGCGAGATGCGCGTCACGTCGCCCCACATAAATTCATCGAGCATCACGTCGCCCAAGACGACGACGCGGCGTCCCTCGATTCGCGCGGCAAGCTCTGAGGCTCTCGCTGTTGTCAGTTGGGTCATTAATTATCTATTTGCTCATACTTTTCATGATCTACTTGCTCGATGTATATCTTCTTTCTGGGAATGCGCTTCCTCGAAGTGGTGTCACGGCCACTGGAACGAAAACGCTTGATGATTTTCGTCCCCGTCAGATAGTTCGTGCTTTCCGATATTGTCCCTCCACCGAGGCGATCATTGTCGGTGACATCCAAGCCAATCAGGACAAACTTCCCCGTCGGCGGCTCATAGCGGAAACGATAGGTGGCGTCGCTGACGTTGCGCGAGCCGTGGTCTTGCTCAACGACGAGCACGCCTTTCTCTATCGTGACGCTGGCGGGAGCTTCGACAACGCCGTAGAAGGCTCCCCCGCAGGCGGTGCATTGCAATAAATTACCGACGACGGCAGCGCGGGACAACTTGCCCGCTTTATTTTTCAAGACGATGACGAGCGCCCTCTGCCGCTCATTAGGAAACTCATTATCCCGCTTGGCAGGCTTATCTTCGACCAGTTTTAAAGCGACATCAGCTAAAGAATCGCCGTTTAAATCTCCGGACACTTCCTCTTCAACTTTCCATCCCGGCGGAACAAACTCCTTCACATCATTCGCCTCAAGGGGGATGCGTGATTTATCTATCATAACTCTCTCCTCCTGAACAAAAGAGAGCGCCGGGGAAACTAAACACAGTGAAAATAGAGCAATAACTGACAATCGAAACATGACAGATTTTTTCCTCCAAACTTATCGAACATGCTTCCGGCGCTCGCGCGCCCGGACGAAGCGTTTATGTGCCGTTGAAGCCTGCGCGCAGACGGCGGAGATTAGCGCCGGGATACTGGCCTGACGCTTTGACGCTGGCGAGCGTTCGCTCGGCTTCAGCGCGCGTCAGCCCGGCATAGACAGCCATGAAGCGTTGCGTGTCGTCAACGCCCGTGTAGTAAAGCTCTCCCGGCTCGGAGCATCTTGAGGCGAAGACTTTGCGGTTCGGGAAAAGCTTCTGCGCCGCCAGACGCTCGGCCTCCGGGATGAACTCTTCGCAATCATAAGTATCTTTTGGCCGCATGCTTTTTAAGATGACGGCGTAGAAGTCTTCCGTCTCCCAGATGACGGCGTTGGCGGGGACGCGAAACGGTAAGTCGTGCGGCGCGAAGGTGACGCTCGTGCGGCAGGGCGCGGTCGGGTCGAAACAGATTTTCAAGGGTGTCGGCTTCCTCGCCGCGCGTCGCCTCTGGCCGTCGGCCACGAAGTCGCCCGCGACTGCCAGCAATAGGGCAATGAACACGGAGCATAAAAGTTTGAGTTTCATCCGTGGAGTCCTCTGCGCGATTGATGTCTTCGGGATTTCACAAAGCTTGACTGTCGAAAGTTACGCGGGCCCTTCTTTTTCCAGCACGCGCTCGATAGCTTGGACGACGCGCGTGACCGGCACGCGGCGGATGCATTGCGCCTCGCCGAACTCCGCGCAGGTGTAGCCCGCACAGGGCGCGCACGTCATCTCTTCGCGGACGATTTCCGAGGGCGCGTGCGCCCACGGTCGCCAGTGCACGATGTTTGACGAGCCGAAGACGACGACGACGGGCACGGAAACAGCAGCGGCGATGTGCGCGAGGCCGCTATCATTTCCGACGAACAACCGCGCGCGCGCGGCCAGCGCCGTCACTTCCGGCAGCGAGAGGTCTGTGAAGTAGCTCAAGGGAGCGCGCGATTCTTCGCTCACTTCTCTGATAATCGCAGACTCCTGCGGCCCCGCGACGGCGACTGACCGCAGCCCACGCGCCGATAGATGTTCAACGACGCGTGCAAAATTTTGCGCCGCCCACGTTTTTGAATCAAAGGCCGCCGCCGGATGAATCAGGGCGAAGGGTTGAGAGTCGTCGCGGCGCGCGGCGCGGAGCCTGCGCGTGATGCTCTCAGCCGCTTCCTCGGTCACGGCCAGACGCGTCGCCAGGCGGTCGCTGACCGGCACGCCCGACCAGCCGAGCAGAGCTAGTTGCTGCTCGACCGAGTGTGTTTTCTCGCGCCTCCATAGTTCGGATGAAGAGGGCGCGGTGTGGTTGTGCAAACGGGCGTAACGGTAGCCGGCATAGCCGACGCGCTGGCGTGCGCGCGAAGCCCATGTGAGAATCGTCGCGGTGCTTCCGCCGTGCAGGTTGAAGGCGACATCGTAACGCTCTGCGCGCAGGGCGCGCGCGACGGAGATGCGCGACGCGCTGCTTCCGCGTTCGACCCTGATGATGCGATCAACGTCCTCAGAGCCTTCGAGCAACGGCGCAACCCAATCTTCCAAAAGCACATCAATGCGTGCCTGCGGCAGAAAGCGGCGCAGCGCGTGGAGCGAAGGCGTCGCCAACACCGTGTCGCCGATAGAGCGCAGACGCACGACGAGCACGCGCCGCACCCCCTGCCAATCCCAGCGCGCCTCAGCCAACGCTTGCGGCGCGCTCTCTTGCGGCGCGACGACGCCGGTCGGGTGCACGCCCATTACGCGAAATTGAGCGCGCGTCTCAAGTTCTCTGCTGAGACTCTTCATCTTCAATTCTGGCCTCCTCGACGACCATCGCCGGGATGCCGTTCGTAATCGGATACGCGCGCCTGCACTCGACGCATTTAATCGCGCTCCCGTCCTCCTTCAACCGCACCTTTCCCCTACACGCCGGGCAGATCAGCATGTCAATGAACTCTTCCGTGATAGCCACCATTTTAACCTCCGAGCGCAAACCCCGCTGACGCTGTCTTCCAAACGACAAGCACACGGCGCGAGAGACGAATACCGAAGCCCCAAAAGCTTAACACAGGTTCGCAAACTGACGAGTAACAGAAGGCAGTTGACAGAAGTGGATAGGCAGCCAAACTTTCGCCCCTCCGGGGCTTAAAAACATGTCGCACGTCCGGGGCTTTACCGTTTGGCTGCTTACTCTCTTCCGCCTACTGCTTTCTGCTTTCCAATGTCACGGGGATGCCGCCCTTGCCGGGCCGGAGGGTGATGAGGGGTGCGGTCGTGACTCGATGGCCTGCGGCGAGGCGCATGCGCCAACGGCTTGCCAGCGTGGCGACGAGCAGGATGCCTTCCATCCATGCGAAGCCTTCGCCGATACAACGGCGCACGCCGCCGCCGAAGGGAAAGTAGGAGAACTGCGGGCGAGCCTCTTTCGCTTCCGGCGTCCAACGCTCGGGGTCGAAGCGTTCCGGGTCGGGAAAGTATCTGGCGTCTCGGTGCATGACAAACTGGCTGACGAGCACCAGCGCACCCTTCGGAATTTGGTAACCGCCGACGTTGTGCTCCCTGACGGAGAGACGACCTAACCCCCACGCCGGAGGATAAAGCCGCATCACTTCCGCGACGACCATCTCCGTGTAACGCAAACGCGCGAGGTCTTCCGTGGTGGGAAGTCTTCCACTTTCGAGGACGGTGTCGAGTTCCTCGTGCAGCTTTCTTTCGACTTCCGGGTGGCCGCCGAGCAGATACCATGTCCACGCCATCAGGTTAGCCGTCGTTTCGTGTCCGGCGAGAAAGAGCGTCATCGCTTCGTCGCGCACCTGCTCGTTCGACATCCGCCCGCTGCCGCCCTCTTCGTCTTCGGCGAACATCAGCATCGAGAGCAGGTCGCCGTGGTCTGTGCCGCTCGCGCGTCGCTCGTTGATGATGCGATAGATGACCGCGTCGAGGCTGTCGCGCGCGCGCATGAAACGGCGCGTATGCGGAAGGGGCAACTTCTCCAACAACTCCGTGTACGGCAACATTAAGTAGCCGAACATTTGCATCACCTCTGTCAACGCTTTGCCGACGCCCTCCGCTTCCGCTTCCACGTCCGCGTCGAAGAGCGTCTTGCCGACGATGGCGAGCGTCAGACGCATCATCTCCCGCGAGATGTCGAGCGTCTCGCCCGCTGTCCATCTCTCCGAGGCGCGCGCGGCGTATTCGACCATCACTCGACCGTAATCGTTGATGCGCTGGCGATGAAAAGCCGGCTGGGCGAGACGACGCTGGCGGCGATGCTGCGCGCCCTCGCTCGTCAGAAGCCCTTCGCCCAGCAGCCTCTTCGAGCGTTGCAGCGCACGCCCTTTGTGAAAGCTCTCGTGATGCGTCACCAGCACGTCCTTGATGTAGTCGGGATGGTTCAGAAAAAAGACTTGCTGCGGCCCCAGCCTAAAATAAGCAACGTCTCCATATTCTCGCGCCAGCCGCGCCAGAAAGCCCAGAGGGTCGCGCCGGAATGAGAACATCTGGCGACCCGGAATCAGGCTCTTTCGCGGGCCGGGGGGATACAGCGCAATCGCCATTACTTTAAGACTCCATGACTTGTGTCTATCGAAACCAACATTCGCCCCATTTCGCGCGCCAATCGTCAAAAAATATAAGACGCCGCGCGTCGTCTCGCTGGTTGAAAATCCTCTCGCGGCGCGCTTGTTCCCTCAGTGCCAACTTGTCTTCAATCTCTGTTATTATACCTGCTGCGCCCGCGATATGTGGAGAAGAGCATAGCCGTCTCTCCAGCGAGAGGGCGCACGGCCTCGACCTCGCAACCAAAGGGAAGTGAAAGTTTGTCTTTAGAATTTGCCATCGAACATCCTTGCCGCCTGCGCGCTCAATATGCCGAAGAGCATTTGCGCGCGTGGGGGCGGCTCGGCAACCTCCACACGCGCCTGACGACGGGCGAGCGCGCCGCCCCTTCGGAAGAGAAACTCCGCTTCGTCGAGCGCGCCGGAGTCGAAATCGAACGCATGCAGGAAGCGACGAGCATCTGCTCGAAATGTCCCGCGTACCTGCCGCGCGAGGCGGCTGGCGAAGGCGAGCCGGTCGGCTGTCTGGGTCGCATCACCTATCCGATTGAAGCGCAGTTTGAAAAGTTTTTGGCCGACCGCGTGCAGCTGGCGCTCGATACGATTGACGAAGCCGACCAACCGCGCCTGCTCCGTGTGTTGCTCGATGCCGACTCGCCTTTCGACGGCGAAGGCACGAAGTCTCTCAGACAGGTGACGACCACGGACGGACTGCGCTTTCTCGAACTGCGCTTGCCGATTCGTCTGGCGCGCGCCGCCTCGCACCTGACGACCGATCACCTCTTCGACGCGCTCGCCGGATTCATCTCCGAAGACTCCGCGCGCACCACCTACACGCGCGAACTCCCGCTCGCCGCAACCGCCGACTACTACGATTTTCTCGACCTGATTCTGCGCAACGATCTCTCCATCTCCGAACGCGAGCGTCTCCACGCGCGCAGCCGCAACTTCCAGCAGTTCCTCCGTCTGCTCTCCGCGCTCGAACTCGCCGAGGCACTCAACACGCGCATCCTGCTCGACTAAAAGAAATCATCAACCCCGCAGCGATGCACTGAAAGACAAAAGCATTGCTGTCTTAAATTCATAAGTCATCGCTCATTGTTCATCGTTTCCCTGCTTCTCTTCGTCCAGTTGACGGAGCGTATCGAGGAGCAGGTTAGTGTTGCTCGCGGCGTTGATTGTGACGGGAAACTCGGTCGTGGATTTTTCAAAGTCGAAAGCGCCGCTCGTCAGTTCGACAATCAGACGGAAGGCTTCGGGCGCTTCGCGTTGCTCGCACTCCGCGCCGACGATGCGCCCCTCGTTGAAGTGTACGCGCCCGCGTCGCTCCGCATTCTCGACTGTCAGCGCGCCCGTCAGGCGCGAATTTTCGATAACCTGCACGGCGTCGAAGATGGAGACGGCGGCGAGGTCTCCGGCGAGCGTGACGTGACGCGCGGCTGCCGACGCCGTGACGGGGGCGACCGCCTGAGCCGCAGCCGGTTGGAGGCTTGGGTGGCGGGCACGCCGTATCGCTTCGAGGCCGGTAGCGATATTGATGCGCGGGTCAATCTGCTTGGCTTCGAGAAGCCGTTCGTAGGCCGCTTCAAAATCCTCGCGCGCGATGTAGATGCTGGCGAGCGCGAGACATTGTCTGGCAGCCTCGTCTGTCCGCTTCGCGGCGACGGCGACCTCGCGTAGTTTCTCTCGCAGGCTAATCGAGCGCGGGTGATGAGCGATGGCCGTCTGAAGTCGTTCGATAGCGCGCTGTGGAGCCTGATACTTGAGAAACAGATCGGCGTCGAGGAGCGCCGCCTCAATATCTTCGTGCAAAATCTTCCGTGCGTCCGCGTCGCTCATCCGTCTCCATTCCTGTGCACCGCCCAAGGCTTTCCGAAGCGCCGAGTTTATCACAGTCCCGACGCGTGCCCCGGCAGCGGTCTGAGGCGCTCAATTAACAGTTCTATAACAGTTCTAAAAGTTGAACGTGTGCTTTCGCACAGAGCGCGGCGCGGTCATCCGACAAGGTGCGACGGGCGCGCGTGGAAGCACGAAATGGTATAAGCACCGACCGTCTGAACGACTCTCAATTAACTCTTTCAGGCGACGCTAAGAGCGCGCGAATTTCAATAAAGGCTCACTTAAATTCTTAACTCATCCGGCGCAAGTGAAGGGTTAAACGTGCTTCTCGCCGAGCGCCCAACAATCGCCAAACGCGCTATCGCCTGTCGCTCTCAGACCCGTGTTGCATGGAGGAAACATGGCATGGCAGATGCTATTAAGAGAGTTGTTCTAAAACCCCCTGAAATGTAACTTTTTGATGGTCGGTCGGACGCGCGGTGCGGCTTACGTTTCCGATTAGGCATCCTGTAGTACACGACGAGTATATATCCCCAACAGGAGAATCGCCGATGCAAGATGAGTTATCGTTAGACTTTCAGGGAACGGCTACTGTTCGCCTTGCGAGCGCCGGGTGGACGCACTATTTTCAGCAAGCCTGCGCGCGTCTGAAGGCGCTCGGAGCAGGCCGTGAGCGTGCCATGAAAAGCACCGACGGCATCCAGACGCTCGTCGCCAGACTCCGCCGCACACGCCCTTCAACTTATCAGCACTGCGTCCGCGTCGCGCGAATTTCGCATGCGATGGGGCGTGCCTACGGCTTCGATGATGCCCGTCTGAAACAACTGGCCTCAACCGCGATGATGCACGACATCGGCAAGATTCTTGTGCCCGAAAGCATTCTCATGCGCCCGCGCAAGCCGACGCGCCTTGAACAATTCATCCTTCATCTTCATCCCAGTTTCGGCGCGCTGCTCGCCACCTATTTCAACCTCTCGCCCGAACTGCGTATTCGCACCGAGCACCACCACGAGCGTTGGGACGGCAAAGGCTACCCGCACCGTCTCGGCGGCGAAGACATCCCGCTCATGGCGCGCATTGTGCAAGTCGCAGACACCTACGACGCGATTGTCTCAAACCGTGCCTACAACAAACCGCGCGAGCACAACGAAGCCGTCGCCGAACTGCGCCAGCACACCGGCAAGCAGTTTGACCCGCGCGTTGTCGAAGCCTTTCTCGACAGTTTCCCCTCGCACAGAGAGAATTAAGGGGTAAAATAAGGTAAAGGGGTAAAGGGGAAAGCAGTGCCGTCACGGCTTTCTCTCTTTATACCCCTTTACCCCTTTTCTTCCACCCTTTTATCCTACCCGCCTTTACCCTGTCCATCCTGTGAATTTCTTTCCATCAGAAGTCGAAGCGCATGCCGAGGCGAACGGTGCGCGGGCGAAGTGTGCGCGTCGGGACGAGGAAGGAATCGAGAAAGGCTTGTCGCTGTTCCGGCGTCGCAGCGGGGCTGAGCGCGTCGAAGTTGATAAACTCCGCTCCGAATGTAAAGACAGTCTTGTTGAGCACGTTGTCAATCTCGATGACCGGGCGCAGTCGCAGGCGCTCTGTGAAACGAAACTCGCGCGTGAGATTGAGATCGAAGGTGAAGAGTGCGGGGCCGCTCCCGGCGTTGCGCGGCAGGTTGCCGGTTTGCCCGATGGTCGGCAGCGCAAGCGCGTCGAGCAGGCGCGCGTCCGGCGGCTGACCGGGACGACGCGAGTGTAACAATTTGAGGTCGCCGCTGAAGAGCGGACGGTCGTTAGAGACATCGTCAAGATTACGGTCGAGGCCGCCGTTGCTGATGTTGAAGGGAGCGCCGGAGGCGAGGCGAAAAATTGCTCCGAGGCGCAACCTGCCGAGCGTGCGCGGCGTATCGAAGATGCCGGAGAAGACGAAGCGTTGACGGCGGTCGAGCAGGCTACGCGCTCGCTCATGACGAAAGTCGCCGACCGCGAGGGCATCCGAAGTGTTGACGATGCCATCGTCCGTCAGCCGCGAGAGCGTGTAAGCGGCGCGGAACGAAAAGCCCGCGCCGTCGCCGCGTCGCGCGAAGCGGCGTCGCAGTTCGACGGTCAGGCCGTGATAGAAACTGTTACCGATGGAAGCAAGTTGTTCAACTTGCCCGCGCGAAGGGTCGGGGCGTAAATCCTGAAGTGCGCCGAGCGCCGCTTCGAGTGTCGTCGTTGAACTGATGCTGTTGAGATTGAAAATCGAAATAGGGATGCCGAACTCGAACACGCGCCCGATAGCTTCCGAATTTCCGGCAACCACGGGAACAGTCGTAAAGCGCACCAGTTCGCCCGCCGTCTGCGAATTGAAGACCGGGCGTGTGCCCGCCTCGTTGCGGAAGTTGGGAAAGTCGCGCGAGGCTAGATAGTCTGTAAAATTTTTAAAGCCGCGCGGGAGCACGGGCGCGTTGGCATTGAACTCTCGCCAGAGATGCAACGCGCGATTGAAACTATAGTTTGCTTCCACGACGAAGCCGCACGGTAGCTCACGCTCAAAGCCGACGTTGGCCTGATAGCTCTCAGGGATGCGAAGGTTCGGGTCAAGCTGTCGTGTGAAGTTCGAGATGCGCGCGCCGAACTGCCGGACGAGCGGAGAGTCTGCGCTGAGTGCTGCGGGAAAACGGAGGTTCGCGGCGATGAAGTCGCGGCGCGAGGCTGCGGGCAGCGTGTTGGTGTCGAACTCAATCAACTCTCCGCCGAGCGTGAAATCATCAATCGTGCGCAGGAGCGCGCGGTTATAAAACAGACCCGCGCCGAAGCGCAGGACGCTCTTGCCCGCGCCCGTCGGATCGAGCGCGATGGCGATGCGCGGCGCAAAGTTGTTTCTGTCTCGCAGGATGCTCTCGTTCTCGTAGCGCAGCCCGTAGCTCAGCGTGAGGCTCGGTCGCAGACGCCATTCGTCCTGCACGAAGACGCCCGTGTAGCGGTTCGTCTGCGTTGAAGCCGTGTGGAATCTCTGGCGAAAGCGCGACGGCATGTTGGCGAGAAAGTCGCCCGCGCTCGTGAAAGTGTAGGTTCCGGTCGTGTCTGCGAGGTCAACGAAAGTTGAGCGGATGCGCTGCATGTCCGCGCCGAATTTCAGTGTGTGCGCGGCGATAACAATCGTCAGAGCGTCTTGAAGTTGGAGACGTGTTTCGCGCCGTTCGCTCGCGCCGCTGTTCGAGGAACCGGCGACGAGTGTACCGGAGCGGTCGAGCGCGTCGTCAGTTCCGAGCGGGTTTCTAATCGTGATGAGGACGACGGGCAGCGCATGGCTGCCCTGCGCCTGAAAGATAGGTTCGAGGCGCGAGGCTTGCGCGCGCAGTTGGTTCACGAGGCGCGGCGAGATGACGTAGTTATCGGTGTACGAGAGGGCTGCTGTCCGGCGCGTCCGCCCTTGTAGGCTTCCGGCGAGTCGCAGGTCGCCGCCAAACTGTCGCAGGTTTTTGAGTTGACCAAACTGCAAGAGAAACGCGCCGTTGTGTGTCTCGCTGAATTTGTGATCGAGGCGTGTGGTGAAAATGTGATTGCGCGACGGAGTGCCGACGCGCTCGATGAAAGGGGCGAGTTCGGCAGGAGAGTTCGGAGCGGTCGCCGTTAATTCTCTTCTGCGCCCCATGAGCGTCGTCGGCGCGGGCAGTGGAAACAGCGTGTTCTGCTCGACGGGCACGAGCGTATCTATGAGGGTCGTGTCGAGCGTCGTGTCGAATTCATAGGCGATAAAAAAATGCGTGCGGTTCGTCCCGCGATAGTCGAGCGGGCTGAGATATTCAGGCGGAAGAGAGAAGGGGCCGCCGAGCGTCAAGCCCGGAGTGTGTTGTTGGAATGGCAGACGCTTGAGGCCGCGCCGGTTGTTGTTGAAAGTATTCGCGTCGAGCGATTCGTCTCTGAAGAAGTAGAGCAGGCGTCCGTGCAGATTGTTCGAGCCTGCGCGCGTGCGCAGGTTGATGCGTCCGCCCGAGGCGCGACCGTACTCTGCCGAGAATTGATTCGTGATGACCTGCAACTCTTCGACGGCTTCGAGTGAGGGCTGAAAACGTTCGCGCGCGGCGCGGTCGTCGTTGTTGTCAAGGCCGTCAATCGTGAGGTTGTTCGAGAAGGCCGCGCCGCCTGCGAGACTGAATGTTCCAGCCTCCTCAGGCGTCTGGTTCGTTCGCTGGATGCCTGTGCGCGAATCGCGGTCCTCGGCTACGTCTCGCAGACTGAGCGGTTCTTCCGTCACGCCGCCGAGCGTGAAGATAAAATCGAGCGCGGCGCGCGTGTTGACCGGCAAAGCCTCAATCTCATGGCGCGCGATTGTCCCGCCGACCACGGTGCGCGTCACGTCAACGGGCGCAGCGTCCGCTTCGGCGGAGACGATCTGATTTGCCTCGACGCCCGCCGGTCGCAGTGTGAAATCGAGCCGCACGTTCTGACCCGCGACGGTCAGCAGTCCAGACTTTTCTTCGACAGCGAAACCCTGATGCTCTGCACGCACACTGTAAGCGCCCGGACTGAGTTCAACGAAGCGATAGCGGCCTTCGCCGTCGGTCGAGACGGAACGCTCGGTCGCCGTGGCGACGAGCGTCGCCGTCACGATTGCTCCCGGCAGCACCGCGCCGCGCTCGTCGGCGACGCGCCCGCCGATGGAAACATTGTCGAGGTCTTGCGCGCAAAGGGTCTGCGCCGGAAAGAAGAAAGCAAATAGAAACGAGACGATAATCGTGCGATGAACAGCATGGGAAATAACTCGCGCATGAAGCGTGAGGCGGTGCATCTTTTTTCTCCTTGCGGGTGGGGCTGGCTGAAGACGGATAGGTGCGAACGCATTTTGCGCGGAGCAAACACCTGCGAGCGCGCCCTGCAAGCGAGGTTAGAGAAATACAGCTTCACTCTGATTCGACTGAAGTGGCCTTGAAGAATCGAGATGCCTTATCTAAGGCAAATGGGTGGGAGGTCGAGCAAAGCGTCCTTCGAGAACGTCCCGACAGGGCGCGCACTCTACACCCTGCGCGCAAGGATGACAAGAATTTTTTCGGGGGACGGAAGGTCAGGCGACTTCTCGAACTGTTGGAAAGTCTATCGCAGTTTTAGCCGCGCGGGTTGGGGCGTCGGCGTTGCAGTGTGGCGGTACGCGTGGTCGTCACGAGCGCGCCAGCTTCGGGCGGAGGAGACTCCGTGAAGTGCGTGAACTCTTCGGCGTGCGCCTGTAGGTATGAGAAGAAGCGCTCGAACTCGCGCTGCATGGCGTCCATCTTTTCGCGCATGTTGAGGATGATTTCGACGCCCGCGAGATTGACGCCGAGGTCTCTGGTCAGAGAGAGAATCAGTTCGAGCCGCTCAAGGTCTGAATCAGTATAAAGGCGCGTGTTGCCGACCGAGCGCGAAGGTTTCAGCAGCCCCTCACGCTCGTAGAGACGCAAAGTTTGCGGGTGAATCTCGTACTGCGTCGCCACCGCGCTGATTGTGTATGTGCCGCCTTTACGCTTCATAACTCAATTTTCAGTTTTCAGTTTCCTGTCTTTAGTAAACAGCCGCAAACTGAAAACTTATTCCAGTCCCATCGAGACGCGCGGATTCTCCGCGTTGATCTGCGCGAACTTTTTTAATAGTTCTTTGGTCTCCTCCGAAATCACTTTCGGCAGTTCGATGCGAACTTCAACGAACTGATCGCCGCGCGCTTCCGGGTTACGCAAAGAGGGGACGCCGCGCTCGCGCAGGCGAAACTTTTGCCCGGACTGCGTGCCGGGCGGAATCCTCAACTGCGCTTTGCCTTCAACCGTCGGCACTTCAATCTTCGCGCCGAGCGCCGCTTCCGGCACGGTCAAAGGAATCGTCACGTAGATGTTATCGCCCTTGCGCGTGAAGTGTTGATGCCGCCCGACGTTCGTGATGATAAAGAGATCGCCCGCCGGAGCGCCGAGCCGCCCGCCTTCGCCTTTGCCCGGAATACGCACGCGCGAGCCTGTATCTACGCCCGCAGGGATACGCACCTTGACCTGCTCGGTTTTCGGCACAGTGCCTTTGCCATGACACAGGGCGCACGGTGTCCGGCGTTTGCCGGTGCCCGCGCAGTCTGGACATTCCTGTGCGAAACGAAGTCGCCCGCCCGCGCGTTGCACCTGCCCGGAACCGCCGCAGGTCGTACAGGTGACGAGCGGGCCGCCCGCGTCGCCCGCGCCGTTGCAGCGTGAACACTGCTCGGAGCGGTTGACCGTGATGTTCGTCGTCATGCCCGTGACGGCCTCTTCAAACGAGAGCGCGAGCGGCATTTCGATATCGGCTCCGCGTTGCGGCATCGGGCGCGGCGGTTCGCGCTCAGGCTTCGTCGCGCCGCCGCTAAAAAGGTCTGCAAAGATGTCCCGGAAGCTCGAACCGCCACTGCCGCCGCCGCTCGATGAAGTCGAACCAGTGCCGAAGTCGAAGCCCGTGAAATCGAAGCCGGGCGCAGTGCGCCCAGCCCCGCCGCCCGGTGTTGCGCCGCGCGCCGCCGCATCCGCGAGGTTGTCGGAGTACTGGCCGAAACGGTCGTAGATGCCGCGCTTCTTCGGATCGGAGAGCACGTCGTGCGCCTCCGTAATCTTCTTGAAACGCTCCTCGGCGGATTTGTCGCCCGGATTCACGTCCGGGTGATACTTGCGCGCGAGGCGACGATACGCCTTCTTAATTTCTTCCGGCTTCGCGTCGCGCTTGAGGCCGAGCACTTGATAGAAATCTTCTTTTGCCATTTGAAAGCAGTGACAAGTGACGAGCGACGAGTGACAAGTTTAAAAGCCTGTCTTAGCTCGCCACTCGCCACTCGTCCCTTGTCACTCTTTTATTTGTTGGTGTTGTCGTCTACGTCAACGTATTCGGCGTCAATGACGTTGTCATCACCACCGCCGCCCGTCGAAGATGCGCCGCCCGCTGCGCCCGTCGCGCCCGCCGCCGACGCCTGCTCGCCCCCTTCGCCTGCTGCTGCGTCGCCGCTGCCCTGCGTGCTGTAGAGAGCTTCGGCCAGTTTGTGCGAAGCGGTTTGCAGGTTGTTGAAGGCATCGTTCAAGCGGTCTGCGCCGCCTTCTTCGAGCGCCTTCTTGGCGTCCGCCAGAGCCGTTTCGAGTTGCGTCGTGGCCGCACCGTCCAGCTTCTCTTTATTCTCGTTGAAGGTCTTCTCCACCGAGTAGTAGAGACCGTCCAGACGGTTGCGCGCTTCGATCTCTTCGCGCTTCTTCGCGTCTTCGGACGAGTGCGATTCGGCCTCGCGCATCATGCGGTCAATCTCATCTTTCGAGAGACCGGAAGAAGACGTGATCGTAATCTTCTGCTCGCGCCCCGTGCCCATGTCCTTGGCCGAGACGTTGACGATGCCGTTGGCGTCAATGTCAAACGTCACTTCGACCTGCGGCATGCCGCGCGGTGCGGGCGGGATACCGACGAGGTGGAACTTTCCTAACGTCCGGTTGTCCGAAGCCATCGGGCGCTCGCCTTGGAGGACATGAACTTCCACGGAAGTCTGGTTGTCCGAAGCGGTCGAGAAGATTTCCGACTTGCGTGTCGGAATCGTCGTGTTGCGCTCGATGAGTTTGGTGAAGACGCCGCCCAGAGTTTCGATGCCGAGTGAGAGAGGCGTCACGTCGAGCAACAGAATGTCTGTCTTCTCGCCCGACAGCACGCCCGCCTGCACAGCCGCGCCGATAGCGACGACTTCATCAGGATTGACGGTCTTGTTCGGCTCTTTGCCGAAGATGGTTTTGACGATTTCCTGCACCTTCGGAATGCGCGTCGAGCCGCCGACGAGGACGACCTCATCAATCTTCGCGGCTTCAATGCCCGCATCTTTAATGGCCTGCTCGACCGGCGCGCGCAGACGCTGCAAAATTGGGTCAATCAACTGCTCGAAGCGTGCGCGCGTCAACTTCATGACGAGGTGCTTCGGCCCCGACTGGTCTGCGGTGATGAAGGGCAGGTTGATTTCCGTCTCCATCGTGCTTGACAGCTCGATCTTCGCTTTTTCACCGGCCTCTTTGAGACGCTGCAAAGCCATCTTGTCGCCAGAGAGGTCAATGCCCTGATCGCGCTTGAACTCCTCGATAATCCACTCGATGAGCCGCTCGTCAATGTCGTCGCCGCCGAGATGCGTGTCGCCGTTCGTGGATTTGACCTCGACGACGCCTTCGCCGACTTCGAGAATCGAGATGTCGAACGTGCCGCCGCCAAAGTCGAAGACGGCGATGGTTTCATCCTTCTTCTTATCGAGTCCGTAGGCGAGCGCGGCAGCCGTCGGCTCGTTGACGATACGCATCACTTCGAGACCGGCGATTTTTCCCGCGTCCTTCGTCGCCTGACGCTGCGCGTCATTGAAGTAGGCCGGGACGGTGATCACCGCCTTGTCAACTTTTTGGCCGAGATAGTCTTCCGCCGACTGCTTCATCTTTTGCAGAATCATCGCGGAAATTTCCGGCGGACTGTAGTCTTTGCCGCCCGCCACAATCCGCACGTCGCCGTTTCCGGCACCCTGCACTTTGTAAGGAACTTGTTTAATCTCTTCGCTAACTTCGTTAAAGCGACGACCCATGAAACGCTTGATCGAATAGATCGTGTTCTCCGGGTTGGTCACGGCCTGACGCTTGGCGACCTGTCCGACCAGACGATTTCCGTCTTTTGCGAAGGCAACGACGGAGGGCGTCGTGCGACCGCCTTCCGAATTAGTAATCACGGTCGGCTCGCCGCCTTCCATCACGGCGACGCACGAGTTCGTAGTACCTAAGTCAATACCGATAATCTTGCTCATTGCTATTTTCTTCTCCAATCTTGATTTCGCTCGCGCTCACCCGCCCCGCAGACGGAAAAGCCGAAGCGCGGGCGATTAAGCTTCGTTGCCCGCTTCCGCTCTCTCGCACGCCTCTTTCAGAGGACGAAATCCTCCGCTGAAGGCGATCTGAAAGCGACTTGAACACGTCGTTAATATAATACTTGAGTGCCTTCTTGTCAAGTTTTTTATCAAGGCCGCGCGCCACGCCCTTTGAACTATTAATCTTATTGTTTTCAGCTATTTAAAAGAGACGGCTCAGTGTGTTTCGCGTGCGTTTTTCTCTTCATTCATGAGCTTAGCCCCCCAAAAGACGTAGTGGATGCCTGAACTAACCGCGAAAATGAAGACGATGGCGTAGACGGTGGGCAGGATGAAGCCGCGTAGGTAGGGAATGCGCGCCAGCGCGAGGATGATGACAATCGCCGTAATCTGCACGACCGTGTTGATTTTGCCCAGCAGAGACGGGCGAAAGCCACGGAATCCTGTCACGACGTTGATGGCCGCCGCGCCGACGACGATGAAGACATCGCGGCTGATGACGGCTGCCGTCACCCAGAAGGGTACGGGCAGGTGATTTCCGCGTGACATGATGGAATCCAAAGAGAGGGCGATGAAAGAAGTGACGAGGAGGAGTTTGTCTGCGATAGGGTCGAGAATCGTGCCGAGTTGGGATTTCTGGTCGAAGCGGCGCGCGAGAAAGCCGTCAATGCCATCGGTCAAGCCCGCAAAAACGAAGATGGCGAGCGCCCAATCGAACCGCTGGTAATAGAGCGCCGTCACAAAGACCGGAATCATCATCATGCGAATGACGGTCAGAATATTAGGCAGTGTGACGATGCGGGAGGACATAAAAAGTCAAAAGTCTGAAGTCTAAAAGTCTGGAGTTCAAAGTCAAAGACCAGCCTGCGACTTCAGACTTTTGATTAATCGAGGCGGCGCAATTGCAGGAAGGAAACTTCCGGCAGGCAGCCGTAGCGGACGGGCAGGACGACCGTCCCAAGGCCGCGCGTGACGTAAATCTGCGTATCGCCGTGGCGTGCCAGCCCGCGCAGGATGCGCCGGCGAACGCGCCCCGAAGCCGAATGCTCCGAGCGCCAGGTAACCTGTCCGCCGTGTGTGTGGCCTGAAAGGACGAGGTCAACCCCGGCGCGTGCGGCGCGGCGTAAAATAATGGGATTATGCGCCAGCAGCAGTTTCATCTCGTCGGCGCGCGAACCGGCCAGCGCGAGCGGCAAATCTTCCAGACCGACCATTGTATCGTCCACCCCCGCCAGCCAGAACGACGCGCCCTCGTGCTCAAAGCGCATTCCTTGGTTAACGAGAACATGGATGCCCTCGGCGCGGAAGAGGTCTGTAATGAGCGCGGCGTCGACCCAGTTATCGTGGTTGCCGAGGACGGCATAGACGCCGCAACGTGCGCGCAGGCGTCCGAGCATCTCTGCGCAGGGCGCGGCGTATTCGCGTTCGTGTGAGATGTAGTCGCCGGTCAAGGCGATGATGTCGGGCTGTAGATTGTTGGCGGCCTCGACGGCGCGTTCGATCTGTTCGCGCCCCGT
Organism: uncultured Pyrinomonadaceae bacterium; assembly: GCA_964246705.1. Classification (GTDB taxonomy): domain Bacteria; phylum Acidobacteriota; class Blastocatellia; order Pyrinomonadales; family Pyrinomonadaceae; genus DASZCR01. Next base: position 29,157 of record CAXTRQ010000024.1, read on the forward strand.
AAACGGGCTGTGATGAATATCTGAGAGATGAACGATGCGGAGGCCGTCGAGTTCGGGCGGTAGGCGGCGCAGCCCAATGGCGTGGCGTTCAATATCGAGTTTGTAGGGTTCGGCAAACGCGGCGCGCGCAAGCTGCATAAACCCGGCAGCGAGCGAGCGAAGTGGAGCCGTGCGCGTTTGCGCGACACGACGACGCTCTCTCCAGCTAGTGTTCTTTGCCATTATTCTTCTGTCCGTGTTTGTGCTAGGAAGGCTCGAAACTTTGACATCCCCGTGCTCGACGCTTCAGAACACCCCTTTTCTCGAAGCCCGCGCATTATACGAAGGCGAAACTAAAAAGGCAAAGGGTGAAAGGTCGGATTCGAGCCGGGAGATGCCTCGCAAGCAAAATATAACCGCCTCACAATCTTCGCGTGTTCTTGCAGCTTTTAACTTTGTACTTTTAACTTTCGCCTTATTTACAGCGGCCAGAGTATGGGAACGAGCAGCATGACGATGGCAAAGACGGCGAGCGTGAGAATTGAGCCGACTTTAACGAAGTCGAAGAAGCGGTAGCGACCCGGCGTGTAGATGAGCACGCAGGCAGGCTCTAAGAGCGTCAGGAATGAGCAGGAGGCGGCGTAGGTGCGCGGGTTGTATCCTAAAAGCAGCGCGGTCTTGACGGCAATCGGCAGCACGACGAGCGCGGCGGCCTGATTCGACATCGGCTGCGTCAACGCGATGGTCAGCGCGAAGAAGCCCGCGAGCACCGCCAGACTGCCGTAAGCCTGAAAGTTGTCGCGGATCAAGGCGGCGAGATACTGGTCGGCCTTCGATTTCTCCATCGCCGTCCCGAAGCTAATCATGCCCGCAATCAGGACAATCAAGCGCCAGTCAATCAGTTCATAAACCTCCTGCGTGCGGACGCTGCGCGTCGCCAGTAGAATCAGCACGCCGAGCAAAACGGCGATGGCGAGCGGCATGTCGAAGAGATGCGTCGCCGAGAAAAAGAGAAAGACGAGGAAGCCCGTCACCGCCCAGATTCTTTTGCCCGCGCGCCCGCGCCGCTCTGAAGCTTCTTCGAGCAGTAAGAGGTTGCCCTCGTTCGCCAGCCGCTCAACGCTCGAAGAGCGTCTGGGGCACGGCGGTCGAAGCTTTCTTCATCGAGCCTTTCTTCGTGTTCGAGCCGGGATGCTGCGCGAGGTGCTCGGCGTTCAGTCCCAACTCGCGGAGGTATGCGGCGAACTTCGCCGCGCCGTGCATGGTGATAATTCTCTGCGCGCCTGACTCGCGCACCAGCCGCAAGAGGTCGTCGTAGTCGGCGTGGTCTGAGAGCGGCAGCACGAGGTCTACGCCCTTATACATGTAGGGCGCGCTGCGACTCATCGCCCAGCCCGTGAGCATAATTAGATAATGCCGCTCGATGTTTTGAATCATCGCCTGCTTGCGGCATCCGGGCGGTGTCATCAGCACGCGCCCGTGCAACTTCTCACGGTCGTAACGTTCGTACGCGCCGGAGAACTCAACGCCGAGTTCCCTGTAAATCTCCGTCACATTCCAGATTGAGCCATGCAGCGTGACGCGGTAGCCGCGCCGCAGCAAAAGTTCCAGAGCCTCTTGGCTCTTGCCCAGCGCGTAAGCCAGCACGACCGGCACACGCTTGTCCGAGAAGGCGCGGTCAACCGCCGCATAGAGGCGATCAAAGGTCGCTACGTCGGGCGGGAAACGGTACGTCGGGTCGCCGAACGTAGACTCCATGACGAGCGTATCGCAGGGCACGATGACGGCGTCCTCAGCCGCGACGTTGGCGCGCAACTTGATGTCGCCCGTGTAGACCAGACGCTCGCCGTCGGCCTCGACAAGTATCTGCGCCGAACCCAGACAATGCCCCGCCGGATACATTGTCAAGGCATAGCGACCGTAGTCGCGCCGCTCGCCGTAGGACAAAAGTTCGACTTCGGCTTCGCCCTGCCGGTGGCGAAAGATGCGCGCCGTCTCGGGCGTGGCGACGATGCGGCGATGCTCCGCGATGTGATCCGAGTGCGCGTGCGAGATGACGCAACGCTCGCGCGGCTCATCCGTGTCGAACCACAGGTCTAGATCAGGCAGGTATAGTCCGTCTCGATATTCGACTCTCAGCAAAACCGTCCCTCCTTGGTTTAAAGACGACCGCCCCGACGATCAAGCGGCGTGCGCGTGCCAGCCGGATGCGATGGCCTCCGGCTCTCGTCGCAGCTTGCCGACGCTCTCTCTATCGTTTATGTTCGGGAGCAATCCGAACTGATTATAACATGCGCCCGCCGCGCCGGAGGCGTGGCAAACAGCAGACTTTTTAACAGAAACTTTCATGCCGCACGAAGAGCAACCAAGCGACCTTCCGGCGCGACGCGACGCGGAAACGACCGCCGCCTCGTACGCCGGAGAGCGAGGCGAGAGACGCCGCGCCGTGTCCCGTCTCTGGCGCGCGCAGACCGTTTACGTGCTGGCGCTCGCAGCCTTCGCCGTGCTCGCCGCCTTCGCACGCTTCGACGCCTACTTCAACTGGGACTTGCGCGCCGCGCGCACCGTGCAGACGCTCGACGCGCCCGCGTTCGCGGAATTGATGTGCATCGTCTCGCTTTTCGGCGACGGCTTAACGCCTTGGATTTTGACAACGCTGGTGGCGCTGCTCTTTCTCGCTTGCGGGCGGCGTAGCGAGATGGCCGGACTCGTGTTGAGCGCGGGCGGTAGCCAGTTCATCAACCGGATGTTTAAGCTTTTAATCGCGCGCCCGCGCCCCTCCACAGACCTCGTTCATGTGTGGAACAGCGCGCTCGCCACGGAGAGCTTTCCTTCGGGGCACGTGACTTTTTATGTCGGCTTTTTCGGCTTTCTCTTTTTCGTCGGCTATGCGCTGCTTCGGCGCGGTTCGTGGCTGCGTCCTGTGGCGCTCGCCGTCACGGCGCTGCCTGTCTTGCTCGTCGGGCTGTCGCGCGTCTATCTCGGCGCGCACTGGCCGAGCGACACACTCGGCGCGTATCTCTTGAGCGGCGTGTGGCTCGCGCTCGCGCTTCACTTCTACCGTCGCTGGAAAGCGCGCGCGACTTTTCACGCGGACGAAGCGCCCGTCGCAGATAAGGGTGCGTGAGATGAAAGCGAAAGAAAGTTTCACGCCAAGACGCCAAGACGCCAAGAAGAAGCACGCAAAGCTCAACATGCAAATTCATGTTTCTACTTTGCGCCTTTGCGTCTTGGCGTGAAATATTTTTGGATTCGGAACTTTAACAACGATGAAAAATTTCCTTCTTCTCGTCGGCTGCACTCTCGTCGCCGTCGTTCTCTGGGAAGCCTTCGAGACGATTGTCTTGCCGCGCCGCGTGATGCGCCGTCTGCGGCTGACGCGCCTCTTCTACATGTACACGTGGTCACCCTTCAGCGCCATCGCGCGCCGCATCTCGAAGAGCAAGCAACGCGAAAAGTTTTTGAGCTTCTACGGCCCTCTCTCTCTGTTGATGTTGTTGATGGTCTGGGCGTTGGGATTGATACTCGGCTTCGCGTTAGTGCATTGGTCGCTTGAGGTGAAACTCAACGTCGCAGACGCCGCGCAGACCTTCGGCACGTATTTCTACATGAGCGGCGTCACTTTCTTCACGCTCGGCTTCGGAGATGTCTTTCCCGTCGAAGGAATCGGGCGCACGCTGGCCGTCATCGAAGCGGGGACGGGTTTTGGTTTCCTCGCCATCGTCATCGGTTACCTGCCCGTACTCTATCAAGCCTTCTCGCGGCGCGAAGTCAGCATCACGCTGTTGGACGCGCGTGCCGGTTCGCCTTCGACCGCGACCGAACTATTGCGCCGACACGGCAGCCACGCCAGCATGGACGACATCAATCCTCTCCTGCGTGAGTGGGAACAGTGGTCGGCTGAACTTTTGGAGAGTCACCTTTCTTATCCGCTCCTGAGCTATTACCGCTCGCAGCACGACAACCAATCATGGCTCGCGGCTCTGACGACCATTCTCGACACGTGCGCGCTGATGATTGTCGGCGTTGACGGCAAGTGCGGCTGGCAGGCGCAACTGACCTTTGCGATTGCGCGCCACGCCATTGCGGACATCGCGCAAATCTTCAACACGGCTCCGGTCGCGCCCGACCCCGAAAGGTTGACGGCGGAAGACCTCGCGCGCATCCGGCGCATCCTGAAGGGAGCCAGTATCAACATGCGCAGCGACGAGACCGCCGATCAAAAGTTGCGTGAGTTACGGCAGATGTACGAGCCTTACGTCTATGCTCTGTCGTGTTACTTGTTGATGGTGCTGCCGCCGTGGGTGGTCGAAAAAGAAGCGGCGGACAACTGGCGGACGAGCGCGTGGGGACGCATCTCGGCGGGAATCGCGCCAACCACGCAAATCGAGATGCATGACGAAGAGCACATCTGGTGAGCGCACTTCGCTCTTGTTGTGCAAAAGAAAAATCCGACCGTGCGAAGGACACTAAAGAAGGTGCACACGACGCAGAGAAAACTCGCTCTGTGTCGTGTGCGCCTTCTTTGCGCTCTTTCGCGTTTAAAGAAGCCGGATGATTTTTGAAGCTTGCGCGTTGTAAGGCTAAGACTTCTTATGCGTAAACAGGTTGCACGCCTCGTATGCGCCGGTCGGATCAATCGCCGTGTTTCCTTCTTCGATGTGACGAATGATGCCGTCCTTGTCAACGACGAAGGTGGCGCGCACGCCGTAGCCGCTCTTCTCGTTGTAGATGCCGTAGTCTCTGACGACTTTTCTATTCCAGTCGCTCAGGAGCGGGAAGTTTACTTTGATGTCTTCGGCGAAGCGTTTGTTGGCGGCGAAGCTGTCCATGCTGATGCCGAACACCTGCGTGTCATTAGCGTCGAATTTGGCAATATCAGACTGATATGCCTGCAATTCTTTCGCTCAACCGCCTGTGAAGGCGAGCACGTAGAAAGCGAGCACGACGTTCTTCTTGCCTTTGAAGTCGCTCAGTTTTACCTGCTTGCGCTCGGTGTCAATGAGTGTGAAGTCGGGAGCCGGGTCGCCGACTTTGAGATGCGTCTTGGGCGGCGCGGGCTGTGCGTTGGCCTGCGGCTGCGGGCTGGCCTGTGGCTGTGCGGCCTGTTGCGCCGAAGCGCCGACCGCCGCCGTCAGCATCAGCAATAACAGGCAGAGAAAATTTCGGATCATGAGAATCTATCCCCCTTCGGAATCCGACTTTAACACGAGAGCTAAATGTCGGAACAGACATTAGCGTTCTTTTTTCTTTGCGTCTTGGCGTAAAACTCATTCACACGCCAAGACGCATAAAAGTTGAGCGATTAAAGATGTGAGATTTGACATCTTCAATCTGTAGGCTCTGATTTTATTTCGTCGGCAGCAGACGCCAGTTGTTGTTCGGCTCGACGGGGATGATCTTGTGTCGCTCGACCCAATCAATAATCAACTCGCGTATCTCGACGCTTGAGCGATAGACGACGGGCGCGCCCCTGTACATCGTGTAACCGCCGCCGCCGTTGACTCTGTAATTGTTCGTCACGAGCCGGAACTTCTGTGCGGGTGCGACGGGCTGACCGCGAAAGCGCAAATTCTGGATTCGCTGTCCCACAGGTTTCGAGATGTCGAGATCGTATTCGACGCCTTCCGCGATGTCGAAGTTGAAACCCGGAATCTTCTCGTCAACTAAATCTGCGGCAGCTTTACCCGGCACATAAGTTTTGAAATATTTCGCAGAATGTTCGAGCGCGTCGCGCAACTGCTGCCCGGTCACTTCGAGGACGACGAGCGTATTCTCGTACTCGTAAAGCCCTGCGATGTCGCGGACAGTCACCGCGCCCTGACGGATACGCGCCTGCGGATTGAAACTCGCGGCCATCGAAACATCCGCCTTCCCCGCTTCCAACTGCACGCGCTGAATCAGGTCGAGAATCGCCGTGTCGCGGAAGCGCGCATCCTGCGCCGATAAATCGGCGGCCGACTCGCCGACGATTTGACCGAGCCAACTTTGCGTCTCGCGGTCGTAAGGCTCCGCGAGTTTTAAAACTTCCGCGTCCGGCTCGACCGCGTCCGTGACAGGAATCGTGCGTGCCTGCTTCGACGTGACGCGCCAGCGCGGAGCGTTCGCGCCCACACCATCGCCGACTGTTTTTTCCAGATAAATATCCACGCGCGCAACACTGCGCGCCCAGTTGCTCGCCTGCGAAAGCAGCACGCCGCCGACGTAGAGCGCGGGCACTTCGCGGTGCGTGTGTCCCATCAAAATCAGGTCAACGCCGGGAACTTGTCCGGCGATGGCTATCGCCATGTTTTCGTCCTGCACCTGTCCGGGATTCAACTCGCCCGTCCGCAGGTCGCGTTCCAACCCCATGTGCATCGCCATAACGACGACATCAGCTTTTTCACGCCCGCGCAACACGGCGACCCACTTTTTCGCCTCCGCGACGGGCGCACGAAATTCCAGCCCCGTGTAATTCTCCGCGTTCTCCCAAGAAGGAATGCCCGGCGTCGTCAGGCCGATGATGCCGACGCGGACGCCGCTGACTTCTTTGACAAGGTACGGCTTAAAGAACGTCTCGTCGGTTGCCATGCGATAAGTGTTGGCCGAGAGCCACGGAAATTTCGCTTCGCCGCGCGCCTTCTCCAAAACCTTCAGGCCGAAGTTGTATTCGTGATTGCCGACCGTCATCGCATCGTAGCCAATCGCATTCATCGCCAGCATGACTGGGTCTGGCGGCTGGTTGTTCTTCTTGTTATGAAAATATTCGAGCGGTGTGCCCTGAATCGTGTCACCCGAATCGAGCAGCAGCGCGGACGGGTTCTCCTTCCGCGCCGCCTTGATAATCGTCGCGGCACGCGCCAACCCCCGCGCGTCCGGCTTATTGGTGTAGTAATCCAACGGGAAGATATTGCCGTGCAAGTCTGTCGTCGCCAGAATCGTCACCCACGCGCGCCGCGGCTGCCCCGCGTCCTGCCCCCGCGTTGTAAACGTCAAGCCGACGACAAACACAAAGGCCACCAACAACAGGCTCGCGCGCCGAGCGTTCAATTTTAAAAGCATGCTTCTTAGCGTTCCTTGTTCTTTGCGACTTGGCGTCTCCGACGTGAAACTTATTCTCACGCAAAGACGCCAAGGCGCTCAGAAAACGAAAAGTTGAGGGTGATTGAAGATTCGGAATTTCAAATCTCAAATCTGAAATTCCAGTGCTCGCCGGGAGTAATTTTTATTGTTCAATCCGGAATCCGCTCTAATCCGACGGACGCGGGCTGGTCACGACATAAACCTCAGCCGCGCTCACGTCGCGGACGAACACTTCGTAATCTTTCCTGAAACGCGCGCGCGCTCGCAGGGCGGCGAACTCGTCGCGGTTCTCGAAGTAGGTGCGCCCGCGCTGCAAAATCACGAAAGTATTCTCAGGCGCATGGCGGACATCGAACTGAGCGTCCGAGATGATGCGCGACTGTAAATCCGTGCGCCCGAATTTTTCCAGATAGTAGTGCACGACGCCCGGCGTTTCGTGCGCGATGACGGCTCCCTCCGGCGCGTGGCGTGCGACATACTCAATCGCCTCGCGCAAGCCGTCGTCGTAAAGCTCATCGTGCGGAAAGAAGTAAGCCGCGCGCGTCGCGGCAAACGCGTTCGTGTAGAGCGCGTAGTGCGGCATGCTCTTGTAGGCCGTGTAGGTCGGCGCGACGACGAAGATGAGGATGGCAGCCGCGCTCGCCGTCAGGAATGACACAGAGGCGTTGGCGGTGCGCGCCTCGATCAGCGCCGCCAACCAACGCACCAGCGCGACGATGCCGACCGCGCAAATCATATAGACGAACGGCATCAGCGAGAGCGTATATCTGAGCCACTTCGCGCCGACCAGCGAGTAGGGCACAATCCAGAGCACGAACATCAGCAGCAGAAACGCAGGCCCCGGCTCGCGCCAGCGCCGAATGATGGCGACCAGCCCGACGAGGAAACTGAAGAGCACAGGGATCGGAATCTTGATGAGCAAAAACAGTAAATAAAAATAGACGGGCGTGCCCCGGAAAGGAGTGCCCGACATCGTGTTGGCGAACAGTTGCTCTCCCATCAGGTAGCCATGATGCGTCAGCAATTGCTCGCTCGAATATGCGCTCAGGTAAGCCCACGTCTGCGGCAGCAGCACCGCCGGATTGACGACGAGAAAAGTGAGGGCGACGAGAGGATAGAAGTACGCCGGAGTCCGCCCGTGCGGCTCATTGGGTTCGCGCTCTCTGACAGGCACGAAATGGTGATAGAGCATGTTGAGGCCGAAGTAGTGCGGGAAATATTTTGAAGCGACCATCAGGCCGAACGAGACGGCGCTCAACACATAATGGCGTCGCTTGGCGAGCGGGTCGAAGCCGCTCGTCTGCTTGGCGCGCAGGTAAAAGTAAAAAGCAAACAGCATGAAGAAGACGAGCAGCGTGTCCTCTTTGGCGATGCGGTTGTAGGTGATGGCGTTGATGCCGAACGCCCAGAGGGCTGCGGCCAGAAGTCCCGTCCGGCGATTGAACAGAGCGGACGCGAGCAGAAAGAGCGGGACGACCGTCAGCGCGCCGAACAAAATGTTCGGCAGCCTCAGAGCCACTTCGTCGCTCATGCCGAGCTGGCTGCCCTCCGGCGAAGTGCGCGCCCCGCCGTCCGATACCGGCATCAACCAGTGCGCCAGTTTCATCGAGGCGAAAATCAACCCCTTCATCACCATCGGGTGCTCGGAGTTCTGCGCCAGTTCTCCGCGCTCGTAGGCGTGCACGGCGTCGAGTTTGTTAATCTCGTCTTCCGCAAAACCGACCTCGCCCACGCCGCCCACTCGCAGACCGAAGCCGAGCAGCACGAACACGACGACCAGCAGCGCCGCATGTCGCTCAAGCGCGCCCGTCAATCCTCCCTGTCGCACCCGCACACCGAGCGCCAGCGTACCCTTTTTTGAATCTAACTCGATTGGTTGTGCCAACTCTCTTTCAACCCCACAAAAGAAACGATGAAGCAGTTTTCAGTTTTCAGTATTGAACGCAGATTTATTACTGAAAACTCAAAACCGCTTCATTGTTCATAGTTCATCGTTAATTTCACGTCCTTCGCTGCCGTTTGTTTCGCCTGTGCCGCTTCATTGGTGATGGCGCGGACGGAGAGGCCACGCTTGATAAGCAGCGCGATCCCGATGCCTGTCCAGAAGAGCATCCGCGCTTTGCGGACGATGGCGAGCGAGACGCCGACCGTCGCTCCGAGTTGCAGCAGTTGCGTCATCTTGCCTGTCCCCGCTTCGTCTATGCCGACGCGCATCGGCACGAACTTAAACACTACGTTGATGACCCGATTAACGGATTCAAGCACGAAGGCGGCGAGCCACGTCGGGGGCGTGGCGTTGATAAAGTAGAGCGTGACGTAAGCCTCCGCGACTCCGGCCAGATGAAAACAGGCTTCGAGGAAAAGGATTGGCAGAAAGTAGCGCTGATTGTTTCGATAAAAACCGTAGATGCGCTCTTCGAGCGAGCGCACGCGCGCGCGTCGCGTCTCCAACATGCGCCGCGCGATGCCGCGCGCATAGAGCGTCTCAAGTGTGCCGCTCAGAATCTTCCACTGCATCGCCACCATCGCGAAGACGAAGAGAATCACGCTTCCCATCCCGACGAGCACGGAGATGTTCATCCAGCGCTGCACCTTCGAGAGATCAAAACTCCACAGCAGCGCGACCGCGCCGCTACAAACGAAGAGCGCGACCGAGAGGCTGTAGAAAATATTTTCGACCGCAATCGCCGACAGCGCCGCGACGAGCGGAACGCGGTCGCGCACGAGAGCCACCTTCGCTGGCTCGCTGACGACGATGCCGAGCGGCACGATGTTGCCCACCGCATCGCCCGTCAGATATGCCTTGAAAGCATCGCTGAAGCGCAGGCGGTGCGGGGCTTCAAAGCAGAGCGTCCACGCCAACGCGCGCACGGCGAACCTTGAACCCGACAGCAGCAGGATGACGAAAAATCCCGCGCCGAGCCGCTTGAGGTCTGCATAGATTTTGGCGACATCGGCGTTCCAGACGACATAGACGAAGAGCAGCAACCCCGCGACGGCAAAGATGATTCCGGCGGGAGCAAATCTGCGCGAGGCGCTTTTCCGCTCTGGCGCATCAACTCCCGCGCCTTCGACCGTCGCGGCGCGTTCGCTTCTCGCGCCGCATTGCGTGCACGCTTGCGCGTCAACGTCGAGCGCGCCTCCACATTGATTGCAAATTATCATCAGGCTTGTTTTTCTACCGGCTGCCGGATTGCCCCCGCGCGCAGCTTTGAGTCGAATCGCTCTCCTTTCGTTGCCGCCCCTTACTTCCTCGACTGTGCCGCTGAGTTGATGAAAGCAAGATACGCTATCCACGCCGATTGCCTCAAACGCGCGGCACGCTTCCGAGTCCACTTTCGCCCGCCTCTCAATCACAGCGGCAAACGCCGCGCCGCGAAGTGCCTCTCACATTCACCGCCGCAGATGCGGAGAGCGAGAAAGCGGAAGTCGAGTGGTGCGGGATTTGAGATTTCAAATTTTAAAGCCCTACATTTCACAGCCGGAACTGAGGCCGTCAGGCCGCCGGGCGCGCGTTGAAAATACTGCGCGTGGCGGAATATTCCGGCGCTCGCCTGTGCCTGTTTCGCTGCGCGCCCTGTCTCCGCGAGAAAAACCTGTTTTTATTCCGAACGACTGTTGCATGGCGAGTTGACCGGAGACGCTCTTGTAGGCCATTCTACGCAGTACACCCTTTAATCTTAACTTTTTGTGAGTTAACCAGCGATGAGCAAAGCAGCGACAGAACTCCTGACAGGCAGTCCCTTGACCGTCTATTCCGAAGATGAAGAAATGTTTCGCGCCAGCGTGCGCGAGTTTGCCGAAGGCGAAATCCGCTCGCGCCGCGAAGAGATGGACGAGCATGCCAAGATGGACGCCGCCATCATCAAGCAGCTTTTCGATCTCGGACTGATGGGCGTCGAGACGCCCGAAGAATACGGCGGCGCGGGCGCGACGTTCTTCACAGCCATCATCGGCGTCGAAGAACTCTCACGCGTTGACCCTTCGGTTGGCGTGCTGATGGACGTGCAGAACACGCTCGTCAACAATGCGCTCATCCGTTGGGGCAACACCGAGCAGAAGAAAAAATATCTCGCGCAACTGGCGACGAATAAAGTCGGCGCTTATGCCCTGAGCGAAGCCGGTTCCGGCTCGGACGCCTTCGCCATGGCGACGCGCGCCATTGATCGCGGCGACCATTATGAGTTGAACGGGCAGAAGCTCTGGATTACGAACGGCGTCGAGGCGGAAATCTTCATCGTCTTCGCCAACGCCGACCCAGAAGCGGGCTATCGCGGCATCACCGCTTTTATCGTCGAGAAGGGATTCGAGGGCTTCAGCGTCGGCAAGAAGGAAAACAAACTCGGCATCCGCGCTTCTTCGACCACAGAGATTATTTTCGACGCTTGCCGCGTGCCGAAAGAGAACGTGCTCGGCGAAGTCGGCCGTGGCTACAAAGTTTCGATTGAGACGCTCAACGAGGGACGCATCGGCATCGGCGCGCAGATGGTCGGACTGGCGCGCGGCGCTTTGGAAGCCGCGCTCGCCTATACGGGCGAACGCCAGCAGTTCGGCAAAACCATCAACCAGTTTCAGGGCGTGCAGTTTCAACTCGCCGAACTCGCCGTCGAACTCGAAGCCGCGCGCCTGCTCGTCTACAATGCCGCGCGACTGAAAGACATGAATCGCCCCTTCGTCAAAGAGGCCGCGATGGCGAAACTCTTCTCGTCGCGCGCCGCCGAACACATCGCCTCGAAAGCCATCGAACTCTACGGCGGCTACGGCTTCGTCAAAGATTACCCCGTCGAGAAATTCTGGCGCGACTCGAAAATCGGAGCAATTTACGAAGGCACGTCCAACATGCAGTTGCAGACGATCGCCAAGCTCATCATCGAGAACCGGCAGCCGAAAGTTCAGTAGCAGGCGAACAATAAATGTTGAATGGTAAATAAAAACTGCTTCTTCGCCATTCAACATTTACTATTCACCTTTTGACTATTTGACCAGCTATGTCTTCACGCATTGATGTCTTTAAATTGATGTTGTCCGGCGATCCCGAAAATACGGCGGTGCTTTTCGGACTGGCGAAAGAGTATGAGAAGGCCGGAAGTTTCGATGATGTGATCGTGACGCTGACCGAGTATCTCCAACGCGCCGACGATGAAGGCAACGCTTACGGGATGCTCGCCGTCGCCTACGAGAAGATCGGCAATCGCGCCGCCGCACGCCGCGCTTACGAACGCGGCATTGAAGTCGCTACGGCGCACGGTCATCCCTCGATGGCGCAGGATTACCGGATGACGCTTGAAACTGAATACGACGATTAAGTTTTTAATCAGTTTTTATTGTGGAGTGAAGAAATTATGGCGACCGAGTTGAAGGCGCGCGAGTATCGCGGGTTGAGCCGTGATGAGATGGTGGGGATTTACCGCACGATGTTTATGTCGCGGCGCGTCGACGATAAAGAAATTCAGCTTAAGGGACAGAACAAAATCTTCTTTCAAATCAGCGGCGCGGGACATGAAGCCGTCCTCGTCGCGGCGGGACTCGCCTTGAAGCCCGCTTACGATTGGTTCTATCCCTATTACCGCGACCGCGCGCTCTGTCTGCAACTCGGCATGACACCGCTCGAACAACTGCTCTCGGCGGTCGGCGCGGCTTCAGACCCGAACTCGCACGGGCGGCAGATGCCCTCGCATTGGGGACACAAAAAGCTGAACATCGTCTCGCAGTCGTCGCCCACGGGCACACAGTTTTTGCAGGCCGTCGGCTGCGCCGAAGCAAGTTATCGCGCCAGCTTGATTGACGAAATCAAAGACAAAGTTGAAGGCTTTCGAGGCGACGAGGTCGCCTACGTGTCGGCGGGAGACGGCACGACGAGCGAGGGCGAATTCTGGGAAGCACTGAACACGGCGAGCAATCTGAAATTGCCCGTGCTGTTTCTGATTGAAGACAACGGCTACGCCATCAGCGTTCCCGTCGAAGTACAGACCGCAGGCGGCGACGTGTCGAAACTCGTCGCTGGCTTCCCCGATCTGCTCATCGAAAAATGCGACGGCACAGACCCGGTCGAGTCTCTGGAAACGCTCCGTCGCGCCGTCGAGCATTGCCGCGCCAGACGCGGCCCCGCCCTCGTCCACGCGAAAGTGATTCGTCCCTATTCGCATTCGCTCTCGGACGACGAGAAGCTCTATCGCTCGGACGAAGAGCGCACGTCCGATGCCGAGCGTGACCCGATTAAACGCTTCGGCGCGCTGCTCATTAACGAAGGATTGGCGACGCAGGAAGAGTTGCAGCAGATCAAGGATGAAGTGGATGCGATAGTGAATGAGGCGACAGACCTCGCGCTCGCCAGCCCGCAGCCTGAGCAGAAGACTGTAACCGACTTTATTTACTCGCCCGATATTGACCCGACCTCGAAAGAGTTTGACACAGAAGCTAACGCCGAACTCTCCGGCAACGCGGGCACGATGGTTGACCTCATTAACCGCTGCATGCACGAGGAGATGACGAGAGATTCACGCATCGTCGTCTTCGGCGAAGACGTGGCCGATGTCTCGCGCGAAGAGAATCTGGACAAGGTCAAAGGCAAAGGCGGCGTCTTTAAAGTGACGGCGAACTTGCAACGCAAGTTCGGCAGCGCGCGCGTCTTCAATTCGCCGCTCGCCGAAGCAAATATCGTCGGGCGCGCGATAGGGATGGCGACGCGCGGAATAAAGCCGGTCGTCGAGATTCAGTTTTTCGACTACATCTGGCCTGCCTATCACCAGATTCGCAACGAACTCGCGCTGATGCGCTGGCGCTCAGGCAACGACTGGAAATGTCCTATCGTCATGCGCGTTCCCGTCGGCGGTTATCTGAAAGGCGGCGCGATTTACCACTCGCAATCCGGCGACACGCTCTTTACGCACCTTCCGGGGCTACGCGTCGTCTATCCGTCGAACGCCCTCGATGCCAACGGGCTACTGCGTACCGCGATTCGCTGCGACGACCCCGTGCTGTTCTTAGAACACAAGCATCTCTATCGTCAGGCTTACAACAAGTCGCAATATCCGCCGGACGGTTTTATGATTCCCTTCGGCAAAGCCAAGACGGTGCGTGAGGGCACAGACCTCTCCATCATCACCTACGGCGCGCTCGTCCAACGCTCGCTCGTCGCCGCCAAGCAGGCCGAACAACAACAGGGCATCAACGTCGAAGTCATTGATCTGCGCACGCTCGCGCCCTACGATTGGGAAGCCATCGCGCAGAGCGTCAGGAAGACCGGCAAGGTCATCATTGCGCACGAAGACACGCGCTCGCACGGCTTCGGCGCAGAGATTGCCGCGCGCATCGGCGACGAGCTATTTGAATATCTCGACGCGCCCGTCCGGCGCGTCGCCGCGCTCGATACGTTCGTCGCCTACGCGCCGCAACTCGAAGACGCCATCCTCCCGCAGATCGAAGACGTGGCGCGCGCCATTAACGAACTTCACAGTTACTAAACTCTCAAGTCGAAAATCTGGAATTAAAAGGAAGAACCCCGTTAGTCTTAGGGTAGACTAACGGGGTAAAGCTTTTGGCAGGCTCGGAGATTCAGGGTGGCGTTGACAACGTGCTGGAGATCGTCACTTACGGGCGATCCGGCGATGTGGGCGGTCGTGTTGGGGTTGGGCGAGATAAAATAGCTAAAAACTTGCGCGACCTTCTCCGAGAGCCTCTATATTTAAGATAAATCCAGCTCTCAGCCCCTAAGGTTGTATGAACCCGACTCTACCGCTTGTTTCAAGCAACATCGAAGCGCGTCACTATGTGAATTTCTATTGGCTTCGTAACGTGTGCAAAATTACACTGAAACACATGTGATGTCAAGCAGAAAAACAAAATTTCCACACAATTTTGTGACAGCCGCCATGGAATGTCCATAACTTGCTGAAAATAAAGATTAAAGTGTGTTATTAAAAATTTGCGATTAAATCAAAAATCATCTCAAGTTGCAGCTTGAGACGCGGCTTTTGAACTCGCATCGGTCTGTTTGTGTCTGGCGTAGATGTCCGGCTCGCCTTCAGGACGCGTTTTCCAACGCTTGTGAATCCAGAGCCACTGGTCTGGATAGGCCCTAACCTGACGTTCGATGGCGGCGGTAAAGTTGGCTGTATTAATCTCCACATCGCGTTCCCCATTGCCTGTCCGCATGAGTTCGAGGACGGGGCCGCCGCGAAAGACGAAGCGTTTTCGCTCTTCATCCCACGGAGCGCAGCAGGGGATAACGGTCGCGTCGGTACGCAGGGCGAGTGTTGCGACGCCAGCCGTCGTGCAAGCGAGGTGTCCGAAGAACGGGACAAAGACGCCTTCGCGCGGCTGTGTGTTGAGGTCTGCGAGAATGCCGAGCGTGCCGCCTTTACGCAGCAGGCGCATGGCTGCGAGCGCCGCCGCTTTTTTGTCAATCGGCTGGTTGCCGAAGCGCATTCGCCTGCGCTCGATTAATTCTTCGACGAGCGGGTTATCCAGCGGGCGCACGAGGAAACTGATGGGGTTATAGAAAGCGGAATGGGCGAAACAGAGCAGTTCCCACGCTCCGAGATGCGAAGTGAGAAAGATGACGCCGCGCCCGCGCTCTTTCGCGACATCGAGCAGCTTTATATCTTCGCTGTCATACTCGACCACCTCGCGCAGAGATTCCGGCGTGTAACGCGGGAACTGGCTGAACTCGCCCAACAGCCGCCCCAGACTGGCAAAAGTGCCTTGCAGGATGCGCTCGCGCTCGCGCTCGTCCAGTTCGGGAAAGGCCAATTCAAGATTACGTTGACCCGTACGGCGCAGTCCTCCGGCGAACTTGTAAGCGAGGCGTCCGACGCCGCGACCTGTGGCGACCGACAGGCGTCTCGGCAAAATTCCAAGTCCCGAAAGAACCGCCCGCGCCGCCGCATACTCGAAAGCTATTTGTACTTTTCCTTTTTTGCTCATGCGTGTCTAGATGTAAGGAGCAAGTGTAGCGCGCGCGCAAACGGCTGGCAAACCACTGGCACTCTCCGCAAAGCGCGTGCTATAAAACAGAGGTCAGAGGTTGGAGGTTGGAGGTCAGCGAAAACAGCTTGTTTTTACTGACTTCAGACATCCAGCCTCAACATCTGCTTCCGCTATGCCTTCGGGAAAAACACACGATGCGATCACGCTGCTGCTGGCTCCGCCGACGTTCGTCGCGGCGTGGGGCTTGACCGGAAGTTTTGCGCTCGCCGGCGTGTTGACGGGAGCGATGCTGTTCGGCGGTTTCATGTTCGGCCCCGATTTGGACATCCTGTCGCGGCAGTATACGCGCTGGGGCATCTTCCGCTTCATCTGGCTTCCCTACCGCGCGATTTTCCGACATCGCTCGCGCTGGTCGCACGGGATAATTTTCGGGACTCTCATTCGCGTCGTCTATTTCGCGATTGTGTTGGCGCTGCTGATTTCGGCTGGCGTGTATGTGCGCGCGCTGTTCGTCGCCGGAGGGACAGCGCCCGGTTGGGGTGAAGTCGCGCATGCGTGGCGCGTCATCGAATCGAGCATCGCCGCGAGCGGCATGACGATTGACAAGAATCTCGCCCTAACGATTTTCGCCGGACTCTGGTGGGGCGCAGCCAGTCACACCTTGACCGACGTGGGCTGGTCAGTCCTACGCAAAGGTTCGGAAATATTTTAAGAACAGTGACGAGTGACGAGCAAAACCGGGAGCAGTTTTTAGTTTTCAGTAATGAGCGATGAGTGATGAGAAGAAAGCTGTCTTCAACTTGTTACTTGTCACTGCTTTTATTGTCCCGTGCGTGCGGCTGAGAGGCGGTTGGCTTGGCGGCGAACGGCGTCCGAGACGTTGCGATTTTGTCCGATGGCCTTGAGGTCTTTGGCGAAGAGGCGCGGGAGGATGTTGATGGCGGTTGCGATTGGCGTTCGCGGATTGCGCGCGAGGTTGTGAATGATCGGGTACGAGCGCGCCCATGCGCGATTCATGGCGATGAGGCGCAGCACTTCGTCCGAGACGGTGCGCATAGCTGTGATGCCTTCGATTTCCTGATCGGTGATGCGCGGATTGTGGATGACGGCGGTCGAGACAATTTTGTTCGCATCTCGGACGAGAATCGAGCGCGCTTCGCGGTCGCCCTTCATGCCGAGTTTGATGCGGTCTTTGACCTTCATCAACATGATGCGGCGGATGAGCGAGACGCGTTCGGGTGCGACCTCGCCGGTCTCTGTGCCCGATTCCGCGATGACGCGCTCGGCGTTGGCAATGCGTTGCTCGTCGGATTCATCGAAGATTTCTTCAAAGCGTTCGAGCGGAAGCCAAGAGTCGTCAATATCTTCGTCCGAAACTTCGATATGCTCGGCGATGAGCCAAGCATCTTCAAGCGCCAGCCCTCCCTCTCCGCCGATTGATTCCGCCGTCTCAAAAAACTCTGCGGCAGCGCCCATCCCGCGCGCGCGCATCTCTTCGGCAATCTGCTGCGCGCCGCGTTCCTTCTCGAAAAACTCGCGCCGCGTTTCGAGCACGCGCCGCTCGGCTTCGTGTGTGCGCGACGGGTTAACCAACACAGCTTCGATGATGGCGGGCGCGCGAATCAAGCGCTGCTGGTTGATCGTGATTGTTTCTAAGACTGTGCCATCTGTTGTCGTGGCGGCGAGCGTTGCGATGGCCGCGTCGGGCGTGCGCGCGTTGAGGGCGACGGCCTCCTGCACGGCGCGACTGAGGTTGGCGCGACTGGCGAGATAGCTGAGGATGGAAAGGGAAGTCGCACTAGCCGTGGCGACGTTTAAAAGAGTTTCGGAATCCTGTTCTTCAAGCGTCGCTTCAGCCGCCTCAGCGGCCTCCCGGTCGTCGCCCGCGCGCAGGGCGACCAGAACTTCGAGCAAATCTTCCTGCGCCAGCGGCAGCATGCCGCGCGCCGCTGCCATGCGCGCCTGCGGCGGCGCGTTGCCGCTGAGAATAGCCTGCACAATCGGATTCGTTGACATTAACCCCCGTGCGCCCCAGTGCTAATTCGATGAAAAGAATGCTGTTCGTCTGCGCCGCCTCAGACGTTTTTTGATGGCGCTCGATAAGTGTCTCGGCAGCGAGAGCGGGGCAAGGAATCTCCGTCGCCCCGCTCTCGGTAAAGCAATTTCAGTTCGGGCAGCTGGAG
>CAXTRQ010000024.1:47318-48320 GCA_964246705.1 uncultured Pyrinomonadaceae bacterium
GCATTAGGCTCCGCAACATTTCTTGTATTTCTTGCCGGAGCCGCAGGGACAAGGATCGTTGCGACCGATCTTGGGCTGGTCGCGCGTGACTGTCTTGGTCTTCGCGGCCTCTTCACCAGCGGCCTGCGCGCCCTGATTCGGCCCCGTGAAGGTCAGCGAAGTGGGACGGCGTGCGCGTCTCTGCTGCAACTGCGCGGGCGGTTGCTCGGCGACGACTTGAAGGTTAAAGAGCGTGCGAATCGTGTTCGTGTCAATGCGGTCGAGCATCGCCTGAAACATGTCGAAGCTCTCTTTCTTGTATTCAACGAGCGGGTCTTTCTGCCCGTAGCCGACCAGCCCGATGCCCTGTTTGAGATGGTCAATGGCGAGCAGGTGATCTTTCCACTGCGCGTCGATGATATTGAGCATGATGATGCGCTCGTATGTGCGCATCGCCTCGACGCCGACCTCCGCTTCCTTCGCGGCGTAGTGAACTTTCAGTTTCTCCCAGATTTGTCCTTCAATCTCAGGTGAGGTGGCGCGCTCGAAATCTATTCCTTCGGCCTCGGCATCGAAGGCGTAGACGGCCTGAAGTTGAACCTGAAAATTCTCGACATCCCAATCGTCAGGCGAGACATCGGGGCTGATGTACTGCTTAACCATGTCGGCCAGAAGGTCGCGCGCGACGCTCGTCTCGCCCAGCAGGTAGTCGCGCTGATCCGGCTCTTCCATCAACTGGCGGCGCAACCCGTAGATGGTTTCGCGCTGCCGGTTCATCACGTCGTCGTACTGCAAAAGGTGCTTTCTCGATTCAAAGTTTCGCGTCTCGACGGACTTCTGCGCCGCTTCGATGCGCTTGGAAACCATGTTCGATTCGATAGCGACGCCCTTCTCCATCCCCAGACGATGCATCAGCGACTTGACCTTATCGCCCGCGAAGAAACGCATCAGGTCGTCTTCCAGAGAGAGGAAGAAGCGCGACGCGCCCGGGTCGCCCTGTCGACCGCCGCGACCGCGCAACAG
>CAXTRQ010000025.1:0-17407 GCA_964246705.1 uncultured Pyrinomonadaceae bacterium
CGAGGGGCTGAACGTCAGCGGGATCGACTGGGCGCCCGACGGCACGCAGATCGCTTTCGAGGGTTACACGCTCACCGCCCCGAACAATCAAGTTTATGTGATGGATGCCGACGGCACTGACATCGTCAACATCTCGAACAACCTCGAAGGCAGTTACCGCGTGCGTTGGATTCCGGGGACTTCGAGACTCTCCTTCATCAAGCTTGATAGCAACAATAACCGGGCGCTCTACGCGGTCAATGCTGACGGCACGGGACTCGCCAGATTAAGCCCCGACCCGACGAACGAGGACGACTACGAATATTCTTGGTCGCCCGACGGCACACAAGTCATCCTCAGCGTTTACAACTTCGATACTATGCGCTACGCGATCTGTTTGATGGACGCTGATGGCAGCAACCGGACACAAATCGTAGACTACCAGAACTTCCCACATAACCCCCGCTGGTCGCCCGATGGAACTGTGTTGACGTTCGACGGCTACTCGAAAGATTACGGTCAGTCGGACATCTACCGCGTGAACCCGGACGGGAGCGGTCTCTTCAATTTCACCTCCAGCCCTGAGTTGGAGGATGAACACGAGTGGCAACCGGCAAACTAAGATGGAATTTTCAAGCGCCGGGATCGAAGCGATAGCCAATCCAAGGTTCGGTGAGGATGTAACGCGGGGTGGCGGGCTGCGGCTCGATCTTCTTTCGTAACTGCCCGACGAAGACGCGGAGGTATTCTGTCTGTTCCACCGACTCGCCGCCCCAGATGGCGGCGAGCAGCGTGCGGTGTGTGAGCACCTTGCCGGGATGGCTGACGAGATAAATCATCAGGTCGTATTCCTTCGGCGTGAGATGCACCTCTGTACTTTTCACGGCGACGCTACGATTTTCAAGATCAATACGGAAGTCTCCGACTTCAAGCACTGGTGAGACGACGTCATTCGATTGCGCCGCTTGCGCTCGTCTGAGTGCCGCGCGGATGCGCGCCAGCAATTCGTCCATCCCGAAAGGCTTGGTCAGGTAGTCGTCCGCACCGGCATCGAGCGCCTGAACTTTTGTTCTCTCCTCGCCTCTCACGGAAAGAACGATGATGGGTAGTTGAGAAATCGCACGCAAGTTGCGACAGAGTTGTAACCCGTCCGTATTCGGCATCGAGAGGTCTGTCACGACCAAGTCCGGAGGCCAGTCGCCGAACGTCTGAAGTGCAGCCAATCCGTCGGAAGCTACGCGCACGTCATAGCCGTGCGTTGTCAGGCTGCGGCGCAGCACGCGCGTAATTTGCGGCTCGTCATCTACGATCAGTATGCGTTGGTTGTCGCTCATCTTCGTTACTACTTTTTAATCCTTGGTTGAACGCGAGAACCTTTTCGCCGTCGTCGCCGACGGGCAACGTGACGACGACGCGACTCCCGCGATTGCCGGGGTTATCCTCAATCCTGATATGGCCGCCGTGCGCTTCCACAATCCCTTTGGCGATAGCCAGCCCCATTCCCGTCCCCGAAGGTTGATGCGTGCCTGAGTCGCCGTCCCGCAGCGCGCGAAAGAACTTGTCGAAGACACGCTCGCGCAACTCAAAGGGGATGCCCGGGCCTTCATCCTCCACACTCAACTGAACCGTCTGCTCATCCGTGCTTTTTGCCCCGACGTTGATACACGTTCCGGCTGGCGAATATTTCGCGGCGTTGTCTACCAGCGTGTAGATGACCTCGGCGACAGACCTATCGTCCACGCGCACAGTCGGCACATTGTCATTAAGCCTGACCTGAACTTGGTGATTGCGTGTCAGGGGTGCAGCACGCTCCAGCGCCGTCGTGATGATCTCCTCGATTGACCCCCAATGCCTTCGCAGGTGCATCTCTCCGGCTTCGATGCGCGCCAGTTCCACAAGCCCTTCGATAAAGCGGTTGAGCCGGTCGGTCTCTTCATCTATGACTTCGAGCATCTCCCGCCGCCCCTCCGCGTCGAGCGTGCCCGTCTCTTCGTCTTCACTCCTCGAACGCGGCTGCTCGTCAAGCAGCGTCGTGACGGACGCCTTGATGGACGTGAGCGGCGTTCGCAGGTCATGCGTGACGGCATCGAGGAGAGCGGACTTCAAACGCTCGCTTTGTTCGAGTGCCTTCGCTTGACTCGCGCGCTCGAATGCTTCCTGAAGCTCCATGTAGAGCCTCTCGATTTCACCCCGCGCCGCATCTGCCTCTTCGGCGCGTCGCTTAGCACGCGACCAAAGATGTCCGGCGGTGACGGCGGTAATGAGAAAAGCAAACAACGCAATCCAGTTATCCGGGTCGTCAATAGAGAGCCTGCCGACCGGAGGCAGATAGAAGAAGTTGAAGCACACGACGCCCAAAAGCGAAGCCAACACGGCGGGGCGTGAACCCCACCCGGCGGCGACGAACAGCACGACGAGCAGTAAGCCGAGCGCCACGGTCGTCGAGTTGATGTGCTCGCCGAACAACTTGAGCGCGCTTGTCACGACGGCGATGCCGATCACCGCGACAAGGTAGCCCGTGCGTCTCTTCTCATAAATTTTCGTCCACACGCCGTTTATTGTATGTCGGAAGCAACCTACTTGACAGACCTTAGGTTGAAAGAAGGTGAGGTGAGAAAAACAATCGTTCAAAGCTGGCTCATCCGGCTTCACCCGCTTTCCTGTTCGCTTGCGTTCTTTAGTGTTCGAGGTGGTAAGGAACGCTGACTACGACGACGCTCTTTTTGAAGAGCAGAGAGCCTTTCAAGAGCAGTGAGCTTTGATTGTGCAAAAGCTGTTGCCACCAACGGGCGGGGATAAATTCCGGCAATACGACCGTCACGAAGTTATCGTCGCCCTTCCGCCTCAAGCGTTCGATATAGCGCAGGAGCGGTCGCGTCAGTTCACGATAAGGCGACGGGAGCACCACCAACTCTACGCCCGAACCCCACTGCTCCCATTTTTGGCGCAGCTTGGCGGTCGCCTCTTCGTCGAAGTCCACATAGATGGCCTTGACGCCGACGGGCGAGATTGATTTGGCGTATTGCAGCGCGTTGATGACGCCCCTGTGGATGCCGGAGATCGGCACGATGACTGTGTTCTTGATGGTATGAAGTTGCCCCAAGCCTTCCGTCGAGAGTTGCTTTGCCACGCCGACGTAATGCTTGTGAATCGAGCGAAACATCAACACGAGGAGCGGAATAATGACGACGACAATCCAAGCGCCGTGCAGAAACTTGGTGATGATGAAGACGCACAGCACAACGAACGTGGCGGCTGCGCCGAGTCCGTTGATGAGCATGGATTTCTTCCAGTGCGTCGAATCTGTTACTTCGTCATTCACAAAAGAGGGAGCGCGTGTTTCCGCCGCCGCCAACTGTGCGTCCGGCAGAGCTTGCCCGGCATCAGCGCCTTGAGTGAAAAGAGATGCCGCTTTCGGCTCATCGCGCGCTGCCCTGTTCTTCGCACGCACCCCGGCGCGCGCTCTGAGCCAGTGGCGCACCATGCCGGTCTGCGAGAGCGTGAATGAGAGGAAGACGCCGACCGCATAGAGCGGAATCAGACGGCTCGTGTCGCCGCCGAAAGCCGCGACGAGAATGCCGGAGAAGATGGCGAGGATGATGACGCCATTGGAAAAGACTAACTTATCGCCGCGCGTGGCGAACTGGCGCGGCAAGAAACGGTCGCGCGCTAAGAGCGAAGCGAGACGCGGGAAGTCCGCGAACGAAGTGTTGGCGGCGAGCACGAGAATCAAGGCCGTCGTAATCTGCACGACGTAGTAAAACCAACCGAACGCGCCCGTAAAGATAATGCGCCCGAACTGCGAGATAACCGTCTCGTTGGCGTGCGGGTGGACGCCGTAGAGATACGCTATCAAGCTCGTGCCGAGAAACATCGTCGTCAAAAGCGCCGCCATGACCACCAGCGTGGTTGATGCGTTTCGCGCTTCGGGCTGTTTGAAGGCGGGGACGCCGTTCGAGATAGCTTCAATGCCCGTCAACGCGGCGCACCCGTTCGAGAACGCGCCTAAAATCAGGAACAGTGTGACGGGTTGGAATTTATAACCTTCTGCGACTTTCAATTCCTCGGGGCCCGGGGAGGGCGCTGCGCCTCCGTACATGAAATAGTGAAAGAGACCGTAGCCGATCATAAACAGAAAGCAGATGACGAAAGCATAAGTCGGCGTGGCAAACAGCGCGCCCGATTCGCGCACGCCGCGCAGATTGGCGACGGCAATAAAAGCGATGAACACCAGACACAGCGCGACCCTGTGATCGTCGAGCCACGCGAAGCGCGTGCCCTGCACCATCGAAGTAATCGCCGCCACGCCCGCCGCAATCGAAACAGAAACCGTCAGCACATAGTCAACCAGTAGCGACGCGCCCGCGACCAGCCCCGGCGTCGTGCCCAGATTCTCTTTCGCCACGATGTACGCACCGCCGCCGGACGGGTAGGCGTGAATGGTCTGCCGGTAGCTTGACGCGACGATGACGAGCAGCACGCCGATGCCGATGGAAATCGGCACGACGTAGTGAAAAGCTGTGGCCTGACCGAAGGCGACGGCTGCCGCCAACACCAGCAGGATTTCCTCTGTCGCGTAAGCCGTCGAAGAAAGCGCGTCGGAAGAGAAAACCGCCAGCGCCGTCTTCTTCGAGAGGCGTTCGTGTGCGGCCTGATCCGTCCTGAGCGGATTACCGACGAGCAGTCGTTTGATTGACGTAGCCATAAACCCTTCGTCGTTCCCTACGAGCAATTGAAGTTGAACCCGGCCTCCGCGCGTAGAGGAAGTGCTTGCCTTTCGTGACGTTGACGTTTAAGCGACCGGAATAACCGTGCAACATGAAAAAGGGCGCGGAAGCGTCAAGCCTCCGTGCCCCTTTCACAAACTGGTTCCGGCATCGCCCTTCCCCGAGCCTACGAGGTTAGCTGACGGGCGAGGGTAGGAAGTACCCTTCGTGAAGCTCTCAATATCTCCTCACGATAAGCCCCGCATCCCGGAGCGGCCTCCGAGACGTTGGTTCCCCCGTGTTGCTCCTCGATAGCCTGTTAACTCCAGAGCAACTTCGGCAGACAAATTGTCAATAATGAAATCCTACGCTCGTGCGCGTAAGGACGGCATAAAAGGTTCATAAGGATTTCGTAAAGATGGTGAGAAGCGTATGGCTCGCGCACAGGTTGAGATGGCTCGATTTTATGTTCCCTCCGTAGCAGGTTTCGGAGGCGCGCGGCTACAAATCTTCTTCTTTGCGTCTTGGCATGAAAAATTAGTTTCGCGCCAAGGCGCAAAGAAGAAGAAAAAAAGATCGCCAAGAAGAAAGCTTTGGGTTTCCCTCTTTTATTTGCTAGTTGTTATAAAAAGGATTCTAATGCTCATTCTTCTGAGAAAGCGGATGCTATGAGAAATACTGCCTTTGCTTTGCTTCTCTCTCTGCTCCTCGCAATGGCGCAGGACGCTCCGGCTCAAACGCGCCCTCGCCGCGTTGAGCATCCGAGGCCAAACACTTCATCTTCGACTTCGACTTCGGCAGACGCCCAACTGCCTCCCGCTAAAAACATTGGCGAGGAGGTCGGAGAAGATGAAGTGGTGAGTGTTAATACAAACCTCGTGACTGTTCCGGTCAGCATCACAGACCGCGACGGGCGCTATATCGCCGATTTGCAAAAGGAAGATTTCCATATCTACGAAGATGGCGTCGAGCAGACGGTCGCCTATTTTGCCACCGTCGAAAAGCCTTTCACCGTTGTCTTGATGCTCGACACGAGCGCCTCGACATGGTCGAAGCTCGGTCAAATCAAGGATGCCGCAGAGACCTTCGTCGAGCAACTGCGCCCGGACGATCAAGTGATGGTCGCCACGTTTGCCAGCGGCTTCACGGTCAAATGCGAGCCGACGACCGACCGGCAAAAAATTCGCAAGGCCATCCAGAGCACGGGCAAAGGACTCAGCACACATCTCTATGACGCGATGGAAAAGCTCATGGAGAAGCACCTCGACCGCATTCAAGGTCGCAAAGCAGTCGTGCTCTTTACCGATGGCGTGGACGCCACCAGCCACCATGCAACCTACGAGAGCACCGCGCGTACCGCTGAAGAACTGGACGCGCTCATCTATCCGATTCGTTTCGACACCTATGACCCGTCCAGTGACAGAGGCGGCTCGCGCGTCCCGCAAACAAGCCCGCGCCTGCCTTCGATTCTACGCAGAATACCGCTGCCGACGATTGGCACAGGCGGCAGCGGCGGGAGCAGTAACGGGTCGAGTCGCGCGGATTATGATCGCGGCGAGCGTTACTTAAATGAACTCGCAGAGTTGACCGGCGGACGCCTCTATCAAGCGAGCAGAGACCTACGTTATTTGCGAGACGCTTTCAGCCACATCGCCGAAGAGTTGCGTCGCCAGTACAGTCTCGGCTACTACTCGAACCAACCGGCGCAGGCGGGTGAACGCCGTCGCATCAGAGTGCGCGTCAACAGATCAGACCTCGCCGTGCGCGCCCGCGATAGCTATATCTATAAAAGCTCGACAGTCGTAAGCGGAACGTCGCCCACCGCTGCGAATGAAAAAGAGTGGCAACCATCTTCGACGCCGCTGCCGAGGTTGAATATGGACTAAGGGTCAAAACGAGCAGGGAAGCGGCAAAGCTCGCCAAATACACACACCACAGCACGCACAGAGCGAATGGCTTGTTCAACCCCTGCGCTTGCGTGATCACGAACCGCAATCGGCTGAAGCTGTCCGTCCGCAAGCATTTCTCTCAAGCTCGTTCTTGGCTTTTGAAGTTGGAGGCTATCAGCTTATCCGCAGCGTTAGACAGCCTGAGAGGCGCGCGGAATTGAAACCTTGCCCTTTCCCTTTTTCGCTATGGAGTGCGCGACCGCACGGAGGTGTTCCACCGAGTTTGATTTTCCTCCCGGCGGAGCGAGGGGCGGAACTTGAAAATGAAATCTGTGGAAAATCAGGAGGCGCGTCTTGAAAATAAACATTGGGTTCAGCGTGGCTTTCACACTTTTGTCGTTGCCAGTGCCTACTCCCCTCTGCCGGGAACTCTGCTGCCAGCAATCGCTAAAGACTCTATGAATGTCTTTGCCTAAAAAGTACGGCAGATGAAAGACAAGCATTATCTAAGCCGCCACGAATGCGACTTACGTTATGTACACTCAGCCTTGATTACATCCAGCTTTGGGACAGGGACAGGATATGTGCGGGAACGCGCCTTATCCTTCGCAGAAATATCTGAAGCAAAAAACAATGCCTCGATTAAACTGATCCCCGCAGAATTGGGCGCTCCCACCATGTGCCAGACAGAACTCCTGGCGGCGGTCAACGGCTACCAAACAAGGGGTACATAAATCAGGTGGCGCACTGGCGGCTTTGACCGTCCGCGAGGTATAAGGCGTCGGAGAGACGAGCACCAGCACGAAGAAAACCAGCGCGATGGTCAGAGCGAATGACCTTCTCATGGTAGATTCCTTTCAGTTAGGACGTGGGCGAGGTCTCGAATAATGCACGGATTCTACTCCGGTAGTTTTTGCTTGTCAAAAACTATATAAGGTCACGCACGCAATGTAGCTGGCGGGGGTTATTGGGAAAAGATGTCGCGGCAGAAATGCGAGTTCGCACAGCCGTGGTTGAATCGGCAGTATGCGCAAGGAGAACTAACCGTCTATGTTACTTATCTCGAACTCACGTTACTTTACTGCGTCAACTGCATTCCGTACGTGTCCACAACTGACAGCTTTGTGCATATCGCGCTTCTGATCAATGGAATTTCTCGGATGATAAATGTAATACTCTGCCATGAAATATCTCATCCGAGAGGAGTCGTTACCATTCATTGAAAGCTACTCGCCGTCGCACACGTAAAGCTGACCCGCTGGCTTCGCCCCAAGCAGTTCGCGCGCTCATCGAGCGTCTGCGCGATGCCCTGCCGGATATTATTCCAAAACATGATCGAGACTTGGTACGCATGCTTCGCGCGGCGCGTCACATTCAGCGGTATCCGGCGACGGACACCAAACGCGGGCGGCCAAGTCGCTGGAAACGCGAAGACTTGCTGAAGGTCTCGGCGCGGCTCGGAGAGATACTTGACCACGCAACAGCATCGCATATCGCGCCCGCGAGTTTCATTGATCACTACATGCGCCTGCTCGACTTTCCCGCCGATATCATCGAAGCTTTGGTGACCGGAAATATTAATCTCTTCGAGGCCGAGCAACTCGCAAGAGTCAACGCCAAACGCATGGATGCGACGCCCGCTCAGGCGAAGCGCTCACGCGTCGAGATACTCGCCACACATCTCCAAACAAAAGCTTCGGGAACTCGCCTCCGCCATCGTGTTGACGAACTACTGAAGAGTTTGAATGTCGATGCTCAGCAGACGGGCGTAGCGATGCCGGACTCACTCGACTTGGAGGATTTCGACCCTTACGACCCGACACATCTTTTCTGGGAGCAGATCAAACAACTTGGCTTCGCTTTCCGAGACATTCGTCGTGAAGACTTACTAGACGAAGAGATTGAAGAACTATTACAGGCGAGCGAACCGATCATGGCTGTCTTGAGTAAGATTCAACGGCGGAAACAACAAAAGAGCGCCACGAAAATTAAGCTCTAGCCTGCGAATCGAACTGCTCGAATTGGTTGCGAGATGTTGGTAACGACATCTTGACGACAAGTAGTAACTTTTCTTTAGTTATGAGACTTTATTCGCAGAGTCCGATAATTCTTTTCTCTATCGTTGTTACGTCTCAGATGTTTAATTTCATGAAACGTTTCAGTCGAAAGAAGCATATAGAGTAAGACAGCAAGATTCTTCGGCCGGGAAATCATCGTCGGCCTTGGCGCAGAACTGAGATTGATGTGAGCATTCCACGACATTGTTTTGGCCCTCGAAATCCCTAACGAGGGCCTTTTGCCTCCGGCACATCAAGGTAACCCTTCTACCACAGTGTCGGATGCTGAAGCCCCCGCGTCCAAAAATGACTCTTGCCCAGAGTCGCGGGGGCTTTACTTTCTTTCTGCGCCGTGAGGGCATCGAGAGTTTTCACACACGATGACAATGATAACAATGGCGCGAGCGGCGGCGTGATTATCAGCGCCAGCAGATAATATTTGTTGTCATAAGCTTTGGAATGAGGCGAGCCGGTTATGCGGCTCGCCTCTTTATTATTCTTGAAACTTGAATCGCTCGACTTTTATGCTTCTGAGCGACTTTGCGTGAAACTATATTTCGCGCAAAAACGCAAAGGCGCATGAATTGAGCATGTCGAAACTTTCAACCCGGCGTTAGATTGTGAAGACTGATGGTAGAATACGCGGGCCGTTTAATTATCGAATTAAAGGAATTGTGAAATGAGAAATTTCGTCCGGGTCATAACTCTGCTGTGCCTTACAACTTGCGTTTCGCTCTCGGAGGTCAAATCCCGGCAGTTTCCACACGCATTAATTGCCAGCCCTCACGAGCAAACCAAGCAGGCGATAACCCGCACGGTTGAGAGTTATGTCAGCCAACACTCAAGTGATGTCGGTGCGGTTGATATTACGCAGTTCGACATTCAGGGAACTTGGGCGCTGGTCGAAATTGCGCCGCGAAATAAGAGCACCGATACTGCACAGGTTCTTCTGCGTAAACAGCGAAGCGGCTGGAAGGTGCTGGTGCTGGGCACGGCTTTGTATGGAACCGGAAAGACTTACGGCGTGCCGGGTCAACTGCGGAAAAAGTGGAAGATTTAAAAAGCCGAATGAGCAAGTCCCTTGAGGGACGCGCGTGTTTATAGCCTTGATGTTCTTTGAGGTTCTTCACAGCGTCCGCAGCCAAACAGTTTCTCAACTTCGCATTTTGATTCGAGACCTTATCGGACTCGATGTGGATTGGCGGCATCATCCGGGTAAACCTTGCCCTCTCCGCCTAATCTCATTATTTTAAACCCGCGCAGACGTTCGAGGCCGAGACGATTCCTTTCTTCAATGCGATTCAATAATCTTCTTTCAAAACGTGCACGATTAATCTGGATGGCGCTAATGCTTGCGCTCTCACCGCTGGCCTACCTGTCAAGCATCGCCCTCATCAAGAAGTATGATCCGAGCACGGCGGTCGCCTTTGAGATCGGGCGGACGGAGGCCATCGCCGTCGCCGTAAGGCATGCGGCGAGCTTGGGGCTGAATGTTAATAACTGGACGAGCGGCGTTCAGGTGGATGAGGATAACGACCGTTACTTTTACTACCGCCTGCGGCGCAGCGCCGAGGTCGAGCAGGCGAGGCGCGTCGCGCCGGAGGCCGGTGTCCGCGTGCTGTTTATTTCGCCAGACGGTAAGGAGCGGGTGCAACTAACGCTCGGCAACGATGGCCGTCTACTCAGTTTCAGCAGAAATCTGTCCCCTAATCAGGAGATTCCAGACCCCGGCGAAGAGGCGTCGAGAGCCTTAGCCCGGACGGCTTTTCGTCCCCTCACAGGAACGGATGCAGCCTCAATCGGCGAGCCTGAGTTGAGCGAAGAGCGCAAATTTAAAAGAGTGACGCGCCGCTATCTGTGGAAGGAGAAGTTCGGAGGGTTGCCGGAACTTGAGCTTCGCACCTCGATCACGGTGGTGGGCGAGAACGTCTTGGGGCGAGAGGTGACGAGCAAGTTCGATGAGGCTTATGCCGACAAGAATTTCCTCAATCGCCAGCTCTTCCAACGGCTGGCGGTCGTGCCCTTCTTCTTTTTTATTGTCTTCATGGCGATCTATGGTCTCTTCCGCTACATCCAGCTCGCACGTCAAAAAGAGGTTTCGCACGCGAGAAGTTTGCTCGTCTGCATTGTGATGGCCTCCGCGTTTTTAATCATTGCGCTCCAGTCGGACTTCACCGTGTTCAGTACCGCGCCGGGGAACGAGCAAGTGATCGTGATGCTGTTCATCATTATATTCACCGGCGCGGTCTTCCTTTTGTTGGGACTGTTTCTGGGCGTGGCGTATGGCAGTGGCGAGGGAGATGTGCGCGAAGATTATCCGGGCAAGCTGACCTCTCTGGATACTCTGCTGACGGGTCGGATTTTTTCCCGTAACGTGGCGCGCGCCATCTGCATCGGCGCGGCGCTCGGCGGCTGGTCTCTGCTCGCCAGAGCGCTCGTGATGTTATCTCAGGCTTCGAGACCGGACGGCGGCATCGGGCTGTCGGAGCGCGCCTTCGGTCTCGTCTTCGGCTCTTTGAATTGGTTGATGCCGCTGCTGACGCCTTTTTTAACCATCCTGACGGCTGTCATCGGTCTTCTGCTTCCGCTCTCTTTTCTTCATCATCGTTTTCGTTCGCGGAGATTGTCCATCGGGCTGCTGATATTGATGTCGCTCGTCTCCAATCTACTCGTGTTTCAAGAACCGCCCGTCACCTTCTTGTCCGGGCTGCTCAGCGCATTAATCTCGACGGTCACGCTGCTCATCTCTTTCTTCGCTTTTGATCTTCTGACATCCATTATCACCATCTCGGCTCCGGGCATCACGCTCTCGATTCTCTATCTCGTGTCTCAACCAGCGCCTTCGCTGCAACGCGCGGGCTTTATCGCGGGCGTCATCACACTGGCGACGTTGTTGGTCGCGGTCTTCTTCTGGAATCGTGGACGTGAATATCTTGAGGAACAGGTGCGACCAAAGTATGCGAGATATTTGGCAGAGCGACTCGGATTGCAGGCCGAAGTCTCCGCCGCGCGTGAGGCTCAAGCCCGTCTGATGCCGCAGGAGTTGCCCGCGCTTTCAGGTTTGAATCTGGCGGCGGCCTGCCTTCCGGCGCGAGAGGTCGGAGGCGATTTTTACGATCTCTTCGTGTTTGATAAAACCAAGCTCGGAATCTTCGTTGCGGAGGGCGGCGGGGGCGGTCTCGGCGCGGCCTTGACGATTGCCTATGCGAAAGGCTTTCTGATGCCGAGAATTGACGCGGGGTATTCGCCGACCGAGTTGATCTGTAGCTTGCAAGCGCAGTTGGCTCCGCTGCTCGAACAGGATGAGGAACTGGCGCTGGCGGTGGCGGTCTTGGACATAACGCAGGGGACTCTCGTCTATGCGCGCACCGGAGACTATCCGCAAATCCTGACGAGTCGCGGCGACGGCGGGAGCCATGCGCGCAACCGTCTGCGTGTCCACACGGAGGAAGAGGAACACAAGATTTCTCTCTCTCCGGCCTCGGATACGAACTGCGTGATACGCGAGGCGACGATTTCACTCGCCGACGGCGACGCGATTGTTTTCATCACCGACGGAGTTGTTCGCAGTCTTCAAGATAGCCGTAAAACTTCGCTGGAAGATTGGGCGCTCGGCGTCGTGACGGGGCGCGACGGCAAAGCCGCGCGGTCGCTGCAACAGAGTCTCGTGCAAGCTCTGGGAAAGAGAGCCAAACAAATCAAAAAGAGCGGGGTCGAAGATGATTTGACGGCGGTCGTCGTCCGCGTCGAAACCTCCGGAGCGGCGTGATGCAGCAGCGGCGATACATTCTTGTAGTGCTTCTGGCCGTGGCCGGTTACATGGCGCTGTCTCTGCTCGCGCCCCGTTTCGATCCGGCGGCGCGTTGGCACGCGCGTCTCGACCGTGTGACGGCCATCGAGCGGGCGCGTGAAGAGGCGCGGCTGAGCGGACTCGACACGACGAACTGGCGTGCCCTCGTCACGACGAGCTATCAGGCTCAGACGACCTACTTCATTTCCCGTTATCCGGCGGCGGCGGAGAAAGCGCGGCTCACCCCCTTTATCACCTCTGTGGTGCTGGCTGAGCCGGAGGCAGAGAAGCGTCAGTGGCGCGTCGGATTGCAGCCGGACGGCGCGCTCGACAGCTTCTCGCTGCGCGGGACAGGGAAGACGGAACAGACGCAAGTTTCAATCGAAAGCACGCGGCAGGTCGCGGCGCGTGCGCTCACGCGCATCCTCGGAGATGAAGCCTCGCAATTTTCGCTGGTGTCGGAAATAGATCAGGGCGCGCAGGGCAGGCAGTTCATCTGGGAACGCACGACAGCCGACGATAACGACTTCAATCTTCAGGCGATTTGTGTCGTGCAGGGCGAGACGATCAGGGAACTCAAGCTGTTCACATATTTCTCTCCGCGTTTTAACGATGAGTACGGCGCGCGGCGCACTTCCAAGCGAATGCTCGACCTGCTCGGACTGTTGCTAGTCTTGCTGGTCATCTTGGTCGCGGCGGCCTTCTATCTGCTAGGATGGGCGCGCAGGGAAATCAATCACCGGCTAGCGTTGATTCTGCTGCTCACAATTTTCTGCGGCGGCATTCTTCAAGCCATCTGCGGGGGCGCGCTCGACAATCAACTAGCGAACAATTTTGAGACGGGCGCGATGCATCTGACCATCCTCGGAGCATCGCTCGGCCTCGGCATTCCGGTCTTCTTCTACGCCATCATGCTGGTGCTGCTCTGGTCGACGGGGTATGCGCTGGCGCGGCGCTCGACCGTACGCAGTTTCGCGTCCTTCGCTTCACTGCTCAGGGGCAGGTTGTGGACGAAGGCGACTGCCGGGCGCATCGCCGTCGGCATTTTGCTCGGCGGCATCATCGGGGCGATCCCGATGTCGGTCGCGGCGAGCGGGCTGTTCCCGAATTTTCAACTGAACCACCCAGACCCTTCGTGGTTTGTCTCAAGAGCGCCCGTCATCGCTTGCCTGCTTCGGACTCCGAACCTTGCACTGTGGGCGACCTACGCATTCCTGTCGCCTCTCTTCAACGCACACCTGCGTGCGCCGCGCCTGATTCGCGCGCTCACGCTGGTACTCGGCGGCGTCATGCTGCTCGATGATACTTTGTACCAAACTTCTCTCGGCGCGGCGTTAGTGGTCGCCGTGCTGACCATTATGTTTGCCGACTGGATTTTCCGGCGCTTCGATTTGCTGGCGCTCATCGTGGCCGAGATGTCCGCCGAAGCGACGGGGGCGGCATGGTCTCTCCTGTTGCAGCCGAACGGCGCGATACATACGGCTGGCTGGCGCGCTCTGGCCGTTCTGGCCGCGTTTTTGTGCGTCATGCTGGTCATCAGCCGGAAGGGGCGCGTCGAAGCAACAGCGGGCGAAATTGAGGGCATGGGGGCGGGGGGCGCAGGCTCGGCTGTGCAGCGCGCGGAGCGCGAGCGTCTGGTGGCGGAGTTTGGCGTCGCCCGCCGCGCGCAGCAGCACATGCTGCCCGACGTGCCGCCAACCATTCCCGGTTATGAAATCGCCGCGACGTGCCGACCGGCGCGCGAGGTCGGCGGCGACCTCTATGATTTTCTCGTCTTGCCGAACGAGCGTATCGGCATCGTCGTCGCGGATGTCTCAGGCAAAGGAGTTCCCGCCGCTCTCTACATGACGCTGACGAAGGGGTTGCTGGCTTCGGTGGCGGAGTACGAGAGCGACCCCGGCGCGATGCTCCGCGAAGTCAACCGGCATCTCTACGAGGTATGCCGGCGCAAGGTTTTCGTGACGATGCTGTTCGGCGTGCTCGACCCGTCGGCGCAAACTTTTACTTACGCCCGCGCCGGTCACAATCCGGGCGTCTGGCGTCGCGCCTCGCTCCAAAACTCGGAGTGGATGCGCGGCGCGGGACTCGGACTCGGTTTGAGCAGCAGTAAAATGTTCGACCGGAGTTTGCGCGCAGAGGAGATTCGCGTCGAGCGCGGCGACGCCGTGCTGCTCTATTCCGATGGCATCACCGAAGCGATGAACGCGCAGGGAGAAGAATACGGCGAGCAGCGTCTGCTTGATGCCGTCGCCCGCACGGACGGACTGAGCGCCGCCGAGACACAGGAAGCAATACTCGCAGACGTGGGCGTATTCCTCGACGGGACATCTCCGCAGGATGATATGACTCTCGTCGTGATTCGCGTCGCCGAAAGCTGAAATCATTACTTTTCAAACGGCTTCTAAAATGCGGCGGCTGTGCTAAAGTTATAGTCACCTTCAGAGGAAAAAAAGCGATATGCCAAATCCCTTTACGCTTCAGAAACGGATGCAGGATGACCTCGCGGTGATTAGCATCGAAGGCTATCTGGACGCACACACCGCGCCGGAGTTCGAGCAGGCGATTCAGTCTGAGGTTGACGCCGGTCATGTCCGCATCATCGCCGATTGCAGCCAGCTGACCTACATCTCGTCCGCCGGACTCGGCGTGTTTATGGGTTTTATCGAAGAGGTCAGGGAGCAGGGCGGCGACATCAAGATTTGTTCCCTCAGTCCGAAGGTGCGACAGGTTTTTGAGATTCTCGGTTTTCAGGAACTCTACGATTTATGCGACGCTCTGCCGAGCGCGGTGCAACGCTTTGCGGACGCGCCGTCGAGGGAGGACTAAGGCCGTGCCCGCCATTGAAAAAAAGTTCACCCTTCACGTTCCCTCGTCCACGGAGAATCTGGCGCTGATCCGCGAGTTCGTCAGCAGCATCGGCAGCCAATCGGGGCTTGACAGCGCAGAGGTCGCGCAGTTGGAACTGGCAGTTGACGAAGCCTGCGCCAACGTCATCGAGCACGCCTACGGCCACGACACCACCAAAGAGGTGATCGTGCGCGCCACCTTCGACGATGAAACTTTGCGGATTGATGTCGAGGATACGGGGCGCGGCTTTGATCCGAGTTCGGTTCAACCGGAAGAACTCGAACGGCTCATTCACGAACGCAAGACGGGCGGTCTCGGCATGCGTCTGATGAAGACCATCATGGATGAAGTTCACTACGAGATCGAACCCGGTAAAAAGAACGAGCTTCACATGATTAAACGAATCAGAAAGCAAGAGGCGGATGACGGCACGGTTTGACCCAATTCGCTTGGAAGCGTTGCTTGAGTCGGCGCAACTGCTCCATTCCTCACTCGACCTCGAAGACCTGCTCCGTCACCTGCTGCGTTCCGTGATGGGGCGTCTGCTGGTCGGGCGCGGCCTCATCGCCGTCGAGGAAGAGGGACGCATGACGCTCGCGCTGGTGCGCGGCGTGAAGAACTTGAGCGCAGGCCAACTGTTCGACGAGATGGCGGCGCGCAAAGCAGGGATTCAACTGCTGCTGCCCATCGGTAAAGATGAACATCCCGTCGGCTGGCTCGGCCTCGGTCGCCCTCCGAGCGGTGAGGTGGACGTCGAAGAAGAGGAGTTTTTGAAGGCGCTGCTCGGCATCGCCGCAGGCGGCATCGCCAACGCACGCGCGCACTCCGAAGCCTCGCGTCTCAATCAAGACCTCGATCAGAAAGTTCAGGAACTCCGCGCGCTGCTCGATCTGGTGCGCGGTTTAACCTCGACGCTGGAACCGGAGGCGGTCGCCAACCTGCTCATGTTGACGCTGGCCGGGCGTTGGGCTGTGCGCAAGCATGCGCTCGCCGCATGGCGCGAAGGTCATCCCACAGTGCTTCGTCAGAAGGGTATGTCCTTACCTGACCTTCCTGCCATTCAAGATTCACTCGCGGACTTGCCAGAAGCAATCACCGTCGAACAATTACCGGAGAGCGCTTTCAAGGAAGCCTTGAAAGCTCAGCAAGGAATGCTGCTCTTTCCGCTGCGTTCATCCGATGTGGTCAGCGGCGTCGTGATTCTGGGCGCGCGTCCCGGTCAGCTCGGTTACAACGAGGCAGACCTCGAATTCGGCGCGGGGTTAGTGGCGCAGGCCGCCGTCGCCTTTGAAAATTCATGGTACGTGCGGGAGACGCTCGAAAGGAAAAAAATCGAACAGGAGTTGGCTCTCGCCGCGACGATTCAGGAGCAACTATTTCCCGAAGCGATGCCGCGTCTCGCGGGCTACGACATCGCGGCGCACAATCGCCCGGCACGCCAGTGCGGCGGCGATTATTACGACGCCCTCCCGCTCGTTGATCTTAACGAACGGCATCATTATCTCTTTTGTGTGGCCGATGTCTCAGGCAAGGGACTGCCCGCTTCGCTTTTGATGAGCAACGTACAGGCGACGTTGCGCGCGCTACTGGGGCGCGTCCCTTCGCTCGCAGACCTCGCCGCACGCACCAACGAACTGCTGCACGCGACCACCCCGATGAACAAATACGTGACGGCGGTGCTCGTGCAATTCGAGCCTCTCACGGGAGAGTTTCGCTACGTCAACGCGGGACACAACGGGGGCTTGCTTCTGCGCCGTGGCGGCGACGCCGAATGGCTCAAGCCGACCGGCACGCCGCTCGGACTTCTGCCCGGCCTACCCTACGAAGAAGAGACGCTTCAACTTCAACCGGGCGACCTGCTCGCGCTCTTCTCCGATGGTATTCCCGAAGCGCAGGACGCCGAAGAAAACGAGTTCGGCGAGCCTCGTCTGCTCGAATATTTGCGCTCTATTTGCTCGGAGCAGGCCGAGCACATCGTCGCCCGAACCTTCCGCGAACTCGACCTCTTCGCAGGCTCCGCCCCCCAATATGACGACATCACTCTGCTCGTCATCAAACGCGCGGCTTAAATCAATTTTCGATTGTGAATCAGTCCGTTGCTTTTTGTTTTCTTCGCGGCTTTGCGTCTTTGCGCGAAAC
>CAXTRQ010000025.1:17417-20324 GCA_964246705.1 uncultured Pyrinomonadaceae bacterium
CTCGCCTATTATTTCTCTCTTCCTCTCACTATACTCTGTACTCCACCACCCCCACAAAGCCGCGAAGAAGCAAAAGCGGTGAACTCACTCGTAACGGAGCGCAATCATCGGGTCAACTTTCGTGGCTCGACGCGCAGGGATGTAACAGGCCAGCAGCGCGACGCTCGTCAGCGTTAATGAGATGGCGGCGAAAATCAGCGGGTCGGTCGCGCTGACGCCGAAGAGCAGGCTCGACATCAGTCGTGTCAGAGCGAAGGCCGCCACTAATCCGAGCGCGACGCCGATGATACTGAGCAGCATTCCCTGCCCGATGACCATCTTGAGCACGTCACGTCTCTGCGCGCCGAGAGCCATGCGAACGCCGATTTCATGTGTGCGTTGCGTGACCATGTAAGCCATCACGCCGTAGAGTCCGATGGCCGCCAGCACCAGCGCCACGACGGCAAAGCTGCCGAGCAGGAACATCGAGAAACGCTGCCGCGCCATCGAATCCGCGACTAGCCGCTCCATCGTCGTGACTTTGTAAACCGGCAGGTCTTTGTCCAGCGTGCGAAGGATACCGCGCACCGCTCCGGCCAGACTCGCCGGGTCGTTCGCCGTGCGTATCACGAGATAGACATTGTTGGTTGGGCGCTGGGCCAGAGGGATGTAGTATTGCACGCGCGATTCGCCCTCCAATCCATTATGCTTGACGTGCCCGACGATGCCGATAATCTCACGGTAACGTGGATTCTCGCGCCCGCCTTCAAAGGTGATGCGCTTTCCCAGAGGGTCTTCGTTCGGCCAGTATTTGCGCGCCATCGTTTCGTCGATGATGGCGACGCCGGGCGCGTCCGCCGTATCACGCTCGCCGAAATAACGCCCCTTGACGAGCGGAATCGTCATCGTCTGAAAATAGCCCGCGCTCGCCGACCAGCGATCCCCATGCGGCGGCTGTTCGCCTTGCGGCACGTCGCGCCCTTCGATGCGAAAACTGCCGCTCGAATTGTTTCCACTCATCGGCAGGATGGATGTCGCGCCGACGCTCTGCACTCCCGGTAGAGCCTTGATCTGCTCCAAAGCTTGCTGGTCAAACGCGGCGAGCTGCGCCGGTTCCTGATATTTATAGCCCGGCAGCGTCACTTGCATCGAGAGAAGATGCTGCGGGCGGAAGCCCGGATCAACTTGCTGCAAGCGCATAAAACTCTTAATCATCAGACCAGCGCCAATCAGCAGCACGAGCGCCAACGCCATCTCGGCGACGACGAGCACGCCCCGCACCCTGCGCCGC
Source organism: uncultured Pyrinomonadaceae bacterium (assembly GCA_964246705.1). Taxonomy (GTDB): domain Bacteria; phylum Acidobacteriota; class Blastocatellia; order Pyrinomonadales; family Pyrinomonadaceae; genus DASZCR01. Next base: position 18,688 of record CAXTRQ010000025.1, read on the forward strand.
GCGTCAGCCGCGCCGCTGCGCCCGCCCTCTTTCAAAGTTCCATGAAAATCGCTCTGCGAAAAATGAAGCGCCGGGGCGAGGCCGAAGATGAGACCCGTCACCAGAGAGATGCCGAAGGTGAAGGCGAGCACGCGTCCGTCCAATCCGATTTCGGCGGCGCGCGGAATATTCGTTTGGTTCAGCGCCACCAGCAGATCAACTCCCCACATCGCGAGCAGTAATCCGAGCGCCCCGCCAACCAGTGCGAGCAGTATGCTCTCTGTCAACAACTGCCGGACGACGCGGCGGCGGTTGGCTCCGAGCGCGACGCGAATCGCCATCTCTTTCTGCCGCGAGGCGGCACGCGCCAGCAGCAGGTTGGCGACATTCGCGCTCGCAATCAAGAGCACAAAACAGACGGCGGCCAACAGCACGAGCAGCGTCGGACGGATGTCGCCGACGACTAGTTCATGAAGAAATTGTAAGCTCAACCCCCAGCTATTGCTGTCGAGTCCGGGCATGTACTGTTGCCGCAAATTGGCGGCGATGGTATCCATCTCGGTCTGCGCCTGCTGGAAGGTGACGTTCGGTTTGAGGCGCGCGATAACCCCCAGATACTCGTTCGTCAGATTGTTCGGCGAGAGTTGCTGCGGCGTGAAAGCAATCGGCGACCACAGTTCGGCGGGCTGTCCGAACTCGCTTCCGAATTGAAAACCCGGAGGCATGATGCCGACGATGGTCGAGCTTTCGCCATTGAGCGTGATGCTCCTGCCGACGAGCGCCGGGTCGCCGCCGAAACGCCGCCGCCACAGGCCGTCGCTCAAGATAACGACATGATTGCCGCCCGGCTGATCCTCTTCGGGAACAAACACGCGCCCTCTGGCCGTCTCTGCGCCGAGCGTCGAAAAGAAGTTTGAGGTCACGGCCATTCCCTGCAAGCGTTCCGGCTCGCCATCGCCCGTCAGGTTGACGTTCCAATTGGTGACGGCAGCCACGCTCTCAAAAGATTGCGCATGATCCCTGTAGTGCGCGTAGCCGGGCGCGGACACGGAAGCTTTCAAATCGAGCTTCGGATAATTGTGATTAATCAAGACCAGCCGATCCGGCTCCTTGTAACTCAGCGGGCGGAGCAGGATGGCATTGACGACACTGAAGATCGCCGTGTTGGCTCCAATTCCTAAAGCCAGTGTGAGCACTGCGACCAATGTGAAGCCGGGGCGCTTCAGGAGCATCCGAACGCCGTAACGCAGGTCTTGCAACATTTCTTTCTCCATTCGCCGAAGCGGCCACCGACATGTATCCGTGAATGCACCGATGCCGCGCTCCAGCAGTTCAAACTTGATTCCTCTGATCCAATTCTTTCAACGACGCAGTGAGAGCCAACGCTTCAATAGAAATTTTCATGCCGCTCTGATTATCTACGCAACTTTTATGAAATACGTGTTGATTCTAGGCTCGCAACTCCGGCTCGGCCACGTCATCTGAGCGTTTATGGGATTTTTGAATCCCATAAACGAAATCGTGAACACTCCCGCTTTGAAAGTTACAGATTGAAGATTTGAAATCCTGAAATTTCAATCGCTCAGCTTTTCTGCTTCTTCGAGACTTGGGGTGTTTGGGGGGGTATAAAATTTAAAACCAAAACCCGCAAAAGAGAT
>CAXTRQ010000025.1:20334-47825 GCA_964246705.1 uncultured Pyrinomonadaceae bacterium
TTTGTATAAAAAATAAAACCCCCCACACCCCACCTCCTTTCCTCAAATACCCAGGACGCCGAGGTTAGTCGTGAGCTTTTGAGGAATGTCCGATGACCTCTCTGAAATAGGCTCTTAATTCGTCGGGCGAATTTTGCGTGGAGATAAATCCGATGTAGTTGTCCGGTCTCAACAGCACGCTGAAAGATTGTTTCGTCCCGAAGACTTCCGCCACGTGTGGGTAGAGAGGAATGATGTGGTAATCAATCAGGTGTGCGTATGCGCTTTCGATTTCGTCCCTCGTCTGCCGGTAATCGCTCTCTCCGTCCGAGAAAGTGAGGAGATGAAATTTCGGCTCGTGCAATGTGTCGTAAATGCTTTGACCATCAATCAGGAAATAAGGCATTCGATCTCCGGCTTTGATGTCGAAATCTTCCGTCACGCCATGCCTGCTCAGAGAGCCTTCGCGGTAGTTGATAGCGATTTGCGAGATCATACGGAAGAAGCTTTTTTTGACGACATCAAGGCCCAGAAGGTATTTCGCCAGCGGCGGGAAAATCGTCGTCCGTATCAAACTCAAGAGCCAGTCTGAGCCTGCCGTGAGATTGAACATTCTGTCGGTTGTGCTCAACAGCCTCTTGGCATTTTCGAGACGCTCTTCGTTGTAAGATTCCAGAATCCTTTCATCAGCCGAATTGTCGAGCACGAAAGCCAACTTCCAAGCGAGATTGTAAGCGTCCTGAATGCCCGTGTTCATGCCTTGCCCGCCCGCAGGCGTGTGTATGTGCGCGGAATCTCCGGCGAGAAAACATCTGCCCTCGGAAAATTTACTGACGTGGCGCGTGTGAACTTTATAGGTCGAGAACCAGTTGACGTGTGAGATTTCGAGCGCCATTTCCGCTTCCTCTCTAATTCGCTGTTCGATCTCTTCGTACAAAGTTTCGCCTTCTTCTTTGTCCGTCCCTTCCGGAAAAGCGCCGACGATACGATAACGTCTCTCGCCGCGCATCGGGAAGAAGGCGACGACCGAATTTCGTGACAGGCAGACTTGCAGCGCGTCGTGCCCGTACGCCCAATCAATTTGCACGTCGGCGACATAAAACAATCTCTCAAACGTGCTGCCCTCGAACGAGAGTCCGAGCGCGTGCCTGACCGGACTTTTGGGGCCGTCGCAGCCGACCAGATATTTAGCTTCGATCTGTTGAGTTGCACCGTCAGCGTTTTTCACGCGGGCAGTCACGTTCCTATCCGTCTGCGAAAAACTTTCGAGTTCGGTTTGCCAGAGCACGTTTCCGCCGTGACTTTGCAGGTATTCATAGAGAAGCTGCTCATTCTTGTTTTGCTCCAGCACGAGCATGTACGGGTAAGCACTCAGACCGTGCCCGATGTTCGACAAGTCAACCTCGCCGCGCACCTCGCCGCCTTCGAGCATGCGGGCTTTTCCGGCAATCGCGCCGCGCTCAATCGCTTTCTGCGACAGACCGAGTTGTTCGTAAATCTCAAGCGTGCGGGCGTGAACGCCGAGGGCTTTGGAAAAAGGCGTCACGCCTGTATTCCGCTCAACGATGACGAAATCAACTCCGTATCGAATGAGTTGACATGCCAGAGAGAGACCCGTCGGCCCCGCCCCGATAATGACGACTTGCGTCTCGATTGTTTTTTCCATCAGACATCTCCTCGAAAAAGTATCGCCCACCTGTCTAGAGGTTCTCAGAATTTGCAGTGTAGCTCGCTGCGCTCCGTCAGGAGCGAGATATTGTCAGCTTCATTTGTCGTCATCCCTGTCAGAAGCTCTACCGGCTTGAGCGACCGATCATCATCGGATGCCTGAAGTTGGAACACTCCGTCGAAGGTTTTCGTATGCCTCGCCGGAAGAGACAGCCGAAGGAGAACAGTTGAATGAAAAAAGTATGGTTCGCTTTGACGATACTTGTGAGTTTATTACTAACGCCCAACATCGGGTGCGCCCAGTCAGCGCCTTCTTCATCAACGACCGACGCAGGGACAACGCCCCTCCCGCAAACAACACGCAACGTCAAGGGACAGGTCTTAACCTCGACAGACATGCCTGCCATCCGCCTCGCATTCGACAAGCGGTTCAAGTACATCGGCGGCCAAACTTTCATTCTCTATAACGTCGCCACCGCCGAGCAGCACTTCTTTGTTGACGCTGACGAACAGGGTCAGGTCAAGCGTTTTTACTGGGTGCAGTTTGAAGGCTACCTGCCGAACAACACACACGCCTATGATTACAAAGGCGGCAAAGCGGTAAATATCGGCGGACTCGACTTCATCGCCGATGCCTACGCAAGAAATATCAAAACCAATCCCTCCCCTCCAGATTCCGACGGCAGCCGTGCGCGCGCCTTTCTTGAAAGCAAAGGTTACCGCATGGCGAGTGATGAGCTTTTGTTGCAACGTCTCGTGCATCTGGTTGATAAAGCCAAGCGCCATGAGTTGATGATTATTTACACTGAAGATTTAAGCGGCACAGGGCTGACGGCTGCCGACCTCGCGGCGGGCGGTCAGGCCGCCGCGCGCTGGGACGAGATCGTCAGCGGGCTTCTCGAACGCGCTTCAAAATCTATGAAGGTGGCGCGCCGATAGCCCGGCGGAAGGCAACTTCTCGACAAACCTCAACGGGTAAACACTCACTGCGCCGTAAACAATTCGTGTGAGAGATATCGCTCGCCGAAATCGCAGATAATCGAAAGCACGCACTTGCCTTCACCCAACTCTCGCGCCACTTCGCGCGCCGCCCACGTGATAGCCCCCGAAGAGATGCCGCAGAAGATGCCCTCTTCGCGCGCGAGACGCCGCGCCATCTCCAGAGAATCTTCGTACGTGACTGCGATCACACGGTCAACTACCGTGGGGTCATAATTGCGTGGTATGAAGCCTGCGCCGATGCCCTGAATCTTGTTCGGGCCGGGCGTGCCTCCTGAGAGAACGGGCGACGATGTCGGCTCGACGGCGACGACGAGCACCTCTTGTCCGATTCTCTCTTTTAAGACGCTGCCGACACCCGCGATAGTGCCGCCAGTGCCGACGCCGGACACGAACGCGTCGAGACGCCCGTCCGTGTCTTCCAAGATTTCTTCGGCGGTCGTGCGGCGATGCATCTCCGGGTTGGCAGGATTGTCGAACTGCCCCGGCGTCCAACTTTCAGAAGTCTCTTCTGACAACTCTGCGGCCTTTTTGATTGCGCCTTTCATCCCCTCCGCGCCCGGCGTCAAGACGACCTCCGCTCCGAGCGCCGTGATTACGCGCCGTCGCTCTTCGGTCACTGTCTCCGGCATCGTGACGATCAGCCGGTAGCCCTTGACCGCCGCCGCGAAGGCGAGCGCGATACCTGTATTGCCGGAGGTCGGTTCGATGAGAACGGTCTCGCCGGGTTTGATTGCGCCCTCGCGCTCGGCGGCTTCGAGCATCGCCGCGCCGATGCGATCTTTGACCGAGTCCATCGGATTCTGAGATTCGAGCTTGACGATCATCTCCGCAGCGCCACGCTCCGAGATATGATTAAGTCTGACCAGCGGCGTGTAGCCGATCAACTCCAGCATGTTGTTGGCGATTTTCGGTCGTTCGGGCATAAACTGAAATCCTTTCAAATGTGCAGGCGGCCTAATGTAAAGACTAACTAGCAGGGATGCTATATTACACTTCTTCGTCCCGCATGGAACTTTACCGACGCGTGGCGTTCACACGTTGATGCTATGGAGTCATAGAAGCACGACATGGAAGCCACAAAGTAGTAACTACTTCATGCTATCCATCTTGTGCAAGTCTCAAAGCTGCGGGGTGCGATTCGTTTCGCGTGAACTATCTGCTTGGGCAGAGTCCCGCAAAAAATTAGTTCTTGGAAAAGAATAATGCCAATCAAAAATCTAAAAATAACTCGTCGGCGGGCAGGAACATTTCTGCTCTGCGCTTCCCTCACCGCGTCTTCGCTGCTCCTGCTGCTCCCCGCCTGCACGGCGAGCACGTCCAACCAGAAAGCTAAACAGGCGGCTCAACAAAAGCCGCAGCCACGGCCTACCGGCGCAGTGCTCACAGGCGAAGCGGCGCTCGGCGACTGGACGACAGACGCACCCGGCGTGCGCCGCCGTATCACGACCGCCGAACTGCCCGCGCCTTACGCTACAGAGTCCGTAGACAATGGCTCGCGCATCATCCCGCGCCCGGACGGCGCGCTGCCGCAAGTGCCCGCCGGGTTCAAGGCGGAACTGTTCGCGTCAGGGCTGGACAATCCGCGCATGATTCGCACGGCCCCGAACGGCGACCTCTTTATCGCTGAGAGCCGCCCCGGTCGCCTCCGCATACTGCGCGACGCGGACGGCGACGGAAAACCCGAAATCAATCAGGTCTTCGTTGAAAACTTACGGCAGCCCTTCGGCATTGCCTTCTACCCGGCTGGCGACAACCCGCAGTACGTCTACGTCGCCAACACGGACTCCGTCGTGCGCTTCCCCTATAAAAGCGGCGACCTCAAGTCTCGCGGGGCTGAAGAATTAATCGTCAACAACATACCCGGCGGAGGTCGCCTGCGCGGCGGTGGACACTGGACGCGCGACATCGTTTTCTCAAACGACGGCAGACGGATGTTCGTCTCGGTCGGTTCCCACTCCAACGTCAGCGACGACGAGGCCGAAAATCGTCGTGCTTGCATTCTTGAGTTCACGCCCGACGGCAAGAATGAAAAGTTCTTTGCGACCGGCATTCGCAATCCGGTCGGACTTGCTGTCCATCCTCAGACGGGCGACGTGTGGACTTCCGTAAACGAGCGCGACGAGTTGGGCGACCAACTCGTGCCCGACTATGTTACGCGTGTCGCGCCGGGCGGCTTTTATGGTTGGCCGTGGTACTACATCGGCCCAAACCAAGACCCTCGACACAAAGGCAAGCGTCCGGAATTAAAAGATAAGGTCGTCGTGCCCGACGTGCTTCTACAGTCGCACATGGCATCGCTCGGTATGACTTTTTACACGGGGCGACAGTTCCCCGCCGAGTACCAACTCGAAGGCTTCGCCGCCGAGCACGGTTCTTGGAACCGCTCGCGATTGACCGGCTACAAGGTGATCCGCATTCCGTTGAAGAACGGTCGCGCCACGGGCGAGTATGAGGACTTCATGACCGGATTCATCACACGCGAAGGCGAGGTGTGGGGACGCCCCGTGGCGGTCGCCGTCGGACGTGACGGCTCACTGCTGGTCAGCGACGACGGCTCGAACTCGATCTGGCGCGTCTCCTACGTCGCCAAACGCTAAGCCGTCAAGCGAATCGAGCCGCGTAAATCAAATAATCAAAATCTCTGAATTCTGCGCGTCATTACTGGCTGCCGTCAGTTAGCTCTATTCCCATATCACATCCGCAAAAACATCTTTACAATATGTAAAGACGTTGATAATGTGGCGCGTATGGAGAGACCTAAAGACCTAATCCGCTCGACCGAAGCTCGCAAACTTATTGGTGTCAGCCACATTAAGATGGCGCAATTGCTTAAAGACGGCACGATTCGTTACTTCACAGACCCGCTCGATTCACGAAAAAAACTCGTCAGCCGTTCAGCAGTTCTGGCCTTACGGGGCAATCAAGAGGCTGCTGCATGAAAACTATTGCCATCGCCAATCAAAAAGGTGGGGTCGGCAAAACAACCACAGCCGTCAATTTGGCTGCCGGTCTGGCAATTAGAGGCTATAAGACGCTTCTCATTGACCTCGATAGCCAACGCAATACTACCCAGACATACTTCGAGCCTGAGCAGATTACGGCGACGCTGGCAGATGTTCTGGTCGGACATGACCAGCGCATCCCGCTCGAAGAGGCCAGATATGCCACGCACATCGAAAACCTCGACTTAGTGCCGTCTCATATTCGTATCGCCATGCTCGACCAGATGGTGACACTCCAAGAGCAGTACAGGCTCAAAGAAGCTCTCGGTTCTCTGCCCGAACCTTACGACTTCACCATTCTCGACTGCCCGCACACGCTCGGATTAACATTGACTCAGGCGCTTCTCGCCAGCAATTACATCATCGTGCCGATTGCCGCCGAATACTATCCGCTTGAAGGCGTAGTTGATCTTCAGGAGACGATTAAAGCCGCGAGGCAACCCAATCCCCGTCTTTCAGTTTTGGGCTATCTGGTGACGCGCTTTCACCAAAGAAAACGCATCTGTGCAGACGCTCTGGATAAGGTGAACCAGATGTTCGGCCCGGAAGTTTTTGAAACTCTAATCCGAGATAACGTGAGCCTGCAAAGTGCCCCGGCGTACCGGCAAAGTATTTACGAACACGCTCCTAAATCCTTTGGCAGCGAGGATTACGAGAACCTCACGGAAGAGATGCTGGGCCGGCTGTCGATGAGTTCACACTTAAAACTTGTGGAGAATAAGGAGGTTAACGCGTGACCGACCCGAAGGAGAAAAAACCGCCGATAAGGACGCGCGCGCCCGGCAAATTGTCCACCGGAGGAATGTTTGACCGCGTCAAGTTACGCAACGAGTCGCACCCGATAGAAGAGATTTTATCTGCCAGTAATTCCGCCCCAGTCCTACCTACCGTACCCGACCCTCCCACCGTACCTGACGTACATACCGTACGTGACGTACCCACCGCACCTGAGCGTGATTTCGCAAAAGTCGCCAACTCGATTGTCCGCGACGCCGTGGCAGGCGGATATTTCCGAGGAAAGTCAAAGCAGATTTACGATTATCTGTACGCACGCACGCGCGGGGCAATCGTGCCGGTCAGAAAAATCAGCATTGCCAAACCGGCTCTCATGAGTGGTTCAGGCATCGGTGCGGAAAAGACGTTACTAAAAAACATCGCGCACCTGAAATCCATCGGACTCATTGAAGTTACATACACAGACGGTAGCCACGCAGGGAACATATATGAGGTGTTTCTTCCAGAGGAAATTGGTCTTCCGGCCCTATCTCTCCCACCTATCGTACCTACCGTACGTGTCCCACGTGACGTACGGTCGAATCTACCCCCCGTACCCCCCGTAGAAACTACCGTACGGTACGTGGGTTCTGAGTCTTTAGAATCAACAAGTTACGTCGGGTCTAAGACTTCATACAAGACTAATACTGAGATTGATGATGACGCACTTGCAGATTTGGTCTCCAAACTCAAAGAAACGGCGAGGGAAATCACCGGCAAAGAAACCTCTACGGCGGAGCGTAAACGTTGGGCTGAACTTGCTGACGTACTTGCTGTCGAGCTAAAAATTGCCGCCGCCCGCACGACCGTTTCCTCTGTCCCTGCGTTTCTGACCGAACATCTCAAGCGACGACTGTGGAAAAGAGAGAAAGGAAAAGGCGACATTGAGACCGGTATGGTTTCCGCACCTGAGCCTACGGATTCGCAATTGACTCTCGAAGAGGTAAAGGCTTGCACGGATTGCGGTGGCACGGGTTTTTACTATCCAGAAGGTTACGAAGGCGGCGTCGCCAAATGTCGGCACGAAAAGTTAGCCAAATGAGCGCGGGGAAGCAAATGCAACCTTATAACTATCAAAGGTTTCACAAGGGAAGAGGATTGATTACAGGGTTTCTGATAAACTGCACAACGAAGGAGTTGAATTGAATGAAGTGCGGAAACTCAGGTTGGCTCTCTGGAAGAGCGCGCAGAGACGTATCCTCGCACAAACCTCCAAAAGCTGCGAAGCTCAGTACAGCCTTCAACTTAGCGAAGGCGTGCGCGGGCGGCGCGGCTGGAATCCGATTTCCTCCAGTTGAGTCGTGTATGTCTGCCAAAACTCATCTGTCCGCTGCCTGTGCTCGCGCACCCAGCCGGAGATGATATCTCTCATGCCACGATCTCGCTCCGCCACAAGTTTGACCTTATCAACCACCGCAGGTTTTTCTATCTGTTGTTTCTGTTGACGTTTAATGACTCTTACCGGCCTAGATTGTGGCATTTTTTGATCCTCCCGACTATTAACGCGGAAATTATCGGAGGGAGGGATCACGTCCAAAGCCGTCGAGTAAATTTAAGTCTTCAAATGAAGAATTATCTTGACGATTTATCGAATAAACCTTTCTGTATCTTCATTTCGTTAAATGACAAAACCCCCTGTATGGCGGGTAGACGACTCGGAGTACTTCAGTTATAGTTAAGTTAACAGGGCGGTCGGTGAATCCTTCCGCTCAAGTGGTTGCTGGGGTGAGGACAGTGACCACATTCGGACAGGCGCGAAGCTCCCAAGGCTGACGCGCCTGTTCTTTTTCTCTCAGTAACTTTTCCGGCATCCTCACGCACACTGTTTCACAGTCATTCTTCGGCCTGACTTCTTTTCGCTGAAATATCGCTTGACAAGGCTATGTAGCATTCTATATAAACGGGTTCACTTGAAGAAAGGTGAGGACGATGAATCCGAAGACTTCTCTCTCTTATTCAGCGGCGGTTATCCTCCAGACGATTGCCAACGGGTATCGCTATGGTTTCGACATCATGGACACGACCGGATTGCCGAGCGGGACGGTCTATCCGGCGTTGCGCAGAATGGAGCAGGGTGGACTGGTCAGTTCCGACTGGGAACAGGAAGCCACTGCACAAGTTGAGGGCCGCCCGGCCAGAAAATACTACGAGTTAACGACGGCAGGCAGAGAAGCGCTCGGCGAAGCCGTCAGACGCTACCGCCAGCTTGAGCGTCTAGTGCCGGAGCCGTCACGCAAGACCGACCCATCTCCAAAGCGAGGCTGAAACGAAATGCCTGAGCATCACTGGAAACCGTATCTGTGGCTGATCTCCGCCATCAGTCTGCTCGTGCCCGGACGGTTTCGGAGAGGGTGGAAGCAAGAATGGGTGGCTGAACTGCGACACAGGGAAGCGGTCTTGCGCCGTTGGCAGAAACTTGACTTGAAAGCCAGACACGAACTGTTGAAGCGCAGTATGGGGGCGTTGCGGGACGCGCTGTGGCTTCAACCGCAGCGTTGGGAGGACGAGATGTTTCAGGATTTGCGTTTTGGTGTGCGGATGTTGCTCAAGAAGCCGGGTTTCACCGCGCTCGCCGTCATCACTCTGGCCTTGGGAATCGGCGCTAATTCAGCGATCTTCAGCGTCGTCAACGCCGTCATGCTCAAGCCCTTGCCCTACGAGGAGGCAGACCGTTTGGTGATGCTATCCGAGCATCACCCGCAAGTTCCGACGCGCTGGGTTTCATACCCGAACTTTCTCGACTGGCGGGAGCGCAACCAAGTCTTCGAGGCGATGTCGACGACCAGAGGTTGGGCGTTGACGTTGACCGGGACAGGTGAACCGCAGAGATTGAACGCGCGCATGGTGTCGGCCCCATACTTTTCCATCATGCGCGTCAAGCCGCTCGTCGGTCGCGACTTTCTCCCGGAGGAAGATCAGCCGGGAGCCAGCCCGGCGACGATTCTCAGTTACGGGTTTTGGCAGAAGCAGTTCGGCGGCGACGAGCACATCATTGGTAAGTCCATCACGCTCGATAATCGTGCTTACAACGTCGTCGGAGTGATGCCGCCCGCCTTCAGGCAGCAGGACACACCGCCCCTGTGGGTGTTGATAGGCCAGTGGACGGGGCAGGGCAATTGGATGCAGAGGGACGTGCGTGTGGCCGGTTTCGTGCTCGCGCGGCTCAAGCCGGGTGTGACGCTCGCCGCCGCGCGTGCAAACATGGGCGCGATTAAAGAACAACTGATTCAGCAATACCCTTGGAACAACGCGAGTCATGACATCCGCGTTGTCTCGCTCTATGAGAACGTCGTCGGCGATGCGCGTCCGATGTTGCTGTTGCTACTCTGTGCGGTGGGATTCGTCCTACTGATTGCGTGTGCGAATGTCGCCAACCTTCTGCTAGCGCGCGCCACGACGCGGCACAGGGAGTTTGCAGTCCGCGCGGCGCTCGGAGCGACGCGTCTGCGCCTGATTCGCCAACTGCTCACGGAGAGCGTGCTGTTAGCCTTGTTGGGCGGCGGTCTGGGGTTGGCGCTCGCGTGGTGGGGTGTCGAATTATTCAAAGGGTCGAACCCAAGCGGCATTCCGCGTCTCGACGAACTCAGTCTCGATTATCGCGTGTTGGGTTTCACGCTTTTAATTTCTCTGCTGACGGGCATCATCTTCGGACTGGCTCCGGCACGACAGGTGAGCAAGCAAGGCTTGAACGAGACGTTGAAGGAGGGCAGCAAAACGGCGACCGACAGCCGCAGCGGAAAAATGCGCGGGGCGTTGGTTATCGCAGAGGTGGCGATGGCGTTGGTGTTGTTAATCGGCGCGGGACTTTTAATCAGAAGTTTCTCCAGACTGCTCGACACGAACCCCGGCTTTGATCCGAAGAACGTGGCGACGGTTAACATCGTGTTACCGGCGACGAGATATTCGGAAAAATCACAACTCGGTCGTTTCTATCAACAATTGCTCGAACGCGTCTCGGCACTGCCCGGAGTGGAGGAGGCGAGCGTCTCGAACGAAGTGCCGGGAAGAGAGACCGGCTGGCAGAACGACATTGCCATTCCCGGTCACCCGCAAATCGAACCGGGCGGCGAGATCAATGTAGATTGGGGTATCGTCAGCGCGGATTATTTCAACGTGATGAAGATTCCTCTGCTGAGCGGGCGAGTTTTCAACCAGCAGGAAATTGATAACGCCTCGCCCGTCGTCGTGATTGACGAGCGTCTGGCAAAGGAGTTCTGGCCCGGAGGCGACGCCGTAGGCCAACATCTGTTGTACGATAGCGCCACTCCGCACGAGATTATCGGCGTGGTGAGAAACGTCAAAACTTACAGCACGGGAACCGTCTCGCGGATCAAGATTTATACGCCGCTCAACCGGATGGGCTTGAATAACGCGACGCTGGCGATTCGCACGAATGCGGATTTACAGGGATTAGCTGCCGCCGTCACACGTGAAATTCGCGCTATTGACAAAGACCTGCCCGTTTCCGATTTCCAAACTGTCGAACACATTCTCGATTACGACATCTCACCGCGACGCCTCAGCACCGTTCTGCTCAGTGTCTTTGCAGCCGTCGCTTTGATTCTCGCAGCCGTCGGCATCTACGGCGTGATGTCGCATTCGGTCACACAACGCACGCATGAAATCGGCGTCCGCATGGCGCTCGGCGCGCAGGCTGCCGACGTATTGCGGATGGTCGTCAAGCAGGGACTCAAACTGGCCTTAATCGGCATCGCTATCGGTTTGACCGGAGCTTTCGCCGTGACACGCGTCATGGCAAGCTTGCTTTACGGAGTGAGCGCCACCGATCCGCTCACGTTCATCGCCGTTTCGTTGCTGCTCGCATTAATCACGCTGTTGGCCTGTTATCTCCCCGCACGCCGCGCGACCAGAGTAGACCCGATGATCGCGCTGCGTTACGAGTGAGACGCAGATAACAAAAGCCGTCCGCCGGTCTTCGCGGCGAGCGGCGACTTTACTGAATGTTCCGACTGAGGTTTAGCAATCAAGCTTTGCCTTGAAGCACAGAGGCAGTTTGACGAGCAGCTTTCGGCGCGATGAGTTGCTCATAAAAGAGAGCCACAAAGTCGCCACTTTGAAGTGGCGACTTTGCGGCTGAAGCGGCCTTCTTAACTGAATTTTACTTTAACGTGACCGCACGGCTGGCTTTGCCGTTGAGGTTGCTGGTCACAGTAATGTTTTGCGGATTCGTTGCCACGTTGAAAGTTCCCTCGTAGCGTCCACCCCCCTTGTTGCTCAAGATGCCGATGACCTTTCCGGTCGCCGTCGTGGAAAGCGTCAGCGTCGCCGTCTGGCTGGTGCTGGTCGCCTGTATGCTCAACTGTCCCTTGGAGGCCACGTATTCGGCCTTCTGAATTGCGACCGTATCAACTTGCGCGGCTTGCGGCGCGATGACCAGTTTAGTCGTCGCGGTTGAGGGTAGCGAACTACCGTAAGTCGCCGTGAGCGTCGCCGTGGTCTGCGCCGCGACGGCGTTTGTTCGCACGGTGAAAGTGGCGCTGGTTTGACCCGCAGGGACTAATACACTGGCTGGCATTGTCGCCGCAGGGCTGTCGCTGCCGAGCGTCACGAGCGCGCCGCTTGCCGGTGCAACGCCGCTCAGAGTGACCGTCCCGGCTGCCGTGTTGCCTCCGGTAAGGTTGCCGGGAGCGACGACGAGCGACGAGAGGGCGAGCGGCGGATTAACCGTCAACGTCGCCGTTGGCGTCGAGCCGCCGTAGGTCGCCTGAACATCAACGAGGTATGCGCTTTTGAAACCGACCAGTGTCGTCGCGTTGGTGACAATGTTGAAACTCGCTTTGAGTTGTCCTTCCGCCACGTTGACAACCGACGGCATCTCGACCGTCAGCGGAGACACAGCGCTAACTTGCGGCGGCGCGATAATCGTGCGCGCCAAACTGACGGCGGCGCCACCTGCCGGCGCGGGTTGGCTGAGCGTCACTGTCGCTTCCACGGAATCACCTGCCACAATACTTGACTGGCTCAACGCGAGCGATTGAGCGCTCGACGCGCCCGCCGCGCTCGGCATCCACAGCATCGCATGGACGTTAGCCGGATCGCTGTTCGGACCTTTGCTGGCCCATCCGACGATGTTTCCGGTCGCGTCAATGCCGGTCGCTGCGGCATCTGTGTATCCTGACGGCAAGAATTTGTTCAAATCAACCGCGCTCGCCGCGCTGCCAGACCAGACCAGCGCGTGGCTGTGTCCAATCTGTGTCGCGGCACCGCCGACAAAGCCCGATCCCGCTTGCTGAATGCCGTTGGTGGCGTTGGCTTCAGAGGAGGCGTAACCGTCCGGGTGCAGATCAACTACACTTTCAACGCTGCCCCTCCACAACAATGCGTGATGCGGTAAATAGCCGAAGCCCACCTGCTGCCCGCCGGAGACGGCGTTAGCTTGCGATGAGATGGAATCAACCGGATTGAGATTAACCGCGCTGTCAGCCGTGCCCGACCAGAGAACGGCGAACGGACCGCTGAATGCATTAATCCCCAACTCTTGTTGACCGAAGCCGACTTGCTGCACGCCATCGGTGGCGAGCGCCCGCCCAGCACCGAACCCAAGCACGAGCGGCGTCAGGTCAACGGCACTCGCCGCAGACCCCGACCACATGAAAGGATGAATCTGTAATCTTACTCCACCGGGGCATTGACCCTTTTTCGAGCCACACACAACACTTCGTTGCGCCACGCCGACCTGTCGCCCGCCGCCTATTCCGGCGGCGATTGACTGCGTCCAAGAAGTCGGATTTAAATCAACCCGACTCGCTGCCGTGCCGAGCCACAGCGCCGCGTGGTCGTTTGCGCTGCCGACTTGCTGACCATTACTAATTGCAGTCGCCGTACCGGGGCCGAGATCAATCACGCCAGCCGCACCGCCATTCCATAGCACCGCATGATTGACGACCGGCTGACCGGCGGCGGTCGCCGTAGAGAAGCCCGCTGTGCCGACTTGCTGTGCGCCGGAGACGCCGGAGGCCGTCGAGGTTGTCGAACCGGACGGGGTTAAATCAATCACCGTGTAATTATGTGAGGGTGGGACGGGCGAGGGCGTCTGCGCCTCGACGATACCCCACAGGGGAGTGACCCATAGTGCCAGCGCGACAGCGGAGGCCATAAACTTTGAAGGGGAATATCTCATTACTTGCTCCTCAATAAAGACGACGAATTTTTTGAAGTGGTCGAACCTTCTTCACGTCCAGCCACCGTGTCACGCGAATTACCGGCAGTCATTCTCAGGTTTGTACTCGAATACTTCGCGGTACAACCGAACAGAGCGAATCGAGGGGCTGAAAATACATCGAGTGGAAATTTGCAGCCCACGTAAATGCAAAGACTCGATTATTGTTCCGCAGAGAGCGTCGCAACGGTTCTTAGAAAGTGAAACAAAATCAACTCAAGGGAGTGCATCGTGAATCACAGAGCCGCGTCGAGGTTTCTCTGCAACGCTAAAAGGTAATGAGGCCGCCGCACCATTGCTGATTCGGCGGCCCCGGTAATTCTCCAAACTACTTCAGTGAAAACCTCGCTGGTAAAACTCGCTCAGAAATCTCTGAAGCCTGTTCTTCGCTATTGGAAGAGTTTACCTGCGATAGTGAACAGGTTGGTCTGGACGGTGTTGATGCCCACACCGCCGACGTTCGGCCCGTCAACCCTGAAATAGTTCGTGGGCGTGGCAAAGGGGCTGCCGGTGATCGTGTGCAGGACGTTGGGGTTGCCGATATAGCCTGCGGGCGCACCCGTATCCCAGCTAAGGAATCTGCTGATTCTGCCGTCCAGAGATGCGCGGAAGTCGCACGGCGAAGAGCCGCAGCCGAT
The DNA here is from genome assembly GCA_964246705.1 of uncultured Pyrinomonadaceae bacterium. Lineage (GTDB taxonomy): Bacteria > Acidobacteriota > Blastocatellia > Pyrinomonadales > Pyrinomonadaceae > DASZCR01. Next base: position 34,578 of record CAXTRQ010000025.1, read on the forward strand.
GTCCTCGGTGGTGTTGATTTCAGCCGTGTTCGTGCCGCCGCCGCCGCCGCCGCCGCCGCCGCCGGGGCCCTTAGCCGCCACCACGACGGTTCCGTCAGCGGTGGGAACAGCAGTAGTGGTATCAACGGGAATATCAGTGACAGTAGGATCAGCGACGAGAGCGGTTATCGCACCGCCCGTGAAGACGGGGGTGGTCGTGACCGTCTTGGCGGACGTGGAAGCCGTCGCCGTCACTTTGAGCGCCGAGTTAACGATGATGCCGCCGTCTGCGTTGGCGGTCGCCGTCATCACGCCGAACGGATGTGTGATCGTATAGACCGCGCCGGGCGTAAGTTGGTCAACGCGGACGCGAATACGTTCAAAAGTGATCTGTTGCCCGACGACAGGTCCCGCCGTCGTGAATGCGGCTTCGGTGGTGATGACCAAGCGGACTTGGCCGCCACTGGGGCGGGTGATTCGCGCGTCAGCATACGAGTAGAAAGCTTCCTCGGGGAAGTTGATGGGGCTTGCTGTCGTCACCGAGGCGGGCGCAAGCGGATTAAATGGCGAATCAGGAGCAACGCAGTTGCCACTGGCATCGAGGCACAGGGTCAGACGTTTGCCCAGTTCGTCACGATACCAGAGCGGGTATCCGATGCGGGGGTCAATCGGCCCGACGGCTTTGTTCGGGATGGCCGGGTTAAGGCCGGTGCCGCGCAACGGAACGAGGTGTTGGCTGCCAGCGGCGTTGTCGGTCACGGTCAAGTTGGCCGTGCGGACGCCAATCGCAAGGGGATTAAACCTGATGGTCGCGGTGCAAGTCCCGACGGTCGTGAGCGTCGCGTTGACGCAGGTAGTGCCGACCAGCGTGAAGTCACCGGCATTCGCGCCCGTGATGGAGACGCCCGTGATGAGCACGGTACCGACGGTGCCGCCATTGGAGATGGTGATAACCGTATTGGGCGAGAGCGTCCCAGTGTTGAACCTACCGAAGTTGAAGATGCTGACGTTGCTGACCAGCGTCAGAGTCGGCGCTGCTTGAGCGAACACCGCAAGGTTAAAGAGTATTGTCAAAAAGACAACAGCGATCAGCCTGTGGGCGCTGGAAGTGCGGCTGCGAACTTTGTTGTTGGATGTGGTGAACATGTAATGAGTTCCTTTCAAGATTGAGGGAATCGAGGAAGAAAGCAGCCGTCAGCTTGAGCGTCGGCGAAAGATTCGCCCTCGGCAAGACCTTCGGTCATGGACAAGATTCATAAGGAATCCGCCTGCACGTACGTCGTGCTCTCTACCTGTGCTCTTGATTTAACAGAGCTGAGTGTTGTGGACACACGAACGGTCGAGACTGTCGAAGAGGCAAGAGGCAACCGTCCGATGAAGTACATTGCGATCCTGATTGTATTGAGAGACTCATTGAGCCGACGACCTTCCAGCGAGTTATCCTTCAGGAAATGGATACGGAACATCGTCAGCGCGAATTCGATGAGCGACCACACCCCAGCAATCATCATGCCTACGGTCGAATCAGGTCTTTTGCATTTGAGATACGGGACAAATCGAAAACAACCGACGAGATAAAGGGCCGCGCGCTGTTTCACCATGTAACACTTCAGGCATGTTAGTGTTTCGCTTTGAAAGCCAGAACTTTGATTGGGCTGCTCGGCGTGCGAGAGAGGATGCGCTTTCAGAGAGAAGCTGACGGCGTTCGGTCAATCAGTTTATTTCGCAATTCGTCGAGCTTATCCCGACTCGCGTTATTGAAAAGGCTGGGCGAGAGTTGGTTACTCTCGCCCAGCCTAGTTTTAATGCTCAAGGCGCAAAGCTCGCGCTCGTTAGCAAGGTTGTGCCGTCTTGAGGTGGCTGCGACTCGTCACGGCCTTACTTTGCTGTGACAGCCTTCGTCGTACTGCCGCCGGCGCTGCTGCGGATGGTGATGCTTTGCGGGTTCGTCGCCGAGTTGAGTTGCCCGCTGAATTTGCCGCTGCCGTTACTCGACAGCGTGCCGAGCAGTTGTCCGCTTGAAGTAACGAACGCTTGCAGCGTGACGTTGGCGCTCGTGCTCGTGGCCTCGACGCGCAACGTGCGTTTGCTGGAATCGTATTCCGCACGTTGAACGGCGACCGTGTCTGTGGAGACTGTCGCCGGATTGATGGTGAGCGCGGCGGTGCGCGTCGCGCCGTTCAAAGTCGCGCTGATCGTCGCGCTGGTCGCCGATCCGACCGTCGTGGTGTTGACAGTGAAGCTGGCGGAAGATACTCCAGCCGCAACGGTCACGCTGGCCGGGACGGAAGCGACCGCGCTGCTGCTTGAAAGATTGACGACCGTCGCCGCCGAAGCAGTCGCGCTCAAACTGATCGTGCCCTGAGCGGCGCTGCCGCCCGTGACAGGATTCGGATTCAAGCTGATAGACGAGACCGTGACAGCGACGGGCGCGGGAGGCGTGACGTTGAGCACGGCGCTTTGCGTCGAGCCGCCGTAGGTGGCCGCGAGCGTCACCTGCGTCGGCGTCGAAACTGACGCGGTTGTGAAGTCTGCGAAGCCGCTCTGAATTCCTGAATTTATCAGCAGCGTCGTCGGCACTTGCACGACGTTCGGTTGACTACTCGAAAGGGAGATGGTCGCTCCCTCTGGCGGAGCCGGTTGGCCTAAAGTTACCTGCACCCTGACCACCTGCGCCGAGCCGCCAACGACGGTCTGCGGTGTGAGCGTAACGGAGGAAATAGCAACCGGACTCGACGGAGCCGAAACATTAAGAGTCGCGCTTCTGCTCGCGCCGCTGTACGTCCCGGTGATAACGACCGGCGTCGTCAAGCCTGTCTGCCCGGTGTGGATGACGAAGTTCGCCGATGCTTGACCGGCGGGTATCACAACGTTGTTCGGCGTCGAAACGAGGCCGGGGTTGTCGTTTGTCAGTGAGACGATTGCGCCGCCGGTCGGCGCAACATTGCCGGTCGTTAAAGTGGCGACTCCGGTCGCATCCCTGCCGCCGAAGACGCTCGAAGGCTGCATCTGAATCGAGCCGAGCGAGAGCGCATCGGTCGGCGGCGTGACCGTCAAAGCCACGCTGCGATTTCCGAGTTGTTTGTTCGATACCGTAATGGTGACGGTCTGGGGCGTGGTCACGCGGGTCGTGTTCACGTTGAATCTGAGGTTCGACATTCCGGCGATGATGCGGAGACCCGTCGGCACGGAGACGACGGACGTTTTACTGCTCGAAATCGTTAGCGACGTGCTGCCCGCAGGCGCGACCGCGCCGGGAGCCAAACTAACATTAACTTCTGCCTGTGTGCCGCCGATGACGCTCGACGGCGCGATGCTGATGCCGCCGAAGGCGAGCGGCGCATTCGCGCGTCCCGTGGAATTCGTCAAGACGGTCGAGCCGGGGTTATTTCCTCTGACTTGGAAAACGATGTCCTGCTTGCCGTCGCCGTCGAAGTCGGAAGCGATAAGAGACCCTCCGGCGTTGCCGGTGACAAAGCCGGGGATGAGATAACGCACGACAGGCTTAAACGTGCCCGTGCCATTGCCGTAGAGAATGCCGATCATCCCGTCGCCCTGCGCCGAGCAGCAGAGAGACATTCCGAGCGCAATATCCTGAAAGCTGTCGCCGTTGAAATCGGCGACGGTCAGTTGACCGGGGCGCTCTTGAATGCCGTCGAGGATGGAGGCCGACTGCCGAAACGTGCCGTCGCCATTGCCGAGCAGGACGAACGTCCTGTGATCGGCGTCGGCGGCGATTGCCAAATCCTGTATCGCGTCGCCGTTGAAATCGCCGCTGTCAATATCTGTATTGTCAACGCCCGGCGTCAACGTTAAGTTTGGCAATTGCCTGAACGTCCCGTCGCCGATGCCGAGCAGAACAAAAACCTTGCCGCCGGCCGCCGCGATGCTCAGATCGCTGTGCCCATCGTTATTGAAGTCGGCGACTGAAAGTTTCGCCGGGCCGCTGCCGACTTGAATCTCCTGCGCGGGTTGAAAGCTGCCGTCGCCGATGCCGCGTAGCAGCGAGATGCTGTTGCCGATGATGCAGGAAGAGGAGAAACAATTTAGCTGGTGCGCGATCACGACATCGAGGCGGCTGTCGTGGTCGAAGTCCGCGACGGCAATCGAGGGCGCGTCGAACCCCGTGTCGTTAGGAAAACTGACGGGCGTGGCGAACGTCCCGTCGCCGTTGCCTAACAAGAGAGTCATGCTAATGCGCGAATCGTTGTTCGTGACGATGAGATCGGGTCTGCCGTCGCCGTTGAAGTCGCCCGCCGCGAGGTCTTGCAGAAAGCCTCCCGCCGCGTAATCAACCTTCGGGCGAAACGTGCCGTCGCCATTGCCGAGCATGACCGAAATGTTGACGCCCGCCCCGGCGAGGTCGAGCTTTCCGTCGCCGTTGAAATCCGCTGCGACATGGTTATTGCCGAGCGACGGGTAGTCTCTCCCGGTGAAAGTAGCTGATTGCGCCGAAACGCTCGCGGCGCAAAGCGACGTGATGAATGCGACAAAGAAAGCTATTGAAAGTTTCTGTAAGAATTGTTTGCTGTTGATGAGCAACATTGCTGTTTGATCTCCTCTTGTTCTTAGTGCTTGGACGAATGCCACTCGCTACAGTGCTTCGACGGGCGCGCAAAATACACCCCAAGAGCACATGCAAAACTTGTAGAAGTGAGATGTGAGCTTGCGAACTGCCCGATAATCAGCCCGCCCGTACAGTTGTGCCCGACCCGATTTTCACTTCTCAGTTTCAGTGTGAGACACAGTGCATACGATGTTGATTCATCCTGAAACAGGTTGACAGGGATGCTATCCGGGAGGCTCGAAGTTATCTCATAAAACAGCTTCGCCAGCGTTTTATGCCAGTACTTATATGGTTTCCAGAGGCGTGCAGGTGATCTGTGAGATTGCCCGACCGACCCGAAAACATCGGCGATGTGAACCGGATGAGTCGGAGAAATGAACAGGCATGGTTATTGCTGAGCGTGGTGCGTCATCAAATGTTCTTTGTACTTGAATCCGCTTGAGAGCCTTGATAGATCAGTTAATCAGCCAGGGGCAATTATTATTGATTGACTTATACCTCGCTGCATCGCCCTGATAGATCCTCAAGTAGCTTTCACTCTAGTCAAGTTAGGTCAAACAACAACTCAACCGTTTAAGTTCAATTTGTAAATTGAACTTGAGCGACCCCAAGACGGGACACGAAGGGATGTGAGAACGTCTTGGGGTACGTTAGGCATTGAGTCTCAGTTAGCACTCATAACTACAAATAGTCACGTCTTCGCAAATTAGCAGTTTAGCTTCCGGCAAAGTTAGCCATGCTGCCAGTGCATGACTGCGAGCGCGCGAAGGCAAGGGTTTTCATGGAGTAACTCCGAAGCTCTCAGTGTGTCTTTCGACAGGCGAGGACTTCGGAAGATTTCTAAAAGCATTAGCTAAAAAATCCGAATTAATTCGGTAAGCCTCAAGAAGGAGAAACGTAAATGGCGAATAACTCGAAGAGAGATAAAACGAGAGAGAAAGAATCCATCATCGCCGCCAAGAACAGGCGCGAACTCATCGCGGCAGGCTTGAACCGGCGCGACCTGTTGAAAATGGGACTGTTGACCAGCGCCGGGATGCTGATCCCGAAGTTGGGTTTGAGCGCGCGTCCGCTCACCAGCGCCGGTTATATTGACAACACGCCGCAGAGCCGTCCTACCACCCCGTGGGTCGAGACAATGCCGCGTCTGACCATCAAGCAGCCGACCACCACGCTGACCGGGCCGCCGCCGCAGGCCGCTCCCAACACCGCAGCGGGTGAGAGCCGTACGGTCACGCATCAGGCGTTTTCACAGTTCACTCCGCAGAAGCTTTATGAGGTGCACCAGAAAGCATTCCTCGCTAAAGCGTCGCCGAGCTTTCAGAATCAGACAACGCTCTGGGGCTACGATGGAATTTTCCCCGGCCCGCTCTTTGTCGCCAGATACGGCGAGCCGATACTCGTCCGTCACTATAATGACCTGCCGATAAATGATAATCACGGTTTTGGTCTGGAATCCACTTCGACCCACTTGCACAACGGTCACACGCCGCCGGAATCCGACGGCTATCCCTGCTACTTCAATCCGAGCGGGAAATTCTATGACCATCACTACCCGAACGTGCTCGCAGGTTTCGCTTCCACACACCCCGGCGCGGGCGACATCCGAGAGTCAATGCACACGCTCTGGTATCACGACCACCGCTTCGACTACACGTCGCAGAACGTCTACAAGGGTCTCGCGGGCATGTTCAATCTTTTCCACCCGGAGAACTCGGCCTACGACACCGGCAACGAGAACACGGGCTTCCGTCTGCCGAGCTTCCCCGACTACGACATCAACATGGTCTTTAACGATGCCGTCTATGATCCGCAGTCAGACCAGTTGGCTTTCGACCTCTTCAACCTCGACGGCATCCTCGGCGACAAGATGCAGGTCAACGGCAAGGTTCAGCCCGTGCTGCACGTCAGCCCGCGCCGCTATCGCTTCCGCTGGCTGAACATGGGACCGTCGCGCTTCTATCAACTGTCGCTGCTCGACGCGCTCACCAACACCAGCAAGCCTATCTGGCAGATTTCGACCGACGGCAACTTGCTGAAGAAACCCGTGCAGGTTCCCAACGGCTGCCGCATCTCGGTCGCCGAGCGCGTGGACGTGATTGTTGACTTCACGGGACTCGCGGGCAAGACCTTCTACATCGAGAACCGGCTTGAGCAGACGGACGGGCGCGGCCCGACCGGCAAAGTTCTGAACCCCGGACAAGGCAATAAAATCCTGAAGATCATGGTTGACCAGCCCGCCGTCGCGGACAACAGCATTGACCCGGCGACGATTCCGGCCAGCCAAGCGGTCTACTTCTACGATTTCCCCGACACGCTTGCCGCACCGGTCGTGACCCGCACCTTCAAGTTCGAGAGGAACAACGGTCAGTGGGCTGTGAACGGCAAGTTTGCGAATTGCGCCGAGTCGCGTTTCGCCATCAAGCGCAACACCGTCGAGAAATGGATTCTTCAGAACAACTCCGGCGGCTGGCAACATCCGATTCACATGCACTTCGAGGAATTCCAGACGCTCAAGATTAATAACGTAGCCCCGGCTACCTCTGGAATCATCGAAGCGGGACGCAAGGACGTGCTCAGGTTAGAGCACAACATGCAGGCTGAGTTGTACTTCCGCTTCCGCGACTTCGTCGGCAATCTGCCGATGCACTGCCACAACGTGGTGCACGAAGACCACGCGATGATGGTGCTCTTGAAGATAGACGACACCGGAGACACGAACCCCAATCCATAGTCTGTTGCCGCCGAAGCGCGCGCGCGCATCTCTCTACTTAAGGAGACGCGCACGCGCGAGCGCAGCGAGTCGAAAGATTGGAGAAAGGATAGCTGAACTATGAAGAACATCAGTAGAAGAAGCGTGTTGGCATTGATTGGGGCCGCCCCCTTTGCCGGTGCTCTCGTAGCGCGGGCTGAAACGCCGGTGTCGTCAGGTCCGTCGCTCGCAAGCGTCTTGTCGCGCGACCGGATACGTGAACAACATTTCCCGAACGTCCTGCTGACCACGCACGAAGGCAAAAAGGTGCGGTTCTACGACGACCTGCTCAAGAACAAAATCGTCGTCATCAACTTCATGTATGCCAAATGCGAGGGCGTCTGCCCCGGCATCACGGCGAATCTGGTGAAGGTGCAAAAACTGCTCGGCAACCGTGTCGGACGAGACATCTTCATGTACTCGTTCACGCTCAAGCCGGAGCATGATACGCCCGAAGTGCTCAAGAGTTATGCTGACGCTTACGGGGTCAAGAAGGGTTGGTCGTTTCTGACCGCCGCGCCCGAAGACATGGAACTGCTCAGGCGCAAACTCGGCTTCACAGACCCCGACCCGGTAATTGATGCCGACAAGTCATCGCACATCGGGAACGTCCGCTACGGCAACGAGCCGCTGCAACGCTGGGCTTCATGCCCGGGGCTGAGCAAAGCCAGTTGGATCGCCGAATCAATCAGTTGGGTGGATTGGACGAAGACCGCAAAAGGAGAACGAAAATGAAAAGTCAAAGAAAAAATGTTTTATTGAGCGCACTGGTTTTAACAGTTGGCGCACTGTGGTCGCCGGTCGTCACGTCCGCTCAGACGGCAACCGCGACCTCGCCGACCACTGTAGATTCGACTCAGACGAGTCCCGCAACCATAGATTCCGCCCCGATGAAAACCACGACGCCGATGAGGACGACGGCGACCATGGATTCGGCGGCGGCCACCGATGTCGGCATCGGCGCTGGCCCGACCAACATCGCCAGCGACGTAAACGGCAACCTCTGGGTGACGCTGCAATTCAGCAGCAAGCTCGTCAAGCTGGGCGGCGGCGGAGCCGTCATCGGCACGTATGACTCTGGCGGTGGAAACCCGACCGGCATCGCCGCCGGTAATTCCGTCTGGGTCGCCAATAACCGTGACAACACGGTGTCGAAATTGGGACTGGACGGCACGCTGCTCGGCACTTTTAAGACGGGCGGCGAAGGCCCCCAAGGTCTCTTCATCGGCCCCACGTATGTTTTGGTGACGAACGAAAGAAGCAACACCATCACGAGGATGTCGGCTGACGGAGCGGTGACCGGCACCTTTGCCGTGGGCGCGCGCCCCGTCGCTGTGATCGCAGACGGTGATGGCAATATCTGGGTGGCGAACAATAAGGAGAACACGGTCTCGAAGCTGTCGTCGCTAGGTAAACTGATCGGCACATACCCTGTGGCGCGTGGACCGTTCGGCCTGATCGCGGTCGGCTCCGATGTCTTCGTGTCGTGCTTCTTCGACGGCGTCGTGTTGAAACTGAGCGGCGTTACCGGAGAGGTGCTTGCCAAAGTTCCGACAGGCGATGGCCCGGCGGGCTTGGCGACCTACGGCCAGTACTACTTAGTAGCCAATAACGGCAGCAACAGCGTCACGGTCTTTGCGGCAGACGGCACGGTGATCTCAACCATCAAAGTCGGTCGAAGCCCTCTGTACCTCGCGGCCAATGCCAACGGCTATTGGATTCCGAACACCGGCAGCGGCACGGTCTCGAAGCGTTAAGCCGGAGACTACGCCCGCGTCGAACACAAGCGACGGAAGGAATAGTCCGTCTTAACCTGAAAGCTTCCGGCGGTCAGCAGTATTGGCCGCCGGAACTTTGAAACAAAGTTTGAGTAGGTGGAGGTTTAATCATGAACGCAATGTTGTTGTTGGGTATGCCGGGCGGGTCAGAGATGATCGTGGTTCTGGTGGTCGTGCTACTGCTCTTCGGCGGCACGCGCTTGCCGCAACTCGCAAAGGGTTTGGGACAGAGCATCAAGGAATTCAAAAAAGGTATCGCGCAACTCGACGACACCGCCGAGATTGAAGAACAGCCGCGCGCGCAGACGCGCTTGCAAGCGGTGAGCACGTCCGCAGGCATCGGAGCCGACGAGATTGTACGCGAACCCCAGATGGCTGCCGGACGGTCTTAAGCAGTTTAGCCGGGCAGAGTTTTCAGGAAAGCAGCAGGTGAACGCCAGTGCCTCTCTTATTTTTTGAGTTCTTAGGAACTACCGAATTACTCGTCATCCTCCTTGTCGCGCTCGTCGTGTTCGGCCCGCGCAAGCTGCCGGAGTTGGGGCGTTCGCTGGGACGTAGCATCAGCGAATTCAAACGCGCGTCAGATGATTTAAAGCGGACTTGGGAGAGTGAAGTTGACATCGAGAAGGTTAAAAGTGAACTGCACTCTAACCTCTGCGTCTTAACCGAAGAGATTCCTGCGGTCGAGTTTTCCAAAGGTGAAAACTTCAACGCGGCGACAGAGCCGCTGGTTGAGGGCGCAAGCGTCGCAGCCTAACTCCGGCGCGAACGCGGCGGCGAACATTGACAGGCGTGTCGGTCACGTCTCGCTCAAGGTGCGACGATTGGTCGCACGGCATCGGCAACATCGCCGGGGTGAAGCATGGTTTCAAGTTATGCAGACATGCCGACAGAAACTCCTGAGCCGCGTCTCGGCGGCCACATGCCGCTGCTCGATCACCTCGACGAACTGCGCCGCCGCATCATTCGCTCTGCCGTCTTCATCTTCCTCGCGCTCATCGCTTGCTGGTTCGTCTCAAATTCAATTTATAACTTCCTCGCGCACCCCGTCCGGCAGGCGCTCGCTGACGCACAGCAACGACAGCTTCCTGTAGACGGGCGCACCGGGCGAGAAACCATCCTCCCGCTCAGCTTCGTCAAAGAGGGAGATGCGGGACGTTATGTTTTTACGCAGGCGACGAAGGTCGGCGCGTGCGTGATTCCGATGGGCGCAACGGTGCAGGCCGTGATGGGGCGAGATGAAAAAGGCGTCGTCGGTCTGTTCACAGATGAACCGCTCTATGCCGGGGCGTTGATGATTCCGAAAGGCATCCGTCTGCCCTTCGATATTAACGCGCCGCCGGACTCGCAGTCAGGCTTCGACGATAAACTCATCGTGACGACGGCGATGGAACCTTTCTCGCTCTACCTCAAGGTCGCGCTCTACGCCGCGATCTGTCTGTCTGTTCCTTTTCTACTGTGGCAAATTTGGGGCTTCATGTCGCCCGCGCTCTACCCGCACGAGCGCGGCTACGCGATGCCGTTCATCGGTCTCTCGACCATCTCGTTCGTCATCGGCGCTGCCTTCGCTTACTACATAATTTTTCCACCGGCTGCCGCTTACTTACTCGGACTCGGACAGGACTTTCGTCTATTGTTGAAGGCGGACGATTATTTCGACTTCATCATTCTCGTGATGCTGGCGATGGGGCTGGTCTTTCAGATGCCCGCGATAACTTACGTGCTGGCGCGCATCGGTCTCGTCACCGCCGGATTCCTGCTGCGCTCGTGGCGCATCTCCTTGATTGTGATTCTCGCGGCGGCGGCGATACTGTCGCCGACCAACGACATTCCGAACATGATGCTTTTCGCCGCGCCGATGATTGTTCTCTATATCATCTCGATATTCGTGGCGTGGGTCTTCGGCAGGGAACGCACGACAGGATGATAGCGTCGTCTCCTCTTTCTGTGGAGACGGATTCAGAGGGCGAAGTGGGCATCCCAATTTTTTTACCGGCGGGCTGGATGGCCTGTAAACATTTTCTTGACACTACTCGAAATAGGAATAGAATGCCCCGCAATTGCGTGAGCGACTTTTGGAGACGCAAATCTTCGAGGGTCATTGATGCAATGGCGCCGACGGAAGCGAGGCTGTCGGCGCCTTAGCTATTTCTCAGCTCTTGCCTCACAACCCGAAAGAAACTCTGGCGCGGAAGCTTAGAAGCCTTACTTCACGCGTCCCAAACGCAACAACTTCGCATCGAGCCAAGCGGCCTCTCCACCGTTCGTTGCGATACACCTTAAACCTCAGCCTCAAAGGAAAATAAAGAGATGTCTAACAATAATCCACCAATCGTGGTTACGGGCGGTTCCGTGTCCATAGACTTCGACGAAGGCATCTACAAAGGAAGTGACGGCACTTACTCGAACCCGGATAAGGTCATCAGCCGCGTCGAAGTTGTAGACGGCAGAGGAAGCACGATCTTTTCTCAGGACATACCTGATGGCAAAGTCACAGTTACAATCCGCACTGTCCCGTAAAGTGTTTCCGGACGGCCTGTGAATTTAGAACAGAATGCCCGGCGGCTTGCATCAACTCTCGCGAAAGCCGCCGGACATCCAAAGAAAAACCGGGCGTCGCCTTGAAGACATCAAGACGGCGACGCCCGGTTTTTCTATTTCCATTTGAAACGACACTTGCCTTTCCGAGCCGAACAGCTTTCAGCTTCTAATACTCGCCGAAATAATGTGATCACGCTTCGGATTGTTTGTGCGGCAGGTAAAATTTTCCGCCGCACCGCATTTCTTACCTACCCTTGCTCGATTCTTTACAGACGAATATCAACAAAGTCGGGGAGAAGTAAACGGCACTGGAATTGCACTGTTGTAAAGACACACCTCGAAGTGACTTGCTTACTGGTGCACAGACGGGTCGGCTCAAATGGTTCATGCTCCGACTTTTTTTGGAGAGCACTGCTGCCGCTCCTGCTCCGTTAAGCCTTCGCCGAGGTGAATCCATCATCCTCAGCGATAGCGATGCTCTGCCGCCTTTAGAGGTTGCGAGAACTCCTGTCTGCTTGGCGTAAAAGACTTAAGCTACCTCAACCATGCGCGCACGGCTTACGTCTCTCAAATTTACTTTAACAGCGGCTCACCTCTTCTGCGCGCCGCTGCCTTCACTATACACAAAGGAGCATTATCTGATGTTTGACAAGCCCGTAATTTGTCGCTCGATCACTATCTTCCTGACCATCTTTCTCGGTTTCTCGAATTTGGTCATGCCTGTCGCCGCGACGCCCATCCTTCAGCCCTCGAACGACGACTTCGCTGACGCACAACAAATCAGCGGCTCGACGGGCAGCGTGACCGGCACAAACTACGAGGCCACGAAAGAAACGAGCGAGCCTGACCACGCGGGCAACATGGGCGGCGCGTCCCTCTGGTATTACTGGCAAGCGCCTGCCAGCGGTTACGTCGAGTTCACGACCGAGGATAGTCTTCCGGACACGTTGCTCGGCGTCTATACGGGGCAAAGCGTTGGCGCGCTCACGGAAATCGCTTCTAACGACGACGCAAACCCCGGCACACATGCCAGCCACGTGGTCTTCAACGCCGTCGCCAACACCGTCTATTACATCGCGTTGGACGGCTACAATGGCAGCGCAGTATCCGACACGAACGCGCTCACGCTGAACTGGACGCTCGGCGTCTCCGCGCCCTCCCCTGCGCCGTCGCCGTCGCCTGTGCCCGCGAATAAGATTGTGTTCGACAAAGTTTTGAACGACGACAGCGCAGACATTTTCGTGATGAACGCAGATGGTACGAACCAGACCAACCTGACCAACTCTTCGGACACTTACGACTATACCCCGACGTGGTCGCCCGACGGCACGAAACTGGCCTTCATCAGCGAGCCGCTCGAATACTACGACTCGGAGATTTTCGTGATGGATGCCGACGGTAGCAACCTCTTCGCGCTGACGGATGACGAAGGCCAAGCATACAAAGCCACTTGGTCGCCTGACGGTTCCAAAATCGCATATCTCAGGAATGTGAACGGCGACGTTGATATCTACGTCGTCAACGCGGACGGCACGAACCCGACCCGGCTGACCCCCACCTCGGCTATTTATGATAAGCCTGTATGGTCGCCCGACGGCACGCAGGTCAATATCTAGGCTTACAAGATCACA
>CAXTRQ010000026.1:0-47182 GCA_964246705.1 uncultured Pyrinomonadaceae bacterium
GCTTCGACTATTACGGCCTTGCGCGACTTAACAAGATCGAGCTCCGTTTCGATGGACTCGACGCGCGCGGCGATTTGCGCGCGATTTTGTCGCCACTTCTGGGGCTGCAGGTGCGCCGTATCCCAGATAGCTTCTAACTGCTCCCGTACAGCACGGACCGTGGGCTCACGGTCACGGTTAACGTCAGTGATCATGATGATCCGGCGCGCGAGGCCCTCCGCCTCCAGCCTCTTGTGAACAACCTCGAGCGCGGCCTGTTTTTGACAGACAATAAGAAGGCTTCGCTGACGACCGATCGTGTCCGCCACCATGTTAACGATCGTCTGGCTTTTGCCCGTCCCGGGCGGACCTTCGACGACCAACCCGGGACCGCGCCTCGCCTCGAAAACAGCAGCTTCCTGAGACGGGTCGCTGTCCGACGTGAGAAACCGGTCGACTTCTCGGACCACCTCGGCTTCTGTTCGTAGAGGCGCTTCGGATACCTTCAATAAAGTTTCAAGTCCGGTACCGGAGGGAGGGATTCCCTTGAGCTGCCGCAAGTCTTCGACCACCGCCTGACCCATATATGCGAGGTGGAACAAAACTGCTGAGCAACTAAGCTGATCCTCTCTCGCTCGAACACGCACATCCTTGTTCGGCAGGGAAACCAAGGTTCGACCCTGAATATTGGCTAATAACCCGAAGGCATCCATGACGTCGGCTGCGGTTACGCTCGCTCGGGCCAGTAGGTCATTCGCGGCCTCCTGCCAACGCTTGGCGACCTCGGGACCTAGGAGGCCGTCGAACGCGGGGTTCAGTCGAACCTCTTCGCGATCGCGATCAAATCCGATCGAGACACGGCCGCGTGCGCCGACCTCGGGCCGGAGACGTGCGGGCCAAAGGAGCACAGGGCTAATACGCGGGCGGGTCGCAGACCCGGTCTGGGTGAGCAGAAACGGGAAGCCTAGGTAGAGGCCGTCGATGCCGGTATCGCGGCGGTAAAGTGTGGCGTGACTATAGAGCGACCGTGTTCGACGTTCCAGTGCGTCAGCGCGGTCGAACACCATCGGATCAACTTCCACCATCCGGTCGCTACGTAAAAGGAGGTGATCGAGCAGTGCCGCCGAAGTGCTTCGTTCGCTGCCAAGTTCGTTAAGGTCGACGCGGGCCGTAGTCTTGCCAATCGTCATCCGGCTCAACGGACCACGCTGGATTGCGACCGCGACTCGCTTTCCGAAAAAGTCCAACAGGGTAGCGACGTAGGTTTGCTTGGGCGGCTCCCGCCAAGTGTCCTGTGGCACAGCCAGGACGGCCAGCACGCGGGCGATCGACAAACGGTGCTCGAGCCGGAACTGATCCACCATTTCGTCAATGCGCGGAATGCCGCAGCGGGCGAAGCCTTCGACCCTTTTTTCCAGTGTCGTATAGATCTCGCGGCGAGGGCGAAGCAAATCTGTCGCCGCCTGTTGCGGATCAAAGCTCGTCAAACCCGAACGGGCAGCAACTTCCGCGGCCTCGGCGACGATCGCATCGCAAGTCCGAAACTGCCCGACCGCCGCAGAGAGCAGCAAGATCAAATCCTCTTCCGAGGTTTGGCGCCGCTCGAGGATCGCCAGCAAAGCTGAATGATCGGTGTCGGGCAGTACGCGCCGCCGCTCATCCCACAAGGCCGCCAGGCGGCTCTGTGAGGTGGATAAAAGGTGGATACGGAGTTCCTCTTCGTTGAGCGCGATCTCCAACTGGCGGGCGCGTTCACGCACGTTCGCTGCCCGCGTCTTCAGCCGCAATAACCAAAGCTCGGTATCCATGCGACTCAGCAGGTCGGGTACCGGGCATGTGATTAATTCATATCCCTCATCGGGATGGTCGAGCAGCCAGCCTGGCGTTACGATGTCGCCCCTACAGATCAGGGGCATCGCCGCATTAAGTACCTTCAACGCCAGAGCCAGTCGGAAGTCGTCTGAAACATTCTCAAGTAGTACTATCTGGCGGAGTCCGGCAAGAATCTTCGGATTCATGTTTGCTTCTTCCGCCCAGGTGGTCACGGCACCCCGAAGCAGCTTGTCTCTTGCTTCGTTCCACGCAGCCGGATCGGCAGCGGCCAGGGCGAACGCCGACGGGACGGCGTAGTTACGACCCGACAGATCGATGATGGTTCCGCCCGGTCTGGGCGGCAACTCGACGCCAGCCGAGGCCGGTGCCGTGAGTTCTTCCCCGTCGAGCCACCGCCGAACCTCACGCCATGACCATCGCTCGCGGCGATCCCGGGCCAGCAGGCCTCTCAAAAGAAGATCAAACCGCGGTTCGATATCGCCCGGGATCGGCGCGCCATTGGTCAGCACGTGGATCAGGAAAGCCTGTTCGTTTACTCCTTCAAAGCAAGCGCCGCGCGTGATCTGCTCCAGCAGAATCATCCCCAGGCTCCACCAGTCCGACGCGGCCGCCACACCACCGGCGACGGCCTCCGGGGCGGTGTACCAATTCGTCTCTAAAGGCGAGACAATGTCCAAATCGAAATCTGAAAGTCGCGCCGAGCCGAAGCTGGTGACAACGAGATCGAGGGGATCTTTCGAGCGCACTAAGATCGCACCTGGTTTAAGATCCCGATGCCGTAATCCGCACTCGGAAAAGCTTTGTAGAGCTCGCCCAACTTCATCGACAATCCGCGACAGCATCTGCGGATCATTCGGGAGTAGACCCAGATCGGCGAGGGTACCACCTGTAAGCTCCTCGCTGACTTCGAAGGCGCGCTCCTGCCATCGGCCGGTTGCCATGATTCTCGGGACATGATCCAGGGATAACGACTTCAGAACTTCATAGACCGCCTGATCAGGTTCGCTCCCCGAGTTGTAAAGCGTTAACACACCCTGTTCGCCGCTAGCGTCGTGTACCGCGAGAAAGCGTTCACGTACTCGACTATTGGACGGAAGTCGCTTTCCAAGCCGCCATCCTTCGATGAGGGTGATGTCTTCGACCTCGGCAATTGGTGGCGATGCATGGTGTTCGTCGAGATCGGCGCCGCAGATTGTGCAAAGAAGGTCTCCGGGTTCTGCCGGGTGTCCGTTGGGACACTTCAGAGTGACGATCTGGCTCTCCGGCGCCGCTGGCGGCGGTGTCGGATGCCAGCCGGAAGGCCGAATGGGTACAGAAGTCAGATCCCAACCGCAGACGCCTTGATCAGTTTTGCCTTCGCAAAAAAGTTCGTGCAGCCCGCGCTCGGTTTCGCAGTTGGGACAGAAGCGAATCAAGACGCATCCTCGCCAGGTTTGGATTCGGAGAAAATGATGCTGTGGCCGTCGGCTCTCAGTGCTTGTTGAAGACGGCGAATATCGTCTTTGGCCGGAATGCCCGCCAACCAGACACTGCCTTCTGCGTCGAACATCACGTCGAATCGGCGGTCCTCGGGGCGAACAGATCTATCAAAAGGGGAGAACCGTGTGCGGCCAAGTTCCGTGAGAAAATGAAAGCACTGGTTGTCGCTACCACGCAGCGCCAACTTCTGCGAAACCTGTTCGTCGTATGGTTCAGAGATGAGGACATCGATGAGACCCGGGTTTTCCTGAAGCCATTGCGCCAGGTCGCCGAAGGGATAACCTGAATAGACCAATGTGTCAACCGGGGTTAAGCCGCGCAGATCGTGCAGGAGAATCCCGAGAGCCTCCGGCTGATCGAAAGGCTCTCCACCGGAGATGGTGATGCCCTCTGCATTGGGTAGCCAGGGCAGGAGCGCCTCGATCACCGCCTCCGTCGTGGTCAAGCCTTGCGTGGCGGACCAGGTGTCAGCAGATATACATCCCGGACACCGGATAGAACAGCCCTGCAGCCAAATGCCGAGACGCTGCCCCGGGCCGAGCGTCGTCACCGGAAAATGCAGACGTGAGAGAGCGATCGGCGTCATGAGGTGGCCGACAGCCGCAGGGCAGTGGCTGCACCGGTTTCGAGACCCTCAATGCAAAAACGCCCGGTCGAGGTATCTTCTTCAAAGAGCGCCCGAGCGAGCGGGTTGATGAGGTGCGCTTCCAGTTGATTGCGAATGCCCCGCCCGCCATTCGACAGGTCGGCGAGACAAAGCGATTGCAGAGTAGCCCTTATCTCGGGGGTAAGGGTCACGACGTAGCCGGCTTCTCCGACGTTCGAGAGGGTTGTGTTGACCATTTGATCAAAGATGCGGACTGCAACCTCCGGGCGGATGAAATCGAAGACGATAATATTTTCGCCGATTCGATTCAGCATCTCCGGCCGGTTCAACACGAGTTTGAAGTGGGTCTCGATCTCCTGTCGCACTTTGCGGCGAACTTCCTCAAAGGACTGACTCGCCGAGACGTTCGGGACGCGGGCACCTGTGGTGTCGATCGAATAGATGCCAAGGTTCGAGGTAAAGACGATCAACGCTTCGGAAAAATAGACACGGTCGCCGCGCCCTGAAGTCAGGACGCCATCGTCGAGCACCTGAAGAAATTTGTCGAGAATGCGGGGATGGGACTTTTCGATCTCGTCGAAGAGCACAACGCTGAAGGGCTTCTCTCGAATGGCGTTAGTGAGTTCCCCGCCGACATCATAACCCACATAGCCAGGCGGGGCACCGATTAGCCGTTGATCGGCGTGCTCGGCGCTAAACTCTGACATATCGAAGCGAATGTATGCGCTCTCGTCGCCGAACAGCAACTCGGTGACGGTCTTTGCCAATTCCGTCTTTCCGACGCCGGTGGGGCCGGCGAGAAACGCGACGCCGCGCGGGCGACCGCCCCGGCGGGTGCCGCTAATGCCCGTTGCCGCACGCTTGACGATGTCCAACATGTGCGTCACAGCGTGGTCCTGCCCGATCACGCGCTTGGTAACGAACTCTGCGGCGGACCGAATTTTCGTTCGTTCGATCTTTCGCCAGGGATCATCTGTGACGCCGACCTTGTAGCGTCTTACGGCATCGGAAATCTTAGCGACATCGACGCCTTCGGCGCGGCCGAGTTGAGCGATAGCGTTGAGATCTACTAACAGCAGCCCCTCCGTCTCATCCACAAGATCATCTTCGGCTTGCTTGAGCAGGCTTGAGTCAGCGTCTCGACCACCCGGAAGGCTGCGAAGCAAGGAAGGGACGACGGCTCGACGGGCCAATCTGTCAGGTTTGGAGATCGGGATATGGCGCAGCCGCGGATTGTCGATGATTAGCCAGTCCGGCAAATCGCCCTCCTTATCCACGATCCATAATACCGTATTGAACATGGGCGACCGGTTGAGGCCGACGGGCCGGGGCCGGGCTTTTTGGCTGAGGACGAGAGCCCGGGTGAAGAGTTGATGCTCCGCAGACGACAGGTGATCCGCGCGAGCCAGAAGCCGGGAGGCATAATCGACGATCACGGCTGTTGGAGGTCCCTCGCTGGTTACAACTCGGTCGAGCGTAACCGCTAACAAATCTGAGGCCGCAGGCGCGACGCCATTTGAGGGATTTAGGCCGAAGCCTTGAAGCATACTTTCGGCTTCAGGGGTTGTTCCCGACGGACCAAGAACGCTAAAACCGGAGATCGAATCATAGACGAGCACTTGGGCAAACCCCGCCACCACCAGCTCTGCTCCCAGAATACTAAGGAGCGGCGCTGCGGCGACGATCCCGGAAGTAACTTCCTGGGTCTGAAGGTCTTTCACATTTCCTGAGAGCACAAACTGGCTCTTCAGGGGTAGAAAACGGAGAAGGTCGCGCAACCACCTAGGCTTTGTGTAAATCTCTGTGCTCGACATAGGATACTACCTGACTGCACCACTAACGTTGTCATAGCTACTTATTTTAACAGGGACAAGCCGCCGTCACGCTGTAAACCCTGACCGCTTGTGTTGCGAAAATTATTTCAGGCGCTAGAAGGTTATGGATGTTTTTCGCCTATGCCGCAAGATGGGGCAATCCCTTCCCAATCTTCATCCGACGAGATCGCGTCCATTCAATTGGATGTCTTTGCCTAAAGCTGGCTTACTCTTCCTCGCTGATCCGCCAGACTATTTCCAGCCCTGATTTTTTACCCGCCGCTTCATTCAGCGCGGACTGTAATTCTTCGGCATAGTTGGTGCTCACCCAGTCTTTAACCACCTGATTGGCGGCGATGAGGCCGAGGTGCCGATCATTGAGACTGATGGGGGTAATTACGGCTTCGCCAAACCAGGTGGCGAGCACGTGCGGGTTCATTTGCTTTGAGAGATTAGCGGTGACGCGCGACCACACCGCCGCCGCGCGTTCATCCGTGCAAACTGCCGTCGGTAATGAACGCGCGGGAGCGGCCGCGTCCGGTCGAGTGGTGGGCGACTCATCATCGTCCTCCGATCCATCGAGCAGATTAGGATTGACATAGCCCTTCTCATGTAGATCGACCAGTTCGTTATACGCCCAGCCGCCCCACTTGAAATCTTTCCCCTTGCCGGTGTTCGCCCTCTTGATCTGTTCGATCCGGTCCGTGATCAGCTCCGCCTCGCCAAGCAGTTCGTCCGGGAGTTTCTTGAGTACAGCGGCGGCGGCGTTCGGGTAAGTGCCGAGCGCGGCGAAGCGCTTTTTCAGGTGGGCACGCCGGTCGACGTTCGTCGGCAACGGGGGCAGCGGCGCCGGTCGTTGCGAGGCGAACTTCTTGCTGATCTTACCCGAGACATAACCGGTCGCGCGGTCATATTCATACGAGATGAGGTAGTCGGCCGTTCGCAGCTTTTCAAAGGCGTGCGAGATTTTTTGCCAGCATTGCGAAGGCGCCGCCGTCTTACGAGAGATGCCGAGCCGCTCGTGCGCCAGCTCCTTGATCTCGAGATTGAATTCGAGCTTGCCCTCGTTGGTGAAGTAGTTCAAAACTTCATAGAGCCGGCTCGCCAGGTTCGACGAGTCGAGGACCCGCAGCACGTTGATGTCGGTTGTGAGTGAGAGTTCACCACCCCGCAGGTCGTTGATGAAGTCGGGGTCGAAGATGACGCGCGTGAAGAGGCGGCCCGACTCCTGCGCATCCGGAGTCTTTTCCGCTTGATGTCGCACCCTGCGCTCGTCCACCTTGTCGTAGCCGATGATCAGGCGGCGGACCCGCTCGCGCTCCCGGACTCTCTTCGCGTCGGTCTGTAGGCTCATGCCGCGGTATGCCGTGTCGAAGTAACGGAGGATCGCCCCATCGATGTCAGCCCGGTTTTCAGCGTTGTCGGTCCAGTTGAGCAGCTCGAGGAGTTCGGCCTTGCGGAACCATACGCTGTTCGTCGTCTCGTCTTTACCGAACAGCAGCTTCAAGAGGCTGACGAGGACATGCGGGTCACGCCCCCGCGGTAGTCCCATCTCGCTCTTGGTGAACATTTCAAAGCGGCGCTCGGAGACATCATCGCTCCCAACCTTCTTTTCGGTGATCGTGAAGCCGCGCTCCTTCTCCACCTCGCTCTCCCCGTAGCCGGAGAGCAGAAGGGCGCTCGGAAACAGTCCGAAGGCGCGGTGCGTTCTGGCGATGGCATGGTTATCGCCCGCCTGCGAAAGCTCTTCTGCCTTGCCTTTGTCTTTTGAGGTCTTTTGCTTCCCTTTAATCAATTTGAGATTCTCCTTGGAGAAAAAAATTGCGCGACAAAACGGGTCGGCGCTCGGTGTCGGTTCGCTTCGCCGAGATTAAATGTGATCTAAATTAATAAGAACTGATCTAAATATCTAATTTAAGGAGGCCTAAAAGCTTTCTTACTTCCGTCAGAGATGCGAATTAAAACTACTGGATTCTAAGTTTAGGGTTTTATAAAAGTCTCATCAGAACTTACCCGTGAAAGATATTATCCTTACCTGTCGAAGATGTTATCCCTACCCGAGAGCGATATTAGCCTTACCCGTGAAAGATATTATCTTCACCCAAAATACAATCCGGCTTCGACATTCTGCCTCTAAGTTGTTTAGCAGCAATAATTTCTAGTAGCGATAAGTCGAAATCACTGATTTTTATCGAACTTACCCATCGAAGATATTATATCTTGGGGCATGTAATTGCAGTAAATACAATATCTTGGGGCAGGTTTGATGGCTTATGTTGCGCGCTGTTTACGTGTTCGAGCTTACCCATCGAGGATATTATCCTTACCTGTCGAAGATGCTATGCTTACCCGTCGAAGATATTATCTCTAATCTTCTGTTCGTGACCTGCCTACGTTCCCTTTGGCTAGTGAGACGCAGGTCGATTCGCCTGTGTTTCACTTGAATTCATCGACGAGCCGGTTAATCTGGTGAGCGATCTTGCTCCACTTATTCAAGTGATCCGGCGTCAAGGCTCCTCCTCGTCGTTTAATAGTGCTTGTGGCTCGCTGGAGTGTCTCGGCGATGAATCTGGGCGTCTCCGTCCCGCTCGCGCTCGCCCGCTCGAGGAGCACTTCATATTCATAGCCTTCGTTCGAGCCGGGTAACGGATTCACGCGAAGCCATCCTCTGCCCTGCAGCGTCGCGATCGCCGAGTCGATCGTGTTGAGCGAGCCGACACCACTCTCTTTCTGAATCTGCCGCCGCGATGTACGAACACGGTTTCCTTCCGTCTTCTGCTCTTTGACAGTCCGGCAGAAGTAATTCCAGACGTCACGGGTTCTGCCTTTAAGTGAGAGGCTGGCGCTGTCCTGCCCGTCATCGACTTCATCGGAAGTAGGCAACGGACTTGTTCTGGTTATACTGGTATAGCCAGTATCGCCGATGTCATCGGTTGAAGGCGTTGGGCGGGACTGACTTTCACGGGTCGCTTTGTGTGCCTCTTCGTCACCTGAAACTGTATTCGAGTCGTTTGAGGCGCGTGGTCCCGGAGTATCCACATCACTTACGTTACTTCCGGCATTATCTATGGTATTCGCAGCGGTGTCACCGGCCGCATCTCGTCCGGGCGGGATCAAGTTCTCATGAGGTAGTCCAAGGACGGGCATCTCTTCTACCATCTCTTCAGTATATTTCTTCTGGGGAACACGCAAGATTTGATTTCTTTTGGCCATCATTCATCACCGCCTGTTTGGACCTAAATTTTTGTCGTGCTGGATTTCGAGATAATTAGCTCAAGGCTACTTCCGGCGAGGTCGTTTCGCCCTCATTCGTTGCAGCCGCTAAGCTCCGCTTGACGGCCTCCCGCGGAAGATTCAATCTGTCGAGAAATTCGTCGGTGAGTGCGGCCAACTGGTGTGCTGCTTTGCTGCTCGGGGCCATCACCGAGACGGGCTCGTGGACCGTAGGCGCCTCGCCGATCTCCGTCAAATTGTGGATGTTGGTAGTAAAGACGTGCCCAACCATGTCTGTCGCCGCTTCTACCGCTTCACGGGCGCTCTTGGAAAGGCGGCGCCGCGGCATATAGAGATTGATGATCGCACCGAGGACCTCGAGTTTACGGTTGACGTTGCTCTTGACGCGCTTGATCGTATATGCCAGCTCCGATAAGCCCTCGAGTCCCATCGCGCTCGCCGCGCAGACGATCAGGACGTGATCTGCCGCGATCAGTGCTGCCGTCAGAAGCTTTCCCAACTGTGGAGGGCAATCGAGGAACACAAAGTCGTAGCCCGCGCCGTGCTCGAGCAACTCGTTGCTCAGGCGATAGGCGGCATCATCCGGCTCCCGGTCGAAGTTGGTGAGCTTGATGTCACCCCCCACCATATCCAGGTTGGGAACCGGCGTTTCCACGATCGCTTTGATCATGGGTTGGGGCTCGGGGCGATCTGCGCCCGACGACTTCGCGGGAGTCACCAGAACGTGGGACAAATTAACGTCGCAGAGGTGGTCCGTGTCCACCCAAGAGGATGACAAACTTCCCTGTGGGTCACAGTCGACGATGAGCACGTTGTACCCGCGTAGCGCGCAGCACGCGGATAACTCACGGGTGATCGTAGTTTTGCCAACCCCGCCTTTTTGATTGGCGACGGCGATGATTCTAGTCATTTATATGGGGAAACCATGTGATTTAAGAGCGGTTCTTTTGGTATAACCGGTGTAGGTAATAATGCTGGCTACACTGGTTATACTACTTATACTGGTAACACCAGTGATGGAGCATAGTGTCAAAACATTCGCGAGTCAAGATAATTATCGTGGAATTGGCGCGTAAACTTTAAGACGGCAAAAGTTAGGATAGTCGTTTAGACCATGAGTGCTGCGCTCTGAGCTTTCCGCTTCTGACGCCGCTTTTCGAGGCGGTGAAGGACGTTTGAAATTTGATCCATCGCCTGGAGAAAATCGTCCATTACCTCATCGTCCAGATCCTCAAGTTCGATATCCCGCATCGCAAAAAAGAAACGTTTCATCTCTTCCCAGAACAGGTGGCGCGCATCCGAAGGGTCTATCTCCAACAGTTCGTCCACTTTGGTGAGAACTGCGGTCATGCCTTCCCCCGAAACATCGGGCACATTGCTCTCGCCGAGAATCTCTTTGACCCTCGCGCGGAGCCGCGTCTGTGAGCCCTGCACGGTCAGATGGGACTGGAGAAGTTCGGCGCGGGCAGAGCGTGCCGCGGGAAGGGAGCAGTTCAACCGCTCCGGCGTGAGTCTGGCGAGTTGCGCCGCCTCCTGCAGATTAATCCGGCCTGACGTGAGGGCGTCGGTGACATCGGAAGGGAATTGAAGCAGTGGAATATACTGCCCGATGAAGCTGCTCAAGGAAACCCGCCCTCCTGTTTCATGCTCGAGGAGGAAGCGAAGCTGGCTGGCCGCTTTCATCAGTGTCTCGCGCGGCCAGCGGCCGGGTCTGCCCCGCCGGGTATCGGTCGCCGGGCGGCGTTCGACGTGCCTGACGGCATACAGGAAGCGCATTAACTGCTTCTCGGAGGAAGGGATAAGTTCCGGCAACTGGGCGCGGAGCCCGTTACAGATGGAACGAACGGCGGAAGGAGAGGCGAGCGGGTCCGAGGAGCGCGTTCGGCGGCGGGTGGCACGCATGTAGCTTGGATAACCTCCTGAAAGGAAAATGTTTCACGAGTAGGGAAGCATACAATAGATTTGCCAATCAGAAAGGTAATAATTGAAGCTCAATGGCAGGATGATTACACGAAGAATCAATTTCTGTAACCTAACTCGGAGTTATGTTAGATTGCTGTGACGAGCGAAAAAGGGCCGAATCAAATGCCGAAGGGCGGTGGGGTGCATGATAGATGCTGCAAGATTAGATGAGTTTTTGAGGAAGAGCGACGAGACTTCCAATTTAGAGTTCAAGCTGAAGTATGTCCTCACGGGGCAGATGCGCGGCAAGTTCTTGGATGAAATCGCCAAAGATTTGCTTGCTCTCACCAACACGAGCGGGCGGAGCGAGGAAGATTACGCTTATCTCGTCATCGGCACCGGCGACAAACTCAAACCGGACGGCACCAGAGACAAAGAAGACGTGCGTCCCTATGGTTACAGCAGGGAGCAGTTCCTCGATATTGTTAATGCGAGGTGTACCCCACGCGTTCAAGACCTAGCCTATGCCGAAGTCGAGTTGGATGGAAACTACTACGGGGTAGTTGAAATCCCCCCGTCGCCTTACATCCATGAGCTAACCCGAAATCTCGACACGCCAAAGGGAGTATGGCAGAGGGGATGCGTCCTCGTCAGGCATGGCGATCAGGTGGGAGTGGCGTCTCCGCAGGAATTAAGACTGATGGAGCAAGAGAAGGGCAGGTTGGCGCAGCCTCCAGCTTCAGTAACAGAACAGTTGGAAGAGTGCTTGACAGACCCAACGAAAAAGCTGAAGGCTCGTAATTTGGTGATCGGCGAGGCGAGAAGACTGCATGGGAGTCTGAACGACCCGGAGTTTTTGAAGAGGGACAGAGACGACAGGTATGCGGCCATCGCCGAACGAATGCGAGAGTACGAGGAGCTGACCGGAAACTTCCTGCCGCTTCTCATCACCGGCTGTCACGACGGGGAAGAGTGGCTCCAAACCTTGTGGTCGGACGCGCTTTCGATCATCGCAAGCTCCAGCGAGGCGCAGGGCGGCTCGCCGTCACTGGTGAGGCTGAGACGTTACCCGGCCCTGTTGCTGCTCTACGCGGGCGGCATGGCGGCGATAGCAGGGAACCGTTACGGCAATCTCGCGGCGCTTCTGATGCGGACACAGGTGAGAAGCCCCGGTTCGACCGATGGGGTGACTTTCGGGTTGGCCCCGGGTTGGATCATTTATTCGTCTGACGCGAAGCACCTTCCGGAGGGCAAGTGGCACAAGATGCCTTTCAACTACCACATCTCCGAAGTATTGAAAAAGCCGATGGAAGGGTTCATACACACTGCGGAGCAATACATGGAGTGTTTCGTCCGGTTCGAGTATCTGTTCGCGCTGTTCAGTGTCGCTCGGAACAACGGTTTGCTGTTGGGAAGCTACGTCTGGGAGAGCGAGTTGCGGAGAGGTCATCAACGCTATCATCGCCCAGTGGTGCCAATTATTATGGAGACGGATGCTGAGTTGGACAGGATGGGCGCGGATTGGCAGCCGTTAAAAAGCGGCCTGTTCGTCGGGTCTCTGGAGGATTTCAAAGCCTTCAAGACGAAGACCGATCAAACGATCTTGGAGCAGGCTTAAGATTTTATCTTGAGTGGGTGAGCGTATGGTCGAATCGTTAAGAGACTCGAATATGGCACTTGTCCCTGTCGCAGGCGAGTATCGCGCGGCGTTGCACAACGCGGCGCGGCTGTGGGCTGACTCGACTACAGGCGCTTTGACCGAGCAGCGCGAGCACGCCTTACGTCACAAGCAACAGGTGATTGAGTCATTCTTCGCCTTCGTCGGCAAACACCCGGCGGAGGTCTCTGCGATGGATGTCGAGCGGTGGCGTATAAAGCTCGAATCTGACGAACTCACTCACAGCACTATCTACGCCCGCGTGTGCTTTCTTTCGTCCTTCTATAGATGGACGATGCGCGACCCCCTGCTCGGAGAACACATACGGAGTAATCCGGCGCGTCTCGTCTTGCCGAAAGCACCGAAGGCTTACCAGACCGAGAGCGTCAAGGCGTGGACGGACGAGGAGATGGGAGCAATCGTCGCCGTCGTAGAGGCGAAAGCCGCGAGCGGTGACACGGTTGGCAAACGTGACTATGCGCTGCTCTTGTTCTATCTGACGACTGGGATGCGCCGGCAGGAGGTAATCGGGCTGCGGGGCAAGCAGGTCGAGATCGGAGATGAGTGCGTCACGGTAACGGGCAAGGTGAAGGGCGGCGATTACGTCGGTAGGGAAGTGCGCGATCCTCACTTGAGAGCCGCACTCCTTGAATATCTCTATTCGTGTAATAGGATAGATGTATTCAAGACCGACAGTCCTCTCTGGACGCGACATGATCGAGCGGGGAAACCGGGAGCGGCGCTCACCTCGCACGCCTTTGTGAAGAACCTGAAGCGGTATGCTCACGAGGCCGGTGTTGGACACGTACATCTGCACCAAACTCGCCACAGCTTTGCGCGGATCGTGGCGGAGGATACCGGCTCGATCACCGACACGCAAGACGCGCTCGGGCATCACAACGCGGCGACGACTCGTGTGTATGTGCAGCGCATTGCCGTGAAGAAAGATAAACACAGTGAGAGCATTACCCGCCGGATCAGACGCGAAAAGTAACCGTAGAACACAATGACCGAGCTAGACCTGAAAACCAAATGCCCCGCAGCCTTCCCGAAGCTCGAAGACATCCCTCGGGTTAGCAGTAATTTGGTTGAATCGTGAGAAAAGAGGCTCAAATGCGTGACGCTACGATTACAGAAGATGAAATAGTTAGAGAGACGGAAACTCCCGATGAATTTGAGCGAAGCTCCCAGCTTTTCTACGAAGCCGATAAGTTGAGATATTTGGAGCAGGACACAGTCGCTGCTGAGAAAAAATACCGTGAAGCGATGGACGCCACCGGAGATTACGGCGTCTTCTACCATCAGGCGCAAGGTCAAATTTAATCGATGCACAACAACGTCGAGTACACATGACGGAGTTTGAAATTGCCTCGGATATAAATGACCGAATCGATTCAGTATTCGTCAATCTCGGACTCACTTACCGAAAGATGGCCGGACGCCTCCGAAGTCTGAACTTCACTGAAAAAGCCGATGAGATGTTCCGAGAATCTATTATAAGAAGATGAGTCTGATGTCACCCGAAAGTTTCTTCTGGCGGCGCATGGCTGAGAGCCTGAATTAGCTACCGTGCAATGTACTGAGATCAATTTGCGCGCCGTCGAATGCCTTTTTGCAACTGCACACGCAGGATGAGCGCTGATAGGTATAGTTAAGGAGGAACAGCATCGGCGTTCAACACCGTTTAGCGCGCAGCATTAATTAGAATTGATAAGCAAAACCTTCGCGGCATCTACATCGTTACGCGCGAGTAATTTTGGAGTCCGCTCTTCGTCAATGCCTTCTAGCATCAACGCTGCCAGCCCCTGTTCAAAAGCCTCACGAACGGAACGCCCAAAGCCGATGGCGCGGTAAAAGGATGCAGCAAAGCTGATCGCCGCCTTGTCGCCGATGCTATTCGACATGCCGATGGCGCAAGGTACGTGTTCGATAATTCCTTCGGCCTGCGATTGTGAATAGCAGGCGTTGAGCAGAACGACCTGTATATTCCCCTTGAACGTCTTAAAGAGATTGATCAGAGCCTTTTTACTCACCGCCTGCGCTAACCCTTGTGAGTCAACTAAAATAATCTCTTCGGCGGAACTACCGTGTCCGCTGAAGTGAATGACGTGTGGCTGGTGTTCATTTAAGGCTTGCAATAGGTCGTCGGGTCGCACCGCCCAGTAAGAGACGACTTCTACAAGATCTCGGTGTTCGGAGGCGCGAATCTTTTCGGTGATAGCTCTAATCTCTTCGTCTAAGCCCAGCCTGCTGGTGGAAGTCGGGTTCGCAGAAAGGAAAAGAATCTTTACCTTTGATGTGTTGGATGTTGAAGAGAGGCTCGCCATCGGATTTGCTTTCGGTGATGTTAAATGTGAATTGGCGGCGCAAGCGGACACCAGAAGATTCGTCTCCGCACTGCACCGCTGACGCAGTACTTCTATCGCCGACTGTTCCCACTCAGCAAAGTTGTCAGGCGCGCGCCAAAACTCGCGCCATGCGTTATTAAGAGTGTCATGCACGATGTCACTAGTTCTTGGTTCGGCGACGCGGCAGCCGATTTCGCTCACCCCCGCGAATGCTTTTTCGACGATAGTTTTGATGAGCCGTAGCGGATAGCACTGATGGTATTCAGGTTCCGGACTGGCACCTGCCGCCGCGATCAGTTCACCCCATCGCCACTCGATATCCGCGGCCGCATCGGCGAAGCCGACGTGTCGCAAAGCCTCAAGCATCACAGTCATGCGCGCGGATTCCGCTGGGTGAGTCGCGGAGCCGAAGGTCGGCACATGAAACGGGTCTTCACCGCGCGTGGCACACAGGTGCAGGTGCGACCACACGAATGCCGGTCCGAGTGTGAACGTCGCAAACATGTCGCAGAAGAATTCAATGCCCCAGTTCAGGTGCCAAAGGGTTGTCCACTTATGAAGATAAAATATGAAATGCTCCGGGGCGCGCCGGAGGTTTTCCTTTTCTTCTTCCTCAGAGAAGTAGGCGCGCACTTCGTCGAGCACTTCGCCCATGCGAGTTTGGAACACGAGCGCACACTCGTCGTACTCATTCACAAACAGGAAGTGAGCCAGCTCGTGATAAAGGTCTGGCAGATGTAATAAGAAATTGCCTTCGCTCAAAGGTACGAGCAGTAAATTGAAATTAGGAAAGCTGTGAAAGTAAGACTGCGAAAGCGGAGAAACCACCGGCGGCAAAAGCGGGTATCGTATTTCGGCTCTAATTCGCTCAACAAGGCGATTGAGATGCTTGTCGGGGTCTTGCGCGCGAGCGAGTGCGGGCAGGCAGATCATTTCGACCAAATCCATCTCTTCGATGGCGCGGCGGTAACGACGCAGACGCACGGGCTGGAACTCCGTCTTCGTCATGTTCCGTTCGGATGCTAAGGCATTAAGCTCGTCGAGCACTACGCGCAGCCGCTCACGACAGGTCTGTTCAAGGAGTAGAAACTCGCGCGGCAGCCCGCGCGGGATTAACGAAAGCAGCCACCGCCCGCGTTTGATGAGCTGTTTGATCGCCCCTTGATAATAGTCGTTCACCGCGCCGAACCCCTCATGCGCGCGACTGCCCCGGCTTGCCCCTGCTCAAGAGCGCGCGCGAGCCGCTCCAAGAAGACGGTGACTTCCGCGCCACCGCCCGGCGTCAGTAGCAAGTTCCCGGCGCGGATGAGTTCGCGCGACGTGGCTTCGGCTTCGTCTCGCAAAAGGATGCCGATCAACCTCGACGTAAGATCGAGTTCCTGCTCTGCCCCTAGCTTTTTCAATAATACTCCGAGCCGTGTGCGCGGTTCGCTGACGGCGTTCGGCGGCAAGCTCGTATTGCTTTTAAGTTCGATCAGTACGCAGTCAACTAATTCCGCGTGCTCACGAATCTGCTCGTACAAGCCAGCATATAAACCCGTATGGCTCATGCGACCTCCTCTTCCTCGCCCGCTTCTTCCGCGAGCGTGGCTTCGATTTCGAGCGCTTCGGCGTCATACATGGTCGCCTCTTCGCCGAGGTATCGGTCGTTAAGTTTTGTGGTGATCGGATCGCGCATACAGTCATCCGGCTTTGCCCAAGCTAATGCCGATAGATAGAAAATGTCTTCAAGGCATTGCTCCAAAGAGAGCGAACCCTCAATGTATCTGACGTGCAGCGGATTGACCGTGCCGCGGCGGGGGAACGAGCGCCCCGTCGTACATACATAACCATCATTGCCGACCATGTGGTACAAGCCTATTTGCGGATTGTCGGTCTGCAAGCCCTTGTCGCTCTCCTGCACGTCGAACAAGCGGAGCGTGGACATCGAAGATTTAGGAATCTCCAGCACCGTGAGCGTCGCATCGGGAGCAATAGTTCCTTCCTTTTTAAGAAACTCAAAAGCTCTCCGCGCGCCGATCAGTTCTTCGTAGTAAAGCTTCCCGTCGCGGTGAAGGACGAAGACGCGCAGCAGGTTGCCGCCCTGTCGTTTTTCGGCTTTCGCCTCTTCACGAATGATCTCGATTAGATAGCTCTCGATCTGCTTGTCGCTCAATTTCTCCTTGTGTCGGGACGTTTTGAGGAGAGGGCGGATTCTGTCTCCATTGCGGTTGACGACGACCAGTCCGGCGGTGTTGTGTTTGACATCGACTCCGATGGTACGGTCGGCGTGGAGGGGCGTCGCCAGTACGAACGGCCACCGCACGTTTGTCAGCAGTACCTTATTAAGTGCTACGCCGCGGCAGTATCCGATAAATTTTCCGCGTAAATTGTTCGGCACGAAATAATCTGGGTCGCCGCCCCTCGTCGTGCCGGATTTGTAGCACTCGCGCCCGGTCGCCGAGTGAATAACTCCGACCTTTAGTTCCACACCGCCGGACAAATCGCGCAACTCGTTCACGAGCATGGCGGCGAGTTGATCCTCTTTACCGAGCCGGCGATCAGTAATATGGTGAATCATCACCACTCCGTAACCCGACCTCTTACATTGTTCGCGCACCGCGTCTCGAATGGCATTGCCTTGCGCGGCGTAGGTGCGTGGCACGCTATCGTTGTAGATAATTATCTCCGGGTTGTAGGGCGTCTGTTGCGGGAACAGCCGGTTGACCGTCGAGCGCAACTCTTCGATGAAACGCCTCCCCCAAGTTTGGTAAACGCTTCTGGGCAGAATTAGGTATTGTCTGCCGAGAGCATCCTTGTCGTAGAAGCCAACCTTGTGATCAAGCAAAAGCGCGGCACGGGTCTGCCCCCACTTGTCGAGGCTGACGTGTTGCGCCCCTTCGGTTCCTCGCACCGAGAGCGTAATCGAATTGCCGAACAGCAAATCAGGCGGCGCGAACATGCGCGGCGGCACGATAGTCGGTTTCGACTCGACGCGCAATCGGATATTTCCGAACCGCAGCCGCTGTATGTGATGAACTAGAAACTCGTGCGCGATCTTACGTCGCCGCCACGGTGGTATTAATGAATGTCCCTGCATCCGTTGCATTTCGTGGTCATGCGCGCCGAGCACTGGGTAACAAAGCGGAGCAATGGCGGAGCGTTCGTTATCACGATTATCTAGATATGTTAAAACCGCCGCGTCATGTGGCACATCCGCCAACTCCTGCGGGATCGGCTTACGCGATGCCTCAAATGCGAAATCTAAAAGCGGAATCAGCCTGTCCCCTTTCTCAATGATGTACTCTGAAACATTCAATTCGGATAAGCCCGTCGGTCTGACTTCATACCATTGGTGTCCGTACCGATAAACGTAGCGCTTGTAATGCAGCCGGCTAAACTCGTCGCGCGACAAGTTGACCGAAAGAGGGTTGCGACCAAGATACTTATTGGCTATGTGAACGCGCACACCGAGCCTGCCGTCAGCGAGCAGGACGGCGCGCACGGAATATCCGAGGAAGTGCATCACATCATCCGTCTGCTCAAACGGCTGCTTATCGAAATAGGCATGTCCCGCGCGGGGCTGCCACAACGCCGGATCGTGATAAAGCGGGTCTTGCAACATGAATTGGAGGAAGCGCAAGCAAATCTCATCGTTCTCGGGGGAGCGGAGAGTGTAGTCGAGCCGAAAGGTGCCGGGGAGCGGCTCGAAGCACACAATCGTCTGTACCACCTTCAACATCTGGGGTACGTTTTCCGCATCGGCGCGGACGACGAGGTGCGGCACTCCATCTCTTTGGATGACCGTCACTGGCTTTCGCAATTTGTAACTGAGTTTGCCAATGCGATCACGATTGGCGTAATACTCCGGGTGATCGCGGTTAAGATTCTTTATGCGATAAAGCTTGTACTCGGATGTAAGTTCATGAGCGTTGCTTATAGCAAACTCATTTGTTTCGATTCTTGGCATAAGAATTTCTCCCAGCAGATTTTGCGGAACGGGCAGCGTTCGCACGTCCCGGCGTATGCAGCGAGCGGGTATTCGTAAGGATCGAAATTGCCCGCAGTGGTGCCACCGTCGGCATAAGCCATCTCGGTCATGGAATGGGCGATATAGTTTTCAGCTTCTTCAATGTCGGGCGGAGTAAGCTAATACTCATGTATGTGGTTGCGTAGAAGCTGAAGTTCGAGCAGCTTAAAATCGGTCGGCGCGAATTCCCTCGGCAGGATGGGGAAATCCTTGTGTTGTGACTGACAATGAGCGAGGGCCAGCGCATAAATCGCTAGCTGCCTGCGGTGAATGCGTGCGCCCGAAGTGTTCACCTTCCAGTCAACAATCAGCGGGGGCTGCTCCTTAAAGAACGCGATGAGATCGGGGACGGCACGGACTTGCATCCTGTAATAATGAAACAGAAGCGGTCGCTGCGTGACGAGCCGCGTTGCACCACGTAGCAGATCGCAGAGGTCGGTCATCGCAAGCAGATTAAGCAGCGACCTTTCGACCTCATTCCATGCACGTTCTATCTCTTGCTTGGTAAGCGGTTCGTTGTACTCGACGCGTAGAGTGCAGCGAAAGCACTACCTCCGAGTTTCTTCGTCATTCCAGGCTCGCGCAGGCGATATGCCGTGGCGAAAGCGAGTTGTTGCTCGAATAGCGACCGCGCGGATTTGAGGATGTAGCTTTCATTCAAAACCCAACCGCGCTCTAATGCTGGAACGATCTTGCTGTCGGCTATTGCGTCCACCACGTTGCCGCGCCATGCGTAAACGCTTTGCAGCTTCGAGAGGACATACGCCTCGCGCGCCAACGGCTTTTTCGTCGCATTTGCGTTAGCAACATGGGATTTGAAGCACCACTGGCGCTGACACTTATTAAACATTCGGGAAGTGGAATATGACCAGATCACCTGCCACCTCGTCTCTTGCCGCGCGAACGCAAGAACTGCAAATACTCAACAAGGGAGTCCTCTTCCTGCTTCGTCACCTGACCCATGCGCGAAGCGAACCTTGAAGCTCGCTGGGCTGCGCCATTGTTGCCGCCTGTGCTCGCGCCCGGCACAGGGTAGCCCGCAAGCTCCATCACCGTCTCGTAGGGGACTCCATAGAGTTCGCTAAGCTTATGAAGAATAATTGGAGATGGTTGCTTGATCTTGTCGCCTTCTAGCTGGGAAAGGTAAGGGTTTGAGATAGATGTCAAAGTCTCGACCTTGCGCAAAGAAAAATCTTTGCTCTCACGGGCGGACTTCAGACACTCGCCGAGAGTTTGCTGCTGCTGTTTCATCGTGTGCTAAATCTATCAAGCACCCGCGAGGTATGTCAAGCAAAATCTTTAGAGTTGGAGTACTGGTAGGACGGTGGCCGTTGTAGTGTAGTCATATTTACGCCGGCGCTCGCGCCGCTCGAGGTCGAGCGTCAGATCAGTTTTCCGGTTGAGGTGGCGATGTCGGGACTGCCCGGCATCGAGGAAATCCGTTCGACGTCAAAGGTCGGCCTCTCGGTCGTCACGGTCGTCTTCGACGATTCCGTTGACACCTATTTCGTTCGCCAGCTCGTCAATGAGCGGCTCGCGCAGGCGCGCGAGCAGATCCCGGCACACCTCGGCTCACCCGAGATAGGGCCGATTACGACGGGCCTCGGGGAGATCTATCACTACGAAGTTCATGCCACCCCCGGCAGTGGCTATAACGCGACCAATCTGCGCACGATTCAGGACTGGAACGTGCGGCGGCAACTGATGGGCGTGCCCGGCGTGACCGAGGTCGTCAGCATGGGTGGCCTTGAGAAGCAGTACCAGATTCAGCTCGACCCGATGAAGCTTCAAGCCTATGGCGTGGGGCTGCGCGAGGTACTCGAAGCCGTCTTGCGCAACAACGCCAACGTCGGCGGCGGCTATATCAATCACAGCGGGGAGCAGTACCTCTTGCGCGGCATCGGCCTGGCCGAGTCACCCCAAGACATCGAAAATGTGATCGTCAAAACCGGCAAGGAGGGCGTGCCCGTTTACGTGCGCGACCTCGGTCAAGTGGTCGCGGGCTCAACGCTCCGGCAGGGCGCGGTCACCGCCGACAGCCAGGGCGAGGTCGTCACCGGCATCACGATGATGCTCAAGGGCGAGAACTCCCGCAGTGTTGTCGAGCATGTCAAGGAGCGCATCGAGCTGGCCCGGAAGTCGCTCCCGAAGGGAGTGGAACTATCCTCCTATTACGACCGGACGGAACTGATCGACCGCACCATTCACACCGCGACGAAGAACCTCGTCGAGGGTGCCGTCCTCGTCATTGTCGTGCTCATCCTGCTCTTGGGCAACTGGCGCGGCGCGCTCCTGGTCGCCACCATCATCCTGCTCTCGATGTTCTTCGCGCTGATCCTGATGAGGGTCTTCAACGTGTCGGGCAACCTGATGAGTTTAGGCGCGCTCGACTTCGGGCTGATCGTCGACGGAGCGGTGGTGATGGTGGAAAACGTCGTGCGCAGGAGAGCCGAGGCGCAACACGCCGGCTCGCACGAGCGGCCCGAGCGGACGATTCTCGACGCCTGCATTGAGGTGGGTCGCCCCGTCGTCTTCGCCGTCGCCATCATCATGATCGTGTACCTGCCCATACTCAGCCTCACCGGCATCGAGGGCAAGATGTTCAAGCCGATGGCGCTGACGGTCGTGTTCGCGCTGCTCGGCTCTCTCATCCTGTCTCTGACCTTCATCCCGGCGGCTATGTCCTTTATCCTGCGCGGGCACATCTCCGAGAAAGAGAGTTTTATCGTCCTGCCGGGTTGATGACGCGCTACCGCGCGCAAGCAGTGGCCATGGCGGTTACGCTGGTACTCGTCAGCGGCGCGATCCTGCCGCTGCTCGGTTCGGAATTTATCCCGCGGCTCGAGGAGGGGACGATGATCGTTTCCTCCCGCCAGCCGCCGAGCGTGTCACTCGAGCAGACCATCCACAACCACACGGAGATCGAGCGCGTGTTGCGCGGCTTCCCTGAAATCACCAAGATGGTCTCGCGCATCGGGCGACCCGAGGTGACCACTGATCCCATGAGTGTAGACGCGGCGGACATCTACGTGAACCTGAAACCGCCCGCCGAGTGGCAGAGCGCTCACACCCAGGCGGAACTGATCGAGAAGCTACAGGCAGCGCTGGATGAGAAAGTGCCGGGCGTCGCCTTCAGCTTCTCGCAGCCGATCGAGATGCGCATGTCGGAACTCATCGCCGGAGCGCGCTCCGACATCGTAGTGAAACTGTTCGGGGACGACCTCAACCAGCTCAAGAAGACCGGCGAGCAGATCGCTGGCATCGTTGGGCGGGTACGCGGTGCCGAAGACGTCAAGGTGGAGCAGGTATCCGGGTTGCCGCAGCTTCAGATCAAGCCGGACCGGGCAGCCATCGCGCGCTACGGCATTAACATCGAGGACGTTAACGACCTCGTAGAGTCGGTCATCGCGGGCAAGGATGCCGGCCTCATCTACGAAGGCGAGCAGCGGTTCAACCTCGTCGTGCGCCTGTCCGACGCAGCTGGCAAGGACGTCGAACAGATCAAAAACCTGCTCGTTCCGGCCCCGAACGGAGCGCGCATCCCACTCTCACAACTCGCCGACGTGTCGGTCTCCGAAGGGCCAGCGCAGATCTCGCGCGACGACACGCGCCGCCGCATCACGGTCGAACTCAATGTGCGGGGCCGAGACATTGGCAGCTTCGTTCAGGAGGCGCAGGAGAGGATCGGGAAAGAAGTTCAGATCCCCCCGGCTACTACCTCACGTGGGGCGGGACGTTCGAGAACCTCGAGCGGGCGTCGGCGCGCCTCCTGATCGTAGTGCCCTTGGCGCTCTTCCTGATCTTCATCCTGTTGTTCACGACGTTCGGCTCGGTCAAGCAGGCGCTTCTCATCTACACGGGCATCCCCTTCGCCATCGGCGGCGGCATCTTCGCGCTCGCCTTGCGCGGGATGCCATTTTCGAGCTCAGCCGGCGTCGGCTTCATCGCGCTCTTCGGCGTCGCCGTGCTGAACGGCGTGGTGATGGTCAGCTACATCAACCACCTGCGCGACGAAGGCAAGTCGGTAAAGGACGCAGTGCGTGAAGGCGCGATGACGCGCCTCCGACCCGTGCTGATGACGGCGCTGGTCGCCAGCCTTGGCTTCATCCCGATGGCCCTAGCGACGTCGCCTGGCGCGGAAGTGCAGTGCCCGCTGGCGACGGTCGTGATCGGCGGCCTCGTCACGTCGACGCTCCTGACGTTGCTAATTCTGCCGACGCTGTACGGCTGGTTCGTGTGCGAGAGGGACGAATTCTAAGCGCTGCAAGAAGGGATTGTTACCGGCTCCGGCGCGGGTCAGACAGAGGAGGATCCTAATCAGTGAAGATGAGCACCGCAATAGTGCAGCCGTTCATGTTGAGCAATGTCACGCACGCTCTCGAAGAACTTGAAGGCTTCCCCGGCATGACCGTCTTGGATGCGCGCGGCTTCGGGGCGGCCCGCCAGAGAGCGCTTCACGAGAAGGGAGCCGCGCATTTCAAAGACTTCAATGAGAAAGCTCGAATCGAGATCGTGGCGCGCGACGAGGACGTGGCACGGATCGTCGAAACCATCGTCTGCGTCGCACACACGGGCAAGGTCGGAGATGGCAAAGTCTTTGTTTGGCCGGTGGAGCACGCCGTGCGCATCCAGACGGGCGAACAGGACGAGCGTGCACTCTGATGAGAGAATTGAAACCCCCTTGCCTGGGATTGAAGCCGACATCACTCAGACCTCGTTGCCTCCGTCACGCTATGACCTGTGGCACGACCGCGCGGTCTTCCACTTCCTGACTGACGCGAAAGACCGGCGGAGTTATATCCGCACGGTTGGTGAGTCGCTAAAACCGGGCGGCTATTTAATCGTCGCTACCTTCGCCCCTGAAGGGCCGCAGAAGTGCAGCGGTCTCAATATAGTCAGATACAGCCCGGATGAACTGCGTAATGAGTTTGGAGATGATTATCTACTGCTGGAGAGTGTTGGAAAAGAGCATTCACACTCCTTTCGGCACAGAGCAACGGTTCATCTACTGTCTGTTCCGGGAGCATAAGGCTTAGCGGTTGATATAGCAGTCAACCAGGTCGCTGCGCATGAAGACCAAGGGCATGTGGCCGCAAAAACTAGATCGCCTCATCATGACTACGAGTACTCCCGTCAGGAATGGGACAGGGGCGAATGACCCGAACGCAGTAGCAGCACCCCTAACAAGATAGTCCAAATTGATTGACCGAAGAGGAAAAGACCGAAACCGTGAACACTTAAACGTAAATGCCCGGCGAAGAAAGCCACAAGGCTTACCGCTGCGATAATACAGCCCATTACCGCAAGCGCCTGCATCAAACCGCGGAGCCTCCAGAGCGAGACGGACCAGAAGATCACCGCGCTGGATGAAGCAACAACAAAGACCTTGGTGAAGCCTTGATTGAGCAGCCCCGTATAATTAAGGAAACCATGCAGCACCTGCTGCGCCGCCTCATCCGCTTCCAGCATTTGTCCTGTCAGTGGAATGGCCACCAATCCGCTCAAAACGGCGGCGCACATCACCGCCACTGCCCCAAAGCCATAGGCGACAAGGGCGGCAGCGACGAGCGGGCGGTTCAAGTCTAGCTGGCGGGACAGACCAAGAAAACCGAAGAACAAGATTGATGCGCTCAGTAGCGCAAGCGAATGGACGGCGACTCCAATCATCTGACTTCGTCGCACTATCTCACCGGAGTGCGCCAGTAGCTCATGACCGGTTGGATGGAGAAGCATCGTAACAATGCTCCCCACAGCGCCAAGAATCAACGCAAGACTATAAATTGATCTGGTTTTCATCGGGCATACTCGTTATCACGAATTGGCTTGACCGTCGCTCACGCCGCGCAGTCTAAGGGAGTTAGCAGGAACTGTCACCAGACAGCTTTATTCGATATGTTCCGTATTGAACAAATCACCGATTATTGTTTTATAGACAGGTTGGTCTGTCCTGCTCAAAAATGAAGGTTATGCACGGGCAAAAGAAAAGGGACGACCGACGCTCGAATCGTACCCGCCGCGCCTTGAGAGAGGCGCTCGTCGAACTGATTTTAGAGAAGCGCTATGATGCGATCACCGTGCAGAACGTGCTTGATCGTGCGAATGTCGGGCGTTCCACCTTTTACGCCCACTACCGTGACAAGGAAGACCTGTTCTTAAGTGATTGGGAAGAATTGCTCGACTGGTTCGTGCGACACATCAAATGGGAAAACATCAGCGAAGGACGGGTCATCCCGGTGCGAGAGCTATTCACGCATGTGAAAGAGTTCCATCATTTTTATGTGGCTTTGGTCAGGTCGCGGAAGACAAATTGGCTTTTCAAGACCGGACTCAATTTTCTGTCGAACCGTATAGAGAGCGCCCTCACATCTTTACCAGCAGACTATAAGCTTCGACCATCAGTCCCATTCCCGCTCCTGTCAAATTACATAGCCAGTGAGATATTAGCCCTGCTGAGGTGGTGGCTTGCTCATGATCTCCAATATTCACCGGAACGGATGGATGAGATATTTCACGAACTTGTCATGCCGAGTCTCCGTTCTCTAATTATGAGAGATGAGACAGGCGCGTATGCACTTTCCGAGAAGCAGGCAGAGGTGAAATGACAATCAACACTGTTACGGGGTCGCGGCACAAAGCTGTGCGGCTCGCGGGGCTGCTTTGGTTGCTGTCCACGCTTACGGGAGGCTTCGGCCTATTCTATATCCGAACTAACATCATCGTCCCTGACGATGCCGCGGCGACCGCCGCTCATATAGCGGCTTACGAACTCGCGTACCGGGCCGCCATCGTCAGCAGCCTCTGCTCACAACTCTTCTCGTTCTTTCTCGGATTGTCCCTGTTCCACTTATTCAAGGAGATTAACAGGCGGGTGGCGATGGTCCTGCTGGCATCCGTCATGATGTCAGTCGGCATAGCTGTCGTTAACATGTTGAATCATTTCGGAGCCTTGTTGGTATTGAGCCAAGCTGATTTCCTAAAAGTGTTCACTCCCGAACAACTCAATGCCATGGCGATGATATTTCTCAGGCTGGCTAACAGTTTCGGGCAGGGACTGCTTGAAATGTTCTGGGCGCCCTATTATTTCTCGTTCGGCCTGCTTATCAACAAGTCCAGATTTCTCCCGAAACCTTTGGGCATTTTGTTAATGATTATGGGCGTTGCTTTCGCCATCAACATCCTTGAGAAATTCCTGCTGCCACAACTCTCTCCCGCAGCATTCACCCGCCTGGCGATGACACTTGGTGGTCTTGGAGGCATCCCGACCATGCTCTGGTTTCTGATAAAGGGCGCAAAGATTCGATCTTCGGAGGACTGAGTCTCCTGATTGATCGGCGTCTGTCTACTCGCAATCCTTAGAGCTTTATCATCAACTCGAATGGTCTCCCCTCCAACCGGACCGCTGTCCGAGGACGCCTATTTGGCGCTCCTGGTCGCTTTCCTCGTCTTAGCGGGGCGCGTGACGCCTTCGCTTTTGACACGACTCGGCAAAGCTTTCGGCAGATCGACCGAATCCAAGATGAGGGCATCGACGTAGAGATTCGCCGCGTCGGCATAGGCCCACAGAGTCATCAGGTTGGGCTGGCGTCTGCCAAGCTCGAACGACGACACCTGCTCACGCGTCAACTCTGCCTCCAGCCCCATCCGCCTGATCATTTCATTCTGTGAGAGGCCAAGTTTTAAACGAATCTCCCGCAGCTTCTCGGGCAGTCGTTTGGGCGAGCGGCGCAACAGACTTCCCATCAGGAGGGTGTGCCTCCTTTCGAAGAGTCTGGTGCATGGAATACCCCGGCGAAAGCTTTCGCCGGGGCTACCGAGTTCCCGCCCTTGATTCCGGATGCAGTTGCACCTACAATGGTAGGTGCCTTTGCACCTAACTGCGTCGTTTGTTTAATTTCCGCTGGAAGGTTAAGTCTGGACCTTGCAGCGGTGCCCATCATCCGTGATGTTGAGCCGCCTTACTCATTAGTCCGATGATGCAAGAGCCGTAAGATTATCAAAGAGTCATTCCTATCGTCACCTGTCAACGGGTAATAAGCGATCCGGAAAGAAGATTCATGTTCGTCTCAAAAAAGAGTTTCACAGCGCCGATCACACCCGCCGTGCTTCTAATCTGCTGCGCTCTGATCAGCGCTTTCGGCCAAGCGTCGAGGTGTGGCCAAGCAGGGGCGAAGCCGAGTTCGCTGGACGCAACAGGGCACTATACATTCACAGGCCAGCGATCCCTCCCGATGAGAGACTTTAATTCCATCAACCTGATAGTCGGGGGACAAAAGAGAGAGCAACTCTCTGGGGACGTGACGCTCAATCGTAGCGAGCGAGGCTTAGTAGTTTACAAACTCATACCCACACAACTCACCGGAGAAAAACTCACTTTCAAAACGCAGATTATCAACGGGATTAATTACAGATTTGAAGGGAAGATCTCTCGGAATCGGCTCCCGGAAAGCGAAGGTGGCTATGATGTGCCACTGCTCGAAGGAACACTTCGGAAATTTCGCCGCGGGCAACAAATAGGTGTGCTCCAAGGAGGCTTCAAGTATGAAGAGTTCGCTGACTGAGTGTCGCCCGATCTTTCTATTACTCCTCACCTTCATCGTTTTCGCAGCGCTGGGTTGCGGCGGCAGCTCAAAAGATCTCAACCGGGCGAGCGCGCAGCGGATGATCGAGGCGTTCGAGAAGTTCAAGCAACCCCTCGGCGTCGGGCTGAAAGACGAAGCCGAATGGCAGGTGCGTCCCAGGTCATCTGACGAAACCGAGCAGGACGCTCGGGCGCGAGCGCTGGAGATGTACCTGTCGGACAAGCGGGCCGTCGCCGTATTACGGCATCTGGGCTACGTGGAGATAAAGGTCGCACTCGTAAAGCAGGCTGAAATTAACGGGAGCGGCCTGTTCGCCTCCGTCAAGCCGTGGCTCTTCCGGATCGAGCCGACGCTCACCGGGAAGGGGAGAGCGGCGGCGCAGTCTCAGGGCGTCACCGGCGACAAGGCCGTCGCGCTCGGTCGCAGAGAGGTAGTCGAGGTCACCGGCATCAGAGAGAAGGCAGGCCAGGCGGTCGCCGACTTCACCTGGAAGACGGCGCCGACCGAGGCGGGGAAGGCGTTCGACCCGGCGAGCGACGCCTTCAAGACGCTCCCGCCGGAACTGCGCGAGGCGGTCGCAACATCGCAGGGCCTCGGGCCGTTCGGGAGCGCTGCGACACGGGATTGGAGCCAACTCCATAAAGCGGCGGCCAACTTCCAAAAGTATGATGACGGCTGGCGAGTGACGGCGATCCCTTCGGGACTGTTTTAAGACATACTCCTTCGGCTTCACAGCCCGGCAGCTACTTTCGCAGGGCCTGCGTCTTTGATGGCAAACACGGCGAACCATCCCCTGGCGGACTTCGTGTACTCGACTTTCGGCCAGCCCTTCGGCGAGCTGATGATGGCGGGGTACGGAGAGACATCGCCGCCCGGGAAGAAGTCCTTCTCCTTGACCGAAGAACACGCCGCCGGCCAGATCGAATGGGTGATGGAGGTGACCTCAAGCCGCCCTCTCAGGGAGCGGGAGCCGCTCGTGCTCGCCGCCATCCTCAAGCTCACGCTAAGGAAGCCAGGCATTTCACAGACGTTCGAGTTCCGGATGAGTGAACTGTTGGCCGAACTCGGGTGGAGGCACACGCGGGCGAGCGAAAAAGCGGCCGACCGCATCCTCGAGAAGTGTGTTGACGTGAACTTCCACAAGTACGAGCGGGCAGGCGCGCGGGGAAGATACAAGAAAGCGAAGGCGGAGTGGGGCCGCTATAAGCTGATCTCCGGCTACGTCGTGAGTCGGATGAGAGACCCGGGAGAGCCAATGCCCAGGCGTGTTAAGCACCGCATTGATTTCGACGGCGAGTTCGTCAGGGGTCTCGGCGAGGGGCGGGTGCTCTTCGCCGGCTTGGATTTCGGGATGCTCAACCTGAGCTAAGGACACCACTAACCACAGACCTTGCAGCCCTGTCCGGATGTACCGCCTAACAAATCGCCGGAGTGAGCGGCTTAGAGGCTTCTCCGTAAGTGAAGTCATAAACCCGTAACAGAAGTACACCTCGATGCCTTGCAAAACATGGCGGCCGGCACCCCGCCATGTTTTGCAAGTAGCAAACGGATACCGCCTACATGTCTTCCCCTGACCCTCCACCGGACGGCCCTCAGCCTGCCCCTCCGCCGAATCCGGAAGCCGACTCCGCCGTCAAATTCCTGGAGTTCGTCTTCGGCGGAAGTGCCACCGGCTACGTCGAGTTCAGATATTTCACCGCGGGTGCCAGGCCTAAGCAAGCGGCCAGCCCGACCTACATCGAATTGCCGCCGGATGACCGCCGGATCGTAGACGAGGTGCTGATCAGCCGGAGGGAACAAGGCATCGCGTTCGGACCGGCTCCGCGTTACTGCATTCCGCCGAGGCGGGGTCAGAGCAAGGACCAGGACATCCTTCAGGTCGGCTGCGTCTGGGCCAACCTCGACTACCGGAGCGTCGAGGGCGGTGTGGTGGAAGTCGTGCGCCGCGTCCGCGATTTTCCTCTTCGTCCCTCGATCGCCGTGAGCTCGGGCTACGGCCACCACGTCTATTTCGTCTTTCACGCGCCGCTCAAGCCGGAAAAGCTCGTCGAGTGGAGCGACCTGATGGGAGGGCTGCGGCGCGCCCTGCGTCTTAGCGACAAAGCCAGCCTCAGCCAGGTCATGAGGCTCCCCGGGACGCTTAATCTCAAGCACGAACATCCGGTGCCGTGCGAGATATGGGAAGAGCACTCCAGTTGGGCGCGATACGATATCGACGAGGTACGTCGGGCCATAGAGCAGGCGTGCGGCGCCGCCGAAAGCACTTCCCTAAGTGGGGGCGAGGCACGCGGAAGCTACCAGTCGGCGAGGGAGAACCTCACGGTCGAGGCCCTGCGCGGGCGCGGTGTAGATACGGAGCTCCTGGAGACGATCATTACCGGCAGGGTTGGCGTGCGGACAGGCGATGCCTACGGGGCGGATACGGGCAAGGACTTTTATGTGGCGGCGAGGCTGCACGCACTGGATTTCAGCAGAGAGGAGATCAAGGGCGTCTTCCGCGCACACCCGGGCGGGTGCGGCCGAACTTGGGCGAAGAAGA
This sequence comes from uncultured Pyrinomonadaceae bacterium, assembly GCA_964246705.1. Lineage (GTDB taxonomy): Bacteria > Acidobacteriota > Blastocatellia > Pyrinomonadales > Pyrinomonadaceae > DASZCR01. The sequence continues at coordinate 29,981 of CAXTRQ010000026.1, forward strand.
GGGACGGGGAGAAGTACCTCGAGTTAACTCTGGACAAGGTCGAACGCAGGGCAGGAGATTCAGGACGCGGGCATGCCGCGCGGACGGGTTGGGCTGAAGACGAAGTGGACGGAGGGAGATGGCTGCCGCCCGGGTATGCGCAGACCGAGGACGGCTCGGTCTGGTATCACCCGCCTGTGACGGACGAGTCTCAGAAAGCAGCAAAGCCGATTAGGATCAGCACTTCCCTCATCCGGATCACGGAGATCAGGGAGAACATCGACACCGGGCAGATCGCGCTCTCCATCTCCTTCGAATACCTCGGCAGGAGTCGGACGACTCAGATCCTCAGGTCCCACATGTCGAACAGCCGGCAGCTTGTGTCGGCCCTCGCCGGCGAAGGGGCGCCCGTCACTTCTAACAATGCGCGCCACGTCCTGGCTTACCTAGAGGCCTACGAGCATGCGTTCGCCTCTTCCATTACCCATAAGAAGGTCACTTCACGGCTCGGACGCGGCCGGGCCGACGGGCCGTTCTTCCTGCCGGGATTGAGCCAAGCCGTCGAGTTCACGCCTTTAGGCCCGGGAGACGCCTCTCTGATCAGGGCCTACTCGTCTAGACGCGGCTCCCTGCACGGCTGGGCGGAGGTGATGCGTGTGCTGGACAATGAGATCCTGATCATCCCTCAAGTGGCGGTCATCGCCGCCCGGGTGCCGCCGCTCCAGCGGCGGCTGCAGATACCAAACTTCATCCTCGATTTGTACGGGAACACCAGCACGGGGAAATCCACGTCGCTGAAGTTAGCGGCCTCAGTCTACGGCAGTCCGCACGACCCTGACTCGCTTGTCATGCAGTGGATGGGCACACAGAGTGCCATCGAGCAGGTGGCCGGCATGTGCGGAGAGCTGCCGATCTTCCTTGACGACGCGCAACACTGCCCGGCCGAGGTGAAGCGGTCGGTGGTCTACATGATCGCGAACGGTCGGGGTAAGGTACGCAGCGGCGGACATACCGGGGTGCTCGAGGTGCCGACTTGGAACACGGTGGCCCTCTCCACTTCCGAGGAGCCGCTGCATGAGTCGAGCCCGCACGAGGGGGCGCGCGGGCGAATACTGTCCGTTGGCGGGTCCACCCCGCCGTTCCGACAAGGCTCCGCCACGCTGGTGCGAACACTGGAACAGGCGGTCGCTAATAATCATGGGTATGCGGGCGAGGCTTTCGTTCGCCACCTCAACGGCTGGGGCGAATCGGAATGGCTGCGCTGGCAGCGACGCTACTCGACCCTCCGGATGGAACTGCTCAGAAGCACTTCGTCGAATGTCGCGGGGCGCGTGAGCGGTTACGTGGCCGCCATTCAGGTGGCCGCCGAGATAGCCTGCCCGATGCTGGGCCTCTCCATTCACCCGGACGTGCTGGCGGCGTGGCTAATGCTCCACATCGGCGAGCAGGAGGGCGACCGCAATCAGGTGTTGACCGCGCTCCGGGCGCTGGCGGACTATTACGTCGCGAATCTGACGGGCTTCGCCGGGGATGGACAGTACCACGAGGGAAGCCGTCATTTGTTGCTCGGCGTGGCCAGAAAGCAGGAGTACGTCGGTTTTCTGCGCAGCACACTGGAGATGGTGTTTAAGACTCGCAAGTGGAGTCACACGGCGCTGCTCAACAAAATGTCGGAGGCGGGAGTGTTGCTCACGACGGAAAAAGACCGTCACACCAAGAGAGTGCGGTGCGCGGGTGTTGATCACCGAATGGTGTGCTTCAAGTGGTCGGCCATCCTGCCGGACGACTCAACCTCCCTCCCGCCGAAGAATTCCGCAGAGGCAGAGACCTCAGTAAATTCGTAAGCCCTACAGGTTCCGCCTGCTCAATAAAAAAGTGTCTGACTGTCCTTCTATAAAATTGTCGGTATTTACTTTCCAAAATCTGGCCCCTCATGTGCGAAAAGAGGACTCATTTTCCAATTGACAGTCTCATGTAAATTGCTTTTAATATTGGAGTTGCTGTTCTTTGGGATTGGAAAACTTAATACCAAAAAGTATCTAGTCGTGTATTATATTTTGGAAAAACTGTAAATTTCCTAAGAGTTACGCTTGTCAAGCACCTTATATTGCCGTTTTGCGCTCTGCTCAAAATTTAATTTCCAAATTGTAATTTAAAAAAAGCACACCCTCAGGTAGACTTAAGTATTTCTGCCGGGCAACCGGTAAACCGCGCCATCACCTGTATTTAGAGAAGTTAAGCGATCATAACTGTATAGTTTCGTTGCTCGTTTGCTCACCTGAGTCCATGCCTCGCTTGGACAGGCCCAAAGTGAGATTTTCCAAATCTGCGAGAGGTGGCTCAGTTCTGCCTCTCGACCTGTTTCCCGTTTCCCGGTAGACCTCCGGCAGTTGTGCGCTTGAACGTAGGACAGCCTTGTTTGCCCTTCCTTCGGGTGCTCGCTTTCAACTAAAACTTTATGAGGAGGCGAATATGAAAGTAGATCTTTCGCAGACGAAGATGGATCTTTCGCACCCTTTGGTACCTCTCCTTGAAATTCTGGCGGAACAGGGCGGGGAGGCCAAAAAGACGATCAGCGGTTACTTCCCCAAGGTGAGGGCCGTGCTCAGGGACTATACGGCGGTCACCAAAAAAGCTTCGCTCGACAAGCTGACCATCTTGGATGTGATCTCCGACACATCCGCTAAAGTTGACCTCAGTCCGGATCTTGTCAAGTTCATCGACGAAGTATCCCACCGCAAAGACAAGGATCAGATCAAATCACAGATCAAGGGATTGCTCGAAGTCATCTTTGGTTCCGCCTACGAAGAGGGGGTCGCTGTAGAGACCAGCTTCGTAAAATCCATGCTGCCGGAGTGGATGCTGGGAATTTGGGGGCATCTGCCTAAGAACGGCGACGGGCTGAGCCCGAAATCTCGCCACCTCCTTGGCATCCTGCTGCACGTGGTGGCGTCTCACAAAGCATCCACCGCCGCCGCCCTGATGGTCGAGATGTCAGACCATTTGTCAGAGGTTATCCGAGATAGTTATGAGTCTCGCGTCTGGAAAACCTTGGATGCCGGAATGAGTCAACTGAGGAAAAAACTCGAGCTGACGAAGCCGCAAGAGGGCAGGGAGAAATCGCTGTCCTTGGAGAGGTGGCCGCCGACTTTAAGGAGGGAGTGGGAGGCCTTTGAGAAAATGGCGGAGGCTGGCCCGAGCGAACAACTGCTCAAGGATGCGCACACGCATCATGTGTCCCTGAAACAGCTTGAAGCGTCGACGTTACGCACCTACTTCGAAAAGGTAGCCGCCGCCCTCTACGCTATCGCGTGGAATAGCGATCTCGGTTTGAGAGACCTCTTGCTGATCAAGAGCATCACGGTGACGGAGGACGGCACTTCGAAGGAGAAGCTGGGGAACGAGTTGATCGAAGATTATCGGAAGCAGCAGCAGGAGCCCAAGACGCTCGGTAAGGCGGCAGGCAAAGACAGCCAAGCCTTCATCGCCCTCATCAGTGTCCTGAAGACGATGGCCGGCTATCACAACCTGTTTACGCTGCGAGAAGAGTTCAAAGCTGTTTACAAGGCCAAGGCTGACGAGGAGACCAGGAGGGAAAGGAGGGAGAAGGAGAAGGCCGGATATACCCAAGAATTTATTGACGGCGAGGTCGAGAGACTCCACGAAGATTTCCAGCAGATCGTGGGGGCGAAGTCTTTTGCAGTCGACGAAGAGAGTCTCTCGCTCTGCCTCTTCTTCATCGCTTTTATCACGATGAGATATATGGGCTGTCGACAGCAGGCCATCCGCAACTGCAAGGACGGCTGCAACATCATCTTCGGGTCAAAGGGAGAGACCATTACCTTCTACTGGCCGAAGGCGATGGTCAAGACTAAGCGCCCGATCTCGATCACGCTGGACAAGAGCGTCGACAAGACGCACGAAATGTTGATCAATGCTCTCTGGCGGTTCAGGCAGCACGTCTACCCTCACATCCGAAAGAACCAGGGGCAGGATTTGGATGGACAGTTCTTCGTTAAGGCCGACGCGGCGGGCCGATTCATTTGCTTTAAGACGCACACGAACTTCTACCAATGGTTCAGTAACGCGTCTTTGAAGTTCCTCCCGCTCAAAGGTAAGATCAAGGGCCGGAAAGAGGGGATCCATCCGCATTTTCTGCGCGGCTTCGCCGTTGACTGGTTACTCGGCTACGGCCTGAGCATGGCGGAAGTGGCCGACCTGATGAACATATCGGAGAAGACGGTCAGGGAAAGCTATGCGGGAAAAGAGACACCGGTGCACACCAGGTCGGCATTAAACTCGCTGCAAAGGAAGCGTCTCGAAAAAGAGACTCTACAGGGCGGAGGCATACAAATGGAACTGGTCGCGGAGCAGGTGGCCGGCAAGGTGGTGAAGGCGATGAATAAAAGCGCGCCCGCCGTAAAACCAGCGCAAGATGCCGGTGAGCGAGAGTATATAGCGAAATTAGAAGCTGCTGTTGCAGCCCTCACAGAAGAAGTCGCGATGTTGCGGCAGCAGAAAACCAGCCGGCAGTTGTCGCTCGAGTTCTAACTCTCCCGCTCCGGAGTTCACTAAGCCGAGAAGAAACTCATCCAAACGGCTTCGTCCACCTGGACGAGCCGCACAAGCTAATTGTCACGCGATTTGTCATTTAACCGACTTAGCAAGAACAGCCAAGAACAGCCTGAGGCGGGCTTTGCAACGAGCCGTGCTATGGTGGCGGAAGATCTTCCAGAGGGGAGACGTCCACATTCGGAACCGGTAGAGACACTCTAATAGGGTTCACTTCCGGCGCCAATGTGAACCCTTCCGGAACGCCCACTTACCGGATTGCTCCCCATAGTTCACATTGTGCTACCTACACACTTAACAACCATTGTTGACATCATGCTCCTTTGAGAATATCTTTTCGGCCCGTGCCAGGGAGGGTTTGACGCTTTACCTGCCGCTAAGTCGATGAAGTAAGGATGAAACCCTCACTCTTCCCGACTGTAAAGAGATTTATTATTGAGCCTGCCTCCCTGGCGGCATACATCTTCCTGCTATTGTGCTCTATACCAGACGATACAACCCACGCAACTCCGGATGCTAATCTGACCATTTCACCCTCCTCTGCTCTCTCGGCCGCGCAGAGTTCTAAGACTCCGGCGGTGAAGACTTCCACATCCCTCGTGTCTGAAGCTCCGAGGGCACAATACTTCCTCATTAAACGAGCTTACGCTGAGATGTGGCCAGTCTTTGAAGACCAAGTGGTGGATGACCCTTTCGACCTCGAATCCTGTTTTTTTGCAGCTGAGAGCTTTGACCTGTCTGAAACAGATCCGATTGCGCCCTTGGCTGAGTTGGCATTCAGAGTCATTAGGTTACGCAAGAACTTGACCAGAAGTGGATATCCTAAGTCAGTTTGGGGTTCCCTGCTTCTTCAATTCGAAGAAGAGCAATTAGTTCATAGTATAGAGGAAATGGGAAAGCCGTACCCCGTGACGGAGTCCGGGGAAATCGATGTGGATCAGACACCTACTAACCGACATAAGGAGCTATTCCTCCTAAGGATAGAGATGGCGCTCAGAAGTTATCGCCAGCGAAGAGCACCCAAACTTCCGAAAATTTATAGCGACGGCGGATGCGGCTCCGGTGGAATCGGTGTCAATATCAGGACCGAGCCTAGTAACGGCCGAGTGGTATTTATCCCGGTATTCTTCTATCGATTATGTAAGGCTCAGCGAATCGACCCTGACGATCTGAATCAATGCGACCGCTGGCGCGAGCCGGCCGAAGGGCTCCTAACTGAAGTCTCGGGTGATTACTTTTACCGCGCATCTTGGCCGGGCGGCGTTGTGAGGCGCGGGCACCTGAGTTTTACTAACCTTGAAGATGGACAAACTGTAACTATTCACAAACCATGAGTAGGGAAATGGCCAGCGGACTCAACGATTTCAAGAAGCTTCTGAAAGAATTTCGTGGCCTATCTATATGGGCTGTCGGCGGTGGCTTGGTAGTCCCGTTCGCCGCGAGCATGGTCGACCTTTCGCCGCCTTGGCCGTCGGGAGTGGTGGCGGTCACGGCCCTAATCGAGTTAGTTGCCTTGGTGCTGGTATTCCAATTCTTTAAAACCGCCAGCCGGCGCGTAACCAACCGCATATTAATCTTGAGCCTAACGATGTTCGTGGCAACAGGCGTGGTTTATCTCGCGGCGATTTCGTATTACACCTACCAGGTACCTACTACGAAAGAACGGTTCGTCAAAGGTTATGAGTGCACAGCCGACGCCCGACTAGTATTCGAAAATCGCTGTCCTGATTTGGGGCTTGATGAGCTTCAGACCGCCGAGTATGAGGCAGAAAGATTATGGACGCGAAAGTCTATCGCGGTCACGCGCACCGTCTTAGTGCTTGTCTGGCTGATGGCGTTCGTGGCACTGTCAGTTGCCTTGGGAGGATTTCTTAATTACCAAATGCGGGCGGGGAGCCGTGGGAGAAGTGTGGTAATAAGGGGTAAGGGGTAGCAAGTTGCCCTCAGTCCATAGAGACCAAGAAGGAATCATCTCATTGATGAGAGCTGCCGATACACTTCACGCCTACATTGACCTCACGGAATAAATTCACATAGATGGAGGCAGGCCGGGGTGGGACGTTCATCCTATAGTTCTTAATGGCTGGGAACCCGTGAATTAAATGAAGCGTGTCCAAATAAAAGCTCGTTGAAACGAGCAGCCTGAGCGAAGGCGTCAGGGTCGCAACTGCCGCGCGGCGGCTGCACAATCGGGAGTATTTACCAACATACTTCGACTGACTCTGACGCCCTGTCGAGCTTACTCCAACAGGTCAAGGAACATTATCAGGAGCCGCCGCCCGCGCCCCGTAAGCGCGGCAAGCAGCGTGACTTCTCCGCCTTATCCTTCCTTTTGACCACCGTCGTCGCCGTCACGACCCGCACCTTCCGCGACTCGGAGTTGTGCCGACTGCTCACGCGAGACGCGAGTTTGTTGAGCGCGCTCGGCTTCCCGCGCGTGCCGTATCGTACTACCATCGGCCGCCGCATCGCCGGGCTGATGCCGGAGGCCGAGTCGCAGGTGGCCGCGCTCGGCGACCGCATCGCCGCAGAGGCCTCCCGGTAGTGTGGCAAAAAATACTTCGGCTACAATTAGTAGCGGCGAAGAGCGTGTCAGCAGCAGCGATGTCACCCAACGCAGTCAGGACGGTAATATTGCAAAGATCAAATCGAGATGTGAAAGCTCTTCGAGCACCTTTCGCTAAGCAGCTACTCCGAACAACGAAGCGACGAACTTCGCCTGACCTTGCGCATCACTGCCAGCTAACCTTTTGACCTGACCTTTCCTCATCATGTTCACTGATTCAATACCTTCCAGAGTTCGCTCCGCTGTGTGAAAGCTCTTGAAGCATTGTGAAGAGCGCACCTTCCTCTTGATAAAACGGTGATCTTGCTCAATTACATTGTTCAGGTATTTTACGCGCCGCAGCTTGCAGTCCCGCGGCACAATTCGCTCCGCTTGTGAAGTACTGAATGCTTCAGGATAGGCCGCGTTCTTGTCGACGCTAATCGATAACGGGAGGCGGCGATGCTCGGCCCTCATCAGTTTCTTGAAGAAGCGTTTTGCCGCGGAAACGTCGCGCTTAACGCTGAGCATAAATTCAATAGTCTGGCCTTCTTTATCCACAGCGCGATACAGGTACTTACATGTTTTCCCGACCTTGATGTATGTTTCATCAACACGATAGGAAGTGCCGCTCATCTTCAGGTGTTGGCGCACACGTTTATTGATCTCCGGCGCGTAACGCTGTACCCAACGAAACACCGTTGAGTGATCTACGTCGAGTCCGCGCTCACGCATCATCTCTTCAATGTCGCGATAGGATAGTTGAAAGCGACAGTACCAACGAACGCACAAAAGGATGAGCGACGGCTCGAAGTGTCGCCACTTGAACGGGGATTTAGTCTGCTTCAAGAGTACGATTCCTAATGAGTAATGACTGAACTGAAGGGTGGATTATAAGCGTAGATGCGATTCCTGCAACACATCCATTTTCTATCGCATCAGCGCGCACCAAGTTGAATCGGCATTACGAGCAAGTTCAAGCTGAGAACGTCAGATACAAAGAAACTTAAATTACAGAGTACTTAGTCATTCCAAGTAAAGCTCACTGCATAGTCCCAATCATTATTGCGCGCATATTCACCCCTATACTGAATAATCACTGAAGCCCCTGCCTTACTGAAGCCAAGCTCTTTGCCACCAACTTCCTTAAACCATTCTTCAATGTCTTGCTCGTCAATCACTGTCCATCCTTCATGCGTAAGTGTTGAAACGTAAAAACTTTTAACTTCTTCATATGTATCGGCTGACTTGAAATAGGTCGTAACGGTATTGCGGCCCTCTTTTGATATTTGGCTCTCACTAACTTTCGCAAATTTGGGGAAAACCGATACTTTGGAAAAGTCCTTTGGCATTTCCCGTTTCGTGCTGGTATGGCTTGGCATATAGAAACAAGAAGTAAGCAACAAAACTCCGAGTAGGACCAAGGCTGTAGGTTTCCGGCGAACAGTACCAAGCGGCAACTTGCTAACCATCCTTCCACGAGCATCAATTGATGATGGTTCAATGCTCATTTGATAGTGCTCCATGCAAATCTCGTTCGAGTAATATGCCCCGATAATGAGAAATTGACATTTGCGCCGGGCGTACCGGCACCGAAGCTATAGGCACTTCTGTTGCCAGAGAGCTGTGTGCCTAGAACGACCCCTCCATACCCACCCGTCATGCTAACACTGCCTCCGCCATTAAAGTTATTCAACGTTTGCCTGTCAGGTGTTACCGGTTGGTCCAGCCAATTGGCTGTTAGACTAAAGCCTAAAGAGCTTCTTAATGGCTTATCAGATTTATAGCTGACGGTCGTAGGTGCCAGGGAGAGGTCGCCAGAGCCGAAAAGGTCTCCATATCTTGTAAGTGTGTAGCTCTTACCAAACCAAAGAAATCCGGCATTTACAGAAAAGCTGTCGGGCAATCGTGGAGAATCACCAACGGCTTCGTTTGCGATATAGCCTTGATAAGTACTTGAAGCCTCCTCCAAATTATCAAACGCTTGTGACTCATTCTTGAATGGATTAAGTGCAAAGAATTTACCACTCTCTATGCTCTTGTACACATAACTCACGACCTTTTCATATTTCTCTGGATCAGGATCGTTATTGAACCATTCAGGCTTCGCGATACCATCCCCTTTAGCTAAAAACCAATCTAGTCCGGTGGGATCATTTAGTTTAAGGGGACTGTTAAGAACATATGTGTACCTATTCCAGCGTTGAGGAATAGAAAGGTATTGTTTATAGATTGTTTCGGCTTCATCGTCGTGACTTAGCTGTCTCTCAAGGATAGGGTTGTAGGGATCAATGCTCGTAAACCGTCCCTGCGTGTTGGCATAATACCTTGCCTGTGCATAATCCAGCCCCGTCTCATCATCCCTTTCATATCCGGTGAACTGCCGCCTCAGACTATCTGCGACATAGCCCTGCTGTGCGCTCCTTCCTCCAACATTCAATTCTTCTCCGAACGGCAGGTAGTTGTGCCGCGCTTTCACCTCTCCGCTCTGCCCGGTGATAATCCTCGGCGTGCCCAGAGTGTCCGCCGTCAAATAACTCGTCCCGCCCCCGCCTGTCTGAGCCGCGTTGCCGTATTCTGCCACCAACTTGCCCGTCACATCATAGACGAACGCGGTCACGCCGCTCGCCGTCTCCGCCTTGACTCTTCTCCCGTCTCCGTCATAGCTGTAACGTGCCGCCGTTGGATTGACGTTGGGTTGCCCACCATCGTAGCTGACCATCCGGTTCTCCGCGTCGTAGCCGTAGCTGTGCCCCTGCGAGGGATAGTCTCGCGTGATGTTGCCTGTCGAGTCGTACGCTCTGGCGTTGATCCGGTTCGTCTGAGGGTTGTACGAGGCGACTGATTGCGGCGTCAGTGCGGGGTCGGCGACGTAGCCTGCCGTGATAGCACGATTGCCATATTGGTCATAGTCATAGCTCTGGGAGATCGCGCCCGCCTCCGCCATGCTCGTGAGCCGATTGAGGGAATCGTAGCTGTAGAGATGTGTGGCACTAAAGCCGGTCACGCTGTTGATGGTCGGCACCGTGATGGTCTGCGACAACACGTTGCCGTTATTCACGCTCGTTCCATAACCATATTGCAACTTCAGCCTGTCCGCTTCCGCTGAAGCTATGGGTGATGTTCCCAGCTTGATCTCGGTCGGTTGCAAACGGCTGTTGTAGTGTGTGTGCTCCCACAGTTGATTGCCCAGTTTCATCGAGCCGACCGCGCCGCCCGCCTCATAACCGAAAGATGTGGCATACGTGTGCTGCCCCTCTCCCGCCTTCTCTCCCGTCACGAGCGATAGTCGCCCCGCCCCGTCCATGCCGGTCATTACTGTTCGACCTGAAGGATAGGTCTGCGCGGTCATGTTGCCGGCCAGATCGTATTCGTAGCCCATCGCGTAGCTCTGCCCATCCGTGGTCTGAGAGCTGCCTGTCACTCTCCCCAGCGCATCGAAGCTCGTATAACTGGTCGTCGAGACGCTGGAACTCACAGAGGTCAGCCTACCCGTCGAAAATGCGATTTCCGGGGCGTCATAAGCATAAGCCACACCCGGCGTATTGTCCGTGTAAGTTCTACCGCTCACGCGATTCAGAGCATCGTAGCTGTAATCGGTGCCGACTCCGCGCGCGTCCGTCCTGTGCTCAAGATTACCGTTGGCATCGTAGAGATAAGAGGTCGTGCCGCTTTCCGGGTTCGTGGCGCTCAGCAGACGCCCCAGCCCGTCGTAGATGAAACTTCTGGTCTGTTGTCCCTGCGTGACCATCTTCAGATTTCCGCGCGCGTCATAGAAATAGGCGGTCATCGCATAGACTGAAGCCGAAGGATATTCCAGCATCTCTTCGACCATCTTGATTCTTCCCAGAGCGTCGAGCGTCGAGCGGCGTTGCTTGCCTGCCTGATCCCGGACAGTCGTCTGCTCGCTCGCGTAAGTGGTCACGACCGAGCCTGTCCACTCGGCATTCGTCCCCGTCTCAGGCGGGACGCTTCCCGGTGATCCGCCGAAAGTCGAGACCTCGGTCAACCGCCCTCCCAGATCATAGCTGTTTCTCGTCCATCCGTCCGTCGCAGCCCCTGTCGAGCGATAAGGATTGGTCGAGAACTTCGCGCGTCCCAATGCATCGTAGATGGTCTTCGAGAAGATCGTGAAGTTGGCTGTCGAGGCGTGCTGTCCATCCTCCGCCGTTGCCGACAGCACAGGTCTGTCGAAACCGTCAAACTCTGTTCGCGACGAGAGCCAGCGCGCCCCGTCCAACTGCCTGCTCACCTGTGCGACATTGGCCGTCGCCGTCGGATAGCTCATCTCCGTCACCGCCTGCTCCGCTCGACCCAGCGCCGCGATGGCTCGCACCGGTCTCCCGATATTATCGTAGATTGATTGAGTAATTACTCCGCCCGCGTCTCTGACTCCCGTCGCTGCGCCTAAAGTGTAGTCGTACTGCGTCCGCGTCTGATGTCCCAAAGCATTCGTCACTAAAGTCGGCATCGCGTAGCTCGCACCATGCGCCCCTGCGGAGGCGTTGTCGGGATTGCCGCCATTACCGAAATTGTCGGCATAAGAGATCGCCGTCTGATAGCCTTTCGGGTCTTTCGTCCGCACGATTTGTCCCGCGTTGTCATAATGGTTGTAGGAGGCCACATAGCTGGCGGCTTCCACCCAGCTTGAGACTTTCGTGACATTGCCGCGCGTCTGCCCGGTGGAGAATTGACCACTGTTGTAGCCGGTCATCTCCGCGTTAATGGTCAGCGCCGCGTGATGCCCATCACCCGCCGTATAGTTGTCATATTCGTACCCGGTGGATGCCTCGCGCGCTCCTTGAGCGTCTCTCACCTCTTCGCTCAAGAGCAGCCGCTTCTGATGAATGATCGTGGTCACGTCTGAGGCCAATCTGCTCCCGCACGACGCGTCGAGCGGGTTGAGGTTCGTGTAGCACGAGCCGTTGACCGCAGGCGTCTGACCGCTCCCGGCATAGCTGCGAACGGTCTCCCGCAACAGCCCCCCGGCGCTCCCGCCAGCGACGCCGAAGTCATATTCTTTGATTGACGTGACATTGTTGAATTGGTCGTATCCGTACTCGACCCGCCGCCGCTTCCCGTTCTCCAGCGTCGTCTCCTCCCACTCCACACGCACGTCGTTGGACGGTTGATCCTGTCCGTGCTGCTGCGCGTATGCATTGACGTTCGACCCGGCGTCATTGCCCCACACCACGGGCGCTCGCTGCACCCACCCGCGCTCGGTCACGATCAGCCCCGTTCCTGTCTGCCTCTCCGTGCGCCATTCCCTCGCGTTCTCCCAATGCTCGTTGCCCGTACCAGTGAAAGGACTACCGCAGCGCCGGTATTCGGCATTGAGCGCGAGAAAGAAGTGGCGCTCCGAGGCCAGCAACTCGCCCGCCTCACCGCTACGGTGCGCTTCGACCCTCACGGCGGGACGAAAGATGCTGCCGCTCCACTCGCCCGCGTCATAGTTGTAGAGCCACGTCGCATCCACCTCCAGCCCGTCCGTCAGCGTGCGCCGCTTGCCCGCCCGACGGTTCAGTGTGCCATTCATCGGAGCAGACCCTTCGCAGATGCTCGTCCCGTCGCCATAGTAGTCAATCTGCGAGACGCCGCCGCCCGGATAGACGATCTCGGCCACCTCTCCGTACTGATTGTAGCGGAAGCGGAAGGCTCGCCCGTCCGGCAGATGAAGAGCGGTCACCGCCGTCCGTGCCCCCACGTCCTCGCCCGCCGCCGAACCGTAGGCGATGATGCCCTCGGACTCGACGAAGAGGTCGGTGTGCGCTCCCTGGATGGTGTGCTCGAAGTAGTTGCCGAACTGGTCGTGCATGGAGTCGCCGGTCGTGAACGGGCGCGGCAGCGCTGAGAAGTCCGCGCGCAAGTTGTCGCCGAGCATCCCTGTCTCGACGCTCAGCGAGCGGTCGGGCGCTCCCATGTCGCCTTTGGCCGTGACCATCACCGTGCCGGCTGAGGACTGCAACACGGTCTCGCGCCCAAGCTCGTCCGTGTAGATGGTTTCGCCGCTTGCTCCCGTGACAATGGTGATGAAGTTGCCGTTGCGGTCAATGATCTTCGAGCACACGCCCGTCTGCATGCGCAGGCGCGTCCCGTCGGCGAGAAAGACCCAGCCGCCGGGCAGAAAGGTGCTGTCGGGCGTGATTGAATCGTTCGGGTCTTTGATAAAGGACACGCCGGAGCCGTCAATGCTGTGCCAGACCCGTCCACGGTCGCGGTCAATCAGGTCGTGATAGCCGTCCCTGATGTGGCTGGTGAGTGCCGGAGCGCCGTCGGTGAGGCTATCGCGCAACTCGACCTGTGAGCCGTCGGGCAGCGTCAGCCACAACTTGGTGAGCACGTACTTCGTGCCGCACTCACGCACGCCGTCGGTGAAGTTATTGCAGCCCGACGAGAGCGGGTCGATGCCGATGACCTTGCCCTTGATGGCCGGAGCATTGAGGATCGTCCAGCCGCCGCCGAGACGGCGCAGGTAGGGTTCGTAGTCAACCACCTTATCGTACATCGCCGAGTGATGTTCGACGGGATTGGCCTCGGTGCCGTTTCCTGGGAAGACGGCCTCGCGGTCGTGCTGCGCGCTCCAGACTTTGCTGTTATAGGAGAGAGCGATGGAGAAGGAAGCGCGCCCGCGCCCGCCGATGGTCGAGAGGGGAATCGAGAGCGAGAAATTACCGTTGGCCAAATTGACGGTCTCGATCTTGTCGCGCGCATATGTTGAAGCAGATGAAGTGCCCGCTTTGGACTCAGCCGGGATGCCGTTGGCGGACGAGTTCTGCGCGTGGACACAGAGAGCCGTCGCCATGAGCGCCAGAGTCGCGCGCATCAGCAGACCGAACATCAATCTTAATTGCTGTGACACAGTTCCAACGATCATGGCTCTCCTCACCTGCATCTCAAATGACATCTCTCCCGGTGACCCCGGTTGAAAGGCCGACGTGCTCATTCTGTTCTTCCATTAAAAGGCGCGCTCAATAGACACTCTGACAAGGTATGGCGTGCCGCCTGTCGAAGTTCAGTTCCGCCGCAGTTATTGAGCGGTGACCGTCATCGAGCACGTCCAGCCGGGATGAGTCGCTTCCGAGAGCACATAAGCGCCCGGCGCGAGATCGAGTTGCCCGACCCATACCCGCACTTTGGACGAGATTTGCGCCCCGGCTACTCGCTCTCCGCTGGCATCCTCGACCCGCAAATCTATCTGCTGCTGACCGCTTTCGTTGATCACCTTCAGATCGAAGTGCCCTGCACTGTGGCTGAGTTGTGACGGAGTGAAGCCTGAGGGGCCGAGCGTCGTCGTGATGACCTCAGTTTCCTGACTTAATGCTTTGGCTTGAATCTGACTCATCACAGGCGAGTGCCAAATCTGTGGGACGAGCGACACGACAGTCATCACCACAATAAGCAGGAGCAGTCTGGACTTTTTGATCTGTGCGTCGTCCATCCGGCGCGGCATATCTAATCGAATGGTCATGTGCGCTTCTCCCCTTCAATCCGACGTGGTGTGATAGTTGCCGCCCGCATCCTGTGACAGTAAATCAGTGAATGAGAACTGCCGGTCGAGCGCCTGTCGCCAACGCTGCGAGCCGCTTAGACCTGACACGGCTCCGATTGTCACGGTCGTACGTAGCGTGAAGTTTGAACAGGCAGGGTTGGTTTGTTTTCCCATCGCCGGCGTCAAGACGTAGGTCGTCGTGCTCTGCGGCGTCACTTGAATCGAGCCGGAACGCAGGAATTGCCCGTAGCTCTCGCCTGCCGTATCGCTGATACTAATGCTGCGTAGGCCGCCTGGTATCGTCCAGTGCAGTGTCACCACTTGCCCCGAAGATATTGATGACGGCGTTGCGCTGAACTCATAGCCGACCCCACAACCCTGCGGGTCTGTGTCAGGGTTATCCGCGTTGTTAAAGAAGATGGTTTTATTGACCTCTGTGCATCCGAACGGCACGTTCGTCGCCGCGAGGTAATAGCTACTCGACGGAGACGGGTAGACCTGCACACTCCCGGTCGCCTGTGGAGAATCGATCACCTGCCAACCTTGTATGCAAGGTACGTAGCCGCCCGGCACGCATGGATTACTGAACGTGATCGAGATGCCGGTGGCCTGCGGCACACTCCAGTTGAGAGTGACCGGCGTATTCTCCGAGACCGTGTAGGTGCTGGCCGTGAAAGTTGCGGCCGCGCTGTCCGGGCACACGCCGACCGTCACGGTCGTCGTCATCGTCAGCGGCGCGCACAGGCTCGATCCGGTCGCCGTGAGTGTATAAGTGGTCGTCGTGTTGACAGTGATGGGCGTATTGCCGGAAGCGGCGAACATACCGGAGATGCCCGAGATCGTGACGGTCGTCGCATACGGGATATTCCAGTACAGGTGTATCGGAGTCCCGGCAGCGACGAGCGGGTGGTCAGGCGAAAAAGAAGAGAGCGCGGCTTTCGGGCAGCCGACGACGTTGATGCGCACGCTCCTAGTGGCCGTGTTGTAGTTCACTCCATCGGTGGGCGTGAAAGAGGCTGAGAGTGGCTGCCGCGCACCCGGATTCAATAACGTCCCCGCGGGCGGTGAGTAGAGGAATGTGCCGGAGATGTTGGCCGTCGCGTTGAGTTGTGTGCTACCGAGCGCGGTGTCCTCTGAGATGTCAGCCGGATTGTTCCAGCTAATGATGGGCGTCGCTTTATTGATAAAGAGTGTGCCGGTGGCGGTCGCCGCCGCGTAGTTCGGATTATCGAGATTGGCGGCGACGCTGTAGTTACCGGCGTTGGTCGGAGCCGTCGCCGAACCGTTGTAAGTCACCGACACGGTGGAGAGACCGGCGGGCGCGCTCGTCACCGTCACCGATTTAGGCGTGCCGTCATAGGTATGTCCGGTGAGATTGCCCAAAGTTAATGTCGCCGTCGCCTTCTGGATGACCAGCGTGCCGGTCGCATTCGCAGCCGTGTAGTTCGGGTGATCGAGAGCGGCGACGACGCTGTAGGTGCCCGCGTTGACGGGTGCATCAATTGAGCCGTTGTAGGTGATCGAGACGCCGCTCAAGCCCGCGGGGCTGATCGTCGCCGTCGCCGGCTTCGGTGTGCCGTCGTAGGTCCGCGTGCCCATATTACCGAGCAAGAGTGTCGCCGTCGCCTTGGCGATCGAGAGCGTCCCCGAAGCCGACCCCTCGTAGTTCGTGTCTTCGAGGGTCGCCAAGACCGAATAATTCCCGGCGTTGACGGGTGCCGTGACCGTCGTTCCATCCTGGCTGTAGGCGAGACTCACGGCCAGACCGGCGGGAGTGGTGGCCGCCGTGGCCGCTTTCACCGTCCCCGTGTAAATCTGCCCGGTCAGATTGCTCAGAGTGACGGCGGCCGTCGCCTTCCGGATGACCAGCGTGGCGGTCACCGCCGGGGCGCTATAATTAGAGTTGTCGAGCGCGGCGGAAACGGCGTACGTGCCGGCGGCGGCCGGTGCGCTCGTCGCGCCGTCGTAGGAGAGTGTGAGGCCGCTCAACCCCGCCGGAGTGGTCGTGGCGGTCGCCGGCTTCTGCGCTGCGTTATAGGTCTGCGTCAGGTTCGAGAGCGTGATTGTGGCCGCCGCCTTCGCCACCGTCAAAGTTCGAGTGACACTCTGAGCCGGACGAAAGCCGGAGTTGCCCGCCTGCTCGGCGCGTAGCGTGATGGTGCCCGCGCCCGTGATGGTGAGAGTGTTACCGGAGAGGGAAGCGGGGCCGGATAAGAGGGTCAAACTGACGGGGAGACCTGACGAAGAGGCGGCATCGAGCGCGAAGGGCGCATCGCCGTAGGTTCTGTCGGAAGGCTGGTCGAAAGTGATGGATTGATCGGCGAGCGCGGTGGTCTCTTCGGTGGCGACGAGGCGGCTGCCGGCGTAGATATATTCCTTCGAGGGATGGGCGGGCGAGAAGTCGGATTGTGATTGCACAGGTGCGACCAGAGCCGCGGGAGGTGCCGTGCCCGGCCGGAGTCTGCTCCACTGCGCCAGAGCGGCGCCAGCCACCATTAAACACAGCACCAGAGTGGTCACGACGAGCTTGTTTCTCGGAAATTGTGGGCGAGGACGAGAACTGGTCTTGCGCTGTTTGAGGCTCTGACGTTTTGACATAAACGGGTTAATCCTGAGG
>CAXTRQ010000027.1:0-46820 GCA_964246705.1 uncultured Pyrinomonadaceae bacterium
GTCCGAGAGGAAACCGACGCCGTAGAGATTCGGAACCAGCACGCGTGCGACGAGCGCCAGCGCGAAGCCGGGATAAGTTATAACGTTCGGCAGCAACATGTGCTCGGCGTCAATAAAGACGAGCGCGGTGATGGCGGCGACGAACAGCAAATCGAAGGGAAGCGAGAGCGTCAAACCGGAATGCAGATAATAAGTGAGTCCGAAGAGCACGCCGGTCAAAAGTTCGACCGCCGGATAGCGCGCCGAAATCGGCGCACGACACGCGCGGCAACGGCCACGGAGCACGAGCCAACTGACAATCGGCAAATTGTCGTAAGGACGAATCGCCGTCGCGCAAGAGGGGCAGCGCGAGTTGGGAAAGACGATTGATTCTTCGAGCGGCACGCGATGAATCACGACGTTGAGAAAGCTGCCGATAATTGCTCCGGCAACCGTCACGCCGAGAAGAATGAAAAGGGTGGGAAGGCCGGTCGTCTCGTCGGTCGCGGATAAAATTTGGTTGATAGCCATCGTGAAGCGTTTCGGATAAGCGTCGCAGTCTCTTCGCGCGGGCGCTTTAGAGCCTTGACGCGCCCACGCCCTTTACGCATATTAAAGCTTTGCATCTGTTTGCGAAAGATGCAAAAGAAGAACGAGCCGGGACGGAGGGATAGATAGTGAATTCTCGCAAGCCGATCATCGGGATGTTTGCGCTGGGGTTAATCGTCATCCTAACGCTGACTTTTGTTCCTTACACGCTGCTTGAGCGCACCGGGCAAGCGGTCTCCGCCGTCATCAAGCGACCCGCCAACGTCTCGCCGCCGTCCGTCCCGCAGCCGACGCCCTCTCAACCCTCCTTCGACGCCGCGATGTGGTACGCCGAGCGCGGCGAAGAACCGGAAAAACATGGCCTCCTCATCGAGTCTCTGGACGGCCAGCGCACGCTGGCTTCGCATAATCCCGACAGCACTTTCAATCCGGCTTCGCTGATTAAGCTGACGACGACGCTCGTCGCGCTTCGTCGGCTGGGCGCGGACTATCATTTTGAAACGCGCGTCTATACGGAAGGGAGCGTGGACAGTACAGGCACTCTGCGCGGCAAACTTCTCGTGGCAAGCGGCGACCCGACGTTCGGCGACGTAGCGGCCAGCCTGATTGCACGCGAACTGCGCGGGCGCGGCATCAAGAAAGTGACGGATGAACTGGTCGTTACGCCGGAGTTCTGTTTCAACTACAGCGAATCGCCAGAAGAATCCGCCGAGCGTCTCTCGCGCCTTCTGCAAATGAAAGAAAAGCGGCGCACGGTCGCCGATGCGCCGCCGCAGGGCAAGCCTTTGTTCGTGCTGCGCTCTTATCCCTTGCGCGATATTCTGCTCTATATGAACGCGCATTCGAGCAACTTTGTCGCGGAGCGTATCGGCGCGCTCGTCGGCGGCGCGGAAGGCGTCCAGCGTTTTCTGGTTGAAGAAATAAAGCTACCGGCTGAGCAGGTCGAGATTTCGCGAACCTCCGGGCGCGAGCACAACCGGATGACGCCGCGCGGTCTGCTTCAAGTTATCCGCGCTCTCGAAAGGGAAGTCGAGCAGCGAGGAATGAAACTGGAAGACATCATGCCGGTCGTCAGCGACGACGCCGGAACGCTCAGGCGCAGGCTCGTCGGCTCGCCGCTCGAAGGCGCGGCGGTCGGAAAAACCGGCACGCTGACTTCCGAAGTTGACGGCGGAATGGCGAGCCTCGCAGGCATCGTCTATACGCAGGACGCCGGGATGATCGTCTTCGCCATTCTCGATCAGGGAAATCAAATCGCCGAACACCGGCAACTCGAAGACCAACTGCTCGCAGAAGTCATCGTCACCCACGACATCCCGCGCCCGATAGCGACACCCGATAAACCGCGCCACCTGCTCCCCGCCGCGAGCCTCCGCATCTCGAATGAATGAAAACTTGAAAGTTTGAAAGCATACTTCTCAGCGTCCTTCTTCCTGTGCGCCTCGGGCGCGAATCTTTTGTTTTGAGTAAGAAAGAAGTTTCGCGCCGGAGACGCTGGCAGGCGCAAAGAAAACGAAAAGTAGTTTTACGGGTCACGAATCACATGTTTCCACATCCCTCTGCTTCTCCCACAATAATAGATGTTTGAGAAAGGCGTGATGGGCGGCGAAGTGTGCGATGGCGAGACCGGCGAGGCCGTCGCGGAAACCGCCTTTGAGGAGAAAACTGCGCAGGAAGGCGGCGGGCGCGGCGGCGGCGATTCTGAGCGGTGAAGTGCGCCGACCCGCTTCAAACATTTGTCGCGCGGCAAGTGGAGCGTAACGCTCGCCGATCATGCGATGGTGATGCGCGCCTTCACGCACGCTGTAATGCAGTATGTCTCCGCCCAGCGTCTCGACGCGCGCACCTTCCTCCATCCTGACGGATTCATGGACGTGCGCGCCCTGCCAACTTCCGCGCGTGCGCTTGTAGAGCCGTAGTTGATAATCAGGATACCAGCCGCCGCCGCGAATCCAGCGTCCCATATAAAAAGAGCGGCGCGCGAGACGATAGCCATCAGCGAGGTTGGTTTCGCTCGTATCGAGCAGGTCTTCAATATTTGATTTGAGTTCCGGCGAAACGCGTTCGTCAGCGTCGAGGCTGAAAATCCATTCGTCCTGCGCCGCCTCCGCCGCGAACTGCTTCGGCGCGACGAACCCCGCCCCCGCGCGGCAGACGACGCGCGCACCACACTCCTGCGCGATTTCGCGCGTCGCGTCGGTTGACTCCGAATCAACCACGAGAATCTCGTCAGCCCACGCGACCGATTCGCACGCCGCGCGGATGTTTTCGGCTTCGTTGAAGGTAATGATAGTGGCGGTCAGCTTCAAGCTAATTCGGGCGAACGGCGCGGCCAAGTGAAATCTGTTCGAGCGCGTGAGAGGATACATGCGAAGCCTGCGCTAAAACAAATTGCGATTGGAAGGAAGCTTTTGCAGCTTCCTTCCAATCGCAACTTTTGAGTGTGAAGACTATTGAAACTTTCGCTTAGGGCAGCGTCGGCGTTTCGATAATCACGTTGTTGGCGCGCAGGGTCGTCGAAGTCGCGCGTTGGAGTTCGGCGAGCGCTTTGTTGTAGTCGGTCTGGGCGCGAAGTTCCTGATTGCGTGCGTTGACGAGCGCGTTCTCGCGTTGGAATAGAAGGAACGTGGTCGAGCGTCCGACCTGATAGAGACGGCGTTCGCCAGACAACTGTAGCTCGGCGTTCTCACGCGCTTGCCGCGCCGAAAGAACGCGCCGTCGCGCCGTCTCGACGGCCTGTGCGGCGTTGCGGACTTCGACCTCAACCGTCTGCTCCTGAGAGCGCGTCTGCGCTCCGAGTTGTTCGCGCTCAATGCGTGCGCTGGCAAGGTTGGCTCTCGCCGTGCGGTTCTTCAAAGGCAGTTGAATCGTAACGCCGACGACGACGCTACGACCGTCCACGCCAAAAAGATTTCGCAGGTTCCGACCGAAGCCGCCGATCTGGCTCCCCGTGGGCGAGAGAAATAGCGGTTGGCCAGTCGCGGGATCGAGGACGGGCTGACCATTGTCGTCAACAACTGCCTGTGGCACGCCGGTTCCTGCCTGCCCGTTGGAAGCGACCGTGGCCTGAAGGTCAATCCGGGGTTTCGTCTGGTTTCTGAAATACTGCAAATCAATGTCGTTAACATCCTGCTGCAAGCGCAGGCGTTTGAGTTCCGGGCGGTTGTTGCGCGCTTCGGTCTGTGCGTCCTGCAAGTTAACGGGTGTGTCGTCGAACTTCGGTTCATCGGTCGGAAGCAATGCCGCGCCCCATTCCGGCGCAAGCGGGTCTTTGAGAAGCAGCGACTTTAAATTGTTTTCGGCAATCGAAACGCTCTGCGAAGCCAGCAGCAACGCCGATTCACGATTCGAGAGTTCGGTCTGAATCTCTGCGCGCTCAAGCGGGGCAGATGCGCCAGCAGCAACGCTCGCTTCGGTGCGACGGAAGTTCTCGCGCGCCAACTCGAAGTTGGCGATCTGGTTTTGCTCGTCGCGGATGGCGAAGACCAGTTCCCAGTACGCCTGCTGCACCTGTGCGATGACCTCGATAGTCCGGCGGCGGAAATCCGCATCGGACTGTTCGAGCCGCTTACGCTGGATGCGTATGTTGCGGCGCGAATTGTCAATCGAGCGGTCGCGCAGAAGCGGTTGTGTGAAGCTGACGCCCGCGCTCGACGCATAGAGCGGGTTGATGGTGGCGAATCTGTTGTTCGTTTTCTGGCGCGAGTTGTTGAAGAAGAACTCGTAGTGCCCGCCGCCTTTCTCGAAATTCTTGATGAAGGAATTGTCGAAATTATAAGTCGTCACGGTGACGTTGTTCGTCCCGCCTGATGCGCCGCTCAGAGTGGTGGCGCTCGGCGTCGAGCGGTTGTTGTACTGCGGGCTGAATTGGAAAAACGGATCGTAGAAGCCCTGCAAAGAGTTCAGGAACGATTCAGCGAGGCGCACGTCGTTGCGCGCCACCTCGATGTCGTTGTTATTCTCAAGTGCCTGCCGGATCGCATCGTTGAGCGACAGAGGGCGCGTGTCGCCTCCCGTGATGCCGACGCGTGTTAATGACGGCATCGGCGGCACCGGGCGCGGCTCTGGGGAAGTGAAGACGGGTTCGCGTATCTCCTGACCTGTCGTCGGGTCAACCTGCGTGTCCGTGTTCAAGGACGGTGTCGTGGCCGGAAGTTCGGGCAAGACGGGCGTCGCAGTCGGGGTCGCTGTCGTCTGCGGCACAACGGTCGACCTGTTGGGCGGCGCTTGCGGATTGGGGCGCTCGCTTCCCGGAGGGGCAGACGGGTCAGTGATCTGTGGGCGTGTGCCGGGCGGCGCTCCGGGCTGAGTCTGGCGATTGGGCGGAAGCGTCGCGTCTCTCTGCGCGGGGGGTTGTGGCTGCGGCGTCGGGATATTCTGCGTCGACGCGGGGACGGGCAGAGAGACGTTGGTCGCCACGGCATAGTCCGACTGCTTGCGATCAAAGACCATCTCGACTGCGGCCATCTCAGGTTTAATCTCGATGAAGACGACGCTTCGTTCCTGATCGCTCGAAGCGATGAGAACCGCCGGGCCTATCGGGATATTCGCAAACGTGAAGCGGCCTGTCTCGTCGGTTGCGGTCGTCTGGTCGTCCTGCATGATGCGTCGCAGTGTGACGGTCGCCCGGCTGACCGGATTACCGTTCAGAGACTTGACGATGCCGCCGAGCGTCGCCGATGCTTTCGCCGCCGCTTCCGGCTGCTCGTCCGGCGCGGTCGCGGCGAGCACGCGCAGGGGAGCGACGTGCGTGACGCAGAGGGCGAAAATGATTGCGAAGGCCAACGTCGAGCGCGAATGTGTGCGACGCGGGGAGCGCAAGCTTAGGCTGAACATCAAACCGGGTACTCCTCAGTGTTATGTGTGATTTAGACGACCCGCCAAATAAGTTCGTTGACACCTTGAAATGAAGCACGGCGAGTCAGAGCGTACTACGTTCTGTGCGTTCATGGAGTTTCAAAAACATACAGGAACTCTTATGCCATTAGCATGCCAACCGGGGCAGAGGCTAACAGCGGTTAAATATGGAAGAAAACGCGCCTTGACGATTGATGGATGAGTCCTCGTGCGTCCCTCTTTCGGATCACAAAATCCCACAAATGGGATTGGCTCGCCCCTTAAACATTTGAGCGACCGCAACTGCTTCGCGTCTCTTGTGACAGCCGAAAAGTTCGCCCGTCGCCGAGCGCAGGCGGCTGAGATAACATCGCGCAGCCCTTTCGACGGTGGCTAACTTGACAGTGCCGCGCCGGGCGCATTATCTTCAAAATCTTTAATAGCACCCTACTACATCAACTTAAGGGAAGAGCTTGGGATGACAGAGGCGTTCGTGCGCCTGTCGAGTGCAGAGCGAAAACGTTCTTTCTATTAAATCCAAAGATTCATGTCAGGCGAGGAGGCCAACACAAAATGGGAGTAAAGGTCGGCATCAACGGATTCGGACGCATCGGACGCAACGTTTTACGCGCATCGCTGGACGACCCCGAAATTGATTTTGTCGCCGTCAACGACATTACGGATACAGAGACGCTCGCGCATCTTTTGAAATACGATTCGGTGCTCGGTAATCTCGACCACGAAATTTCGGCGACCGAGAAGGGCATCAGGGTCGGCAAGGACGAGTTCGTTGTATTCGCCGAAAAAGACCCCGCCGCGATTGACTGGGCTTCGGTCGGAGCGGAAATCGTCATCGAATCCACAGGGCGTTTTACCAATGCCGAAGATGCCAAAAAGCACCTGCGCGGGACGGTCAAGAAAGTCATCATCTCCGCTCCGGCGAAGAATGAGGACATCACGATTGTGCTCGGCGTCAACGAAGACAAGTACGACCCGGCGACGCACCACATTCTCTCGAACGCCTCCTGCACGACCAACTGCCTCGCGCCCGTCGCGAAAGTGATTCACGAGAAGTTTGGCATTCGCTCGGCGCAGATGACGACGATTCACTCGTACACGAACGACCAGCAACTTTTAGATTTGCCGCACAAAGATTTGCGCCGCGCGCGCGCCGCCGGTCTCTCGATGATTCCGACCTCGACCGGCGCGGCCAAAGCCGTCGCCCTCGTGATGCCGGAACTCAAGGGCAAGTTCGACGGCATCAGCGTCCGCGTGCCCACCCCGAATGTCTCGCTCGTTGATGTGGTCATGGAACTCGAACGCGATACGACGACCGAAGAAGTCAACACTGCTTTGAAGGACGCGGCGAACGAGGAATTGCAAGGCATCCTCGCCTTTTCCGAAGAGCAACTGGTCTCGGTTGATTTCCGCAAGAATCCGAACTCGTCCATCGTGGACGCCGAATATACGAAAGTCATCGGCGGCAATATGGTCAAAGTGCTCTCGTGGTACGACAACGAATGGGGCTACTCGTGTCGCGTCCGCGACCTCGTCAAATACATCGCGCAAAAAGGACTGTAGGTATTTGCGATTTTAGATTTTTGATTTGCGATTGAAAGAGCGGAAGGCTATCGCGCCACGTCATTCAAATCGCAAATCAAAAATCGCAAATCAAAAATCTATGAACAAGCTCTCCATCAAAGACCTCGACGTGAAAGGCCAGCGTGTCTTTGTGCGCGTGGATTTCAACGTGCCAGTTAAGGACGGACAGGTTGAGGACGACACGCGCATTCGCGGCGCGCTGCCGACGATTCGGTACGCGGTTGAACAGGGCGCGCGCGTTATTCTCGCCTCGCATCTCGGACGACCGAAAGGCGAGCGGGTCGAGAAATACGGCTTGCGCCCCGTCGCCGCACATCTTTCGAGTCTGCTCGGTCAGGCCGTCGCGTTTGCCGAAGATTGCACGGGCGAGGCGGCGCGCGCGAAGGTCGAAGAGTTGAAGGATGGCGACGTGTTGCTTCTCGAAAACCTGCGCTTTCATGCGGAGGAGGAGCAGAACGACGACGCCTTCGCCAAAAAACTGGCGAGCCTCTGCGACCTCTACGTGAACGACGCTTTCGGCGCGGCGCATCGCGCGCACGCTTCAACCGTCGGCATCACAAAGTTTGTCCGGCAGGCGGCTGCCGGGTTGTTGATGGAGAAGGAACTCGAATATCTGGGGCGCGTCATCAATCATCCTGAGCATCCGTTCGTCGCCATCCTCGGCGGGGCGAAGGTGTCTGACAAGATTGCTGTCATCAATGCGCTTATTAAGCGGCATGTAGACAAACTGCTTGTCGGCGGCGCGATGGCTTATACTTTCTTCAAGGCGGAAGGCTTCACGGTCGGCAAGTCGCTCGTCGAGAATGACAAACTAGACGTTGCCCGCGACATCAAGCGACGCGCGGCTGAAGCCGGAGTCGAGTTGCTGCTGCCCACAGATCATCAGGTCGTCGACAGCTACGACCCATTGAAAAGCCGCAAGACTATTCCCATCGAATTCACGAACGCGGGACTCGTCGGCTTAGACATCGGCGCGGAGACAATCGCGCTGTTTGCCGATGCGTTGAAGGATGCGAAGACGGTCATCTGGAACGGCCCGATGGGCGTTTTTGAAGAGAAGGGTTTTGAGGAAGGCACGGTGGGCGTCGCGCACGCCGTCGCCGAAGCGGCGGAGCGCGGCGCAACCGTTATCGTCGGCGGCGGAGATTCGGTCGCCGCCATCACGCAGGCCGGGGTCGCCGATAAGATTACACATATTTCGACCGGCGGCGGCGCGACACTCGAATTTCTCGCGGGCGATGAACTCCCCGGCGTCGCCGCACTGAACAGCAAGGATGAAGGCGGAAGGCAGAAGGATGAAAACTAAAATTCGGTTTTCGTCGCCGTCCTTTCATCCTTCATCCTTTATCCTTCATCCTTTCTTCAATATCCGCGCATGAACCGTTGGATATATGTATAAGAACGTCGCCGATTCGGTGGCGACGGCGCTGGCGCTGCGCCCTCTGGTGGCGAACGCGAATAATTGCGAAGTCATCATCGCGCCGGTCTTCACGGCCTTGAAGACGGTCGCGGCGCGTCTTGAAGGTTCAAATATCGGCATCGCGGCGCAGGATTGCTCGACCGAGCGCAAGCACGGCGCACATACGGGAGAGGTCGCGGCGGACATGCTGCGCGAGGTCGGTTGCACGCACGCCATCGTCGGGCATTCCGAGCGGCGGCAGTTTTATTGTGAGACGGACGATTTCGTGCAGAGAAAGACGCAGGCGGCGCTGGCCGCCGGTCTGTCTGTGATTATTTGCATCGGCGAGACCTTGGAGCAGCGCGAGGCAGGAAACGCTGAGAAGGTCGTGCGCGGGCAGTTGGATGGAGCTTTGCGCGAGTTGACAGCATCCGACCTCGACCGTATCATTGTGGCCTACGAACCGGTCTGGGCTATCGGGACGGGACGTACTGCGACGCCGGAGCAAGCGCAGGAAATGCATGCGTTTGTCCGGCGCGTTTTCGCGCAAAAGTATTCGGAGGAAGTGGGCGAAAAGCTACGCATTCTCTACGGCGGCTCCGTCAAGCCGGATAATATCGCCGGGTTAATGAAGCAGCCGGACGTTGACGGGGCGCTCGTCGGCGGCGCAAGCCTCGACGCTGAAACCTTCGCGCAACTTGTTAATTACGACAGATAAATTCTTCAGAGGATAGAAGTTTGCTAAGTTACATTCTGTACGGACTCTTTATTGTGGCCTGCCTCGCCCTGGTGCTCTCAGTGTTGTTGCAGCCGGGCAAGGCCGGAGCCGGTGACCTCTTTACAAGTTCGGTCTCAAGCACTGCCTTCGGCCCGCGCGGCACACAGACGTTGCTGGCGAAAATCACCATCGGCGCGGCCATCTCATTTATGATCATCGCCTTGATGATCTCAATGGGCATCGGCGGCCCGCGTTCGGTGATGTCTTCATCCGACACCGCAGCGCCGACGCCGCAGACGACGCCGCAAGCTGCGATGTCGCCGCTTCCGCAAACCGACACATCGCCCGCCGCTCCGGCTCAGCCGGAAGGCGCAGCCGCACCCGCCGCGAACACTGGCGCGGCAGCATCGCCCGCCGCGAGTCCGGCGACTGTGACGGCCAGCCCGCAGGGCGGAGCGAAGAAGTAGAAGTTTGAGACGAGCAAACCGGCGGGCTGGATGAGACCTCTTATTTTTGTTAGTCTCGTCCGGTAGCTTTTGAAAATTTGCGAGCCGAAGTGGCGGAACTGGTAGACGCGCACGTTTGAGGGGCGTGTGAGGAAACTCGTGGGGGTTCGAGTCCCCCCTTCGGCATCAAAGGGGTTGGGACGAATGTTCCAACCCCTTTTCATTTTTACACGCTCTATGCCACGGTTTAAGTCTCGAAAATACCGGGTTGAAATCTGCGTGCAAGCCACTCCGTCCGTTGCGTGTTGTTGCATGACGGATGAGACTGTTAAACTCTCACCCGTTTAGAAATCGGAGTTGAAATCCTTATGCGCCGAACTTTTCAAAGACATGTTCCGACTGCTTTTCCCTTCAGCCATCTCGTCTCGATAATTATTCTCTGCGTTTCTTCCGGCTTTGCTCAATCGCGTGATGTCAGCTATCCGACGCCCGTCGGGTCGAACGAAATCACGGGGCGCATCGCGCCGCGCGACATCGGAGACGCGCGTTTGACCCGACACTTCTACACGTTCACAGGTCTCGAAGGCGATCTCATCATGACGGTTGAGAGCACAGACTTCAACGGCGACGTTGACCTCTTCACCGCAGGCTCGCTGCTCCCTCTGACGAAGGTCACTCTGTATGCCGGTTCCGAAGGGACGAAGGCGACGAAGAGCGTCTACCTACGCAAAGAAGAGCCGCTCGTGCTGCGCGTCGAAGGACGCAGCGCAGGAGATGGAGAGGCCGTCTATCACATTCGATTTGAAGGAGCGTTCTCGCCGTCGAGCCGCCAACTGGCGCAGACGCCCGAGCCTTCCACGCCCACTCTCTCTGAAACTGGAAGCCGCGACAAAACTACCAGACGAGTTAATTCTATCGGCGCGAGGATTGAAGAGCCTGCGACGGAGACCGCCGCCGAGACGCCCCCGGCGGGCGAGGCCACTCCCACCAGCGAAAAAGCGCCGTCTTCAACCGCGACGAGAAGAACCACCACGCCGCGCAGAAATCGCCCCGCGAGGTCTTCTGCGCGCACGAACACGCGCCGCACAAATACTCCTGACGCGAAGCGCACAGGCGAGACGGCGAGAGCGGACGAGTCTCGAACCGGCGCGCCCTCGACCGAGAACTCTACGGCCGAAAAGACGGGCGCAAACGAGCCGGACACCAGCGCGCCCGCGAAGCCGAAGACCGCGCGTCCCAGACCGACGCGCCGTGGGCGAAGAAACGTACCTGCAACGGAGCAGTCCGCGACGGCCGTCCCGACGGACAGTCCCGACGGCTCTTCGACTGCGCCGCTGACCGCGCCAGCCTCAACCAGCCCGCGTCTGATTATCGTGACCAGAGACGGCGAGACTCTCGAACGCGACATGAGCACGGTGCGGCGTGTGACGGTCGAGAACAATCAGATTGTCGTCACCGGCAAGGACGGAAGAATCACACGGCAACCGATGGCTAACGTCGTGCGGATGTCAATCGAGCCGTAAAAATTAAGAGCGCTCCTGCTTTGCACCGGGCTTGAAAAGTTAGCTTGAAAAATTGGCTGGTGTTTTCCGCCCGGAGGCTTATAATCCAACGCGCTTCGATGCTGCTTTCACCGTCCACCCGAAACGAATGACAGGGCGTTCCACGAACAATAGAAACACAGACGCGCGCGCCTTCGTCCCTCCGGTCTTTCCCTTTACGGCGATGACCGGACAGGATGAGATGAAACTGGCGCTGCTTTTAAACGCCATCGCCCCTTCGATTGGCGGCGTGCTCATCATGGGACATCGCGGCACTGGAAAATCTACTGCCGTGCGCGCCCTCGCACAACTTCTGCCGCCCATCGAGCGCGTGCGCGGTTGCCACTTCAACTGCGACCCCGCACAACGCGACCTCTGCGATGCTTGCCACGAGCGCCTTGAGAATGATGGACGACTCGCCAGAGAGCGTGCGCCCGTGCCCGTCATAGACCTTCCGCTCGGCGCGACGGAAGACCGCGTTTGCGGAACGATTGATATGGAGCGCGCGTTGAAAGAGGGCGTCAAGGCTTTTGAGCCGGGACTGCTGGCGCGCGCCAATCGAGGGTTTCTCTATATTGACGAGGTCAACTTGCTCGAAGATCATCTGGTTGACTTACTGCTTGATGTGGCGGCGACCGGGCGCAACAGGGTTGAGCGCGAAGGCGTCTCGACGGAGCATCCGGCGCGCTTCGTGCTTGCCGGTTCGGGCAATCCCGAAGAGGGTGAACTGAGGCCGCAACTGCTCGACCGTTTCGGCCTCTACACGGAAGTCCGCACGGCCACCGGTCTCGACGAACGCGTGCGGATTGTCGAACAACGCGAAGCTTTCGACCGTGACCCCCAAGCGTTCCTGCGTGCCGCAGAGCCGGAGCAGGTGAGTTTGCGCCGCCGCCTGACGCGCGCGAAAAGTCGCGCCAGTGCGGTCGAGATGCCGCTCTCTCTCCTGCGTCTCATCGCCGAACTTTGCGTGCGTCTGAATGTTGATGGGCATCGCGGCGAGATTACCATCACGCGTGCCGCACGCGCGCTCGCCGCCTTTGAAGGGCGGAAGAAAGCGACAGCCGAGGATGTGCGCCGCGTCGCCGCGATGTCTCTGCGCCACCGTCTGCGCCGCGACCCGCTCGAACAGGGAAACGGCGGCGCACGCATTGATGAGAGCGTCGAGGAACTTTTCGGCGACGGCCAAACAATCGAAAAAGCGTCCGATAAAAACGCGCCTCAAAGTCACGCCGCCCAGTCTTTATCAAATAAATCTGAGAAAGAAACTGGCGACGAAGCGGCAAGCAAAAGGAAACAGAGCGAAGCATTGGAAAGCGATTCCCAGAGAGAGCAGAAGCGAGAGGCGAAGCGAGAAACGAAGCGAGAAACGAACGCGCAGGGCGTCGAGCGCAACGCGCCGACTGCGGATACGCGTCTGCCTGACGACGCGCTCAACTTGAAATCTGCGCGGGCGAACACTGAGAGAAACAGGCGCGATTCTCTGCGAAGCCGCACGCATTCAAGATCAACCGTCGAAGCCGCGCGCGGACGCTACACGCACGCGACCGAATCAAAGCCTGCGGGCGGGCGTATCGCGCTCGACGCGACATTGCGGATGACCGCGCCGCGCCAGTTCAAACGCCTGCACATGTCTCCTGCGCCCGCTGTTCAGGTTGCCGCCGCTGATTTACGTTACAAGCGTCTGCGGCGAAAATCCGGCACGCTCTATATCCTCGCCGTTGATACTTCGGGCAGCATGGCTGTCAATCGCATCAATCAGGCGAAGGCCGCGCTTGTCCACCTGCTGCGAGAGTCTTACATTAAACGCGACCGCCTCGCGCTCGTCAGCTTTCGTGAGCAGGACGCGCAACTGCTTCTCGCGCCTTGTGCCGCTCCGGCTCGCGCTAAAAGAATCCTCGACGCCTTGCCGGTCGGCGGCGCAACGCCGCTCTGCGCCGCGCTGTTGCGCGCACTGGAAGTTGTTCGGAGGGGACGAACGGCGGACGCGCTCCGCATCGTTCTCGTCGTTTTCACGGATGGCCGCGCGAATGTTCCGCTGGTCGCGGGGAATGAAAACCGCGCGCAGTTGAAACAGAGAATCAAGATTGAGATTGAACAACTCGGCGCGGCGCTGCAACGCGCGGGCGTCGCCTCGCTCGTGGTTGACACACAGAACCTTTTCACTTCGGGCGGCGAAGGCCACAGGCTGGCGCAGTCGCTCGGAGGCCGTTACGTGCATCTTCCTCTGCGTCTGACTGAAGAAGTGATGTGCGAAGTTTTGCCGAAGGATTAGAGAGTTAGATGGCAAAAGAGACCACTGAAATTTCGCTCTCGAAAGAGGAGCGAGACCGCCGCGTGCTCGGACTCTACGAGCAGGTCGTCGAGGTCGAGCAGCGTTTGATACCGACGGGGCTGCACGTCTTTGGTCGTGCTTCAAATGAATCGGAGCGTATGGACATGCTGCGCGCCGTCGCTTCCTTCGACAGACCGGAATCGTGTGCGCGTGCGCTGACCGACCTCATCTCGGAAGGTTTGGGCTTGGGCGCATATACGTCTCTGCTCGAACAAAACAACGTGCGGCGGGAAGAGAATCTGAAAGCGCGCGAGCGCATTGACGCGACGCTGCGCGAGGCCATCACGCGCTTCGTCCGAGAGGGAGCCGCGAGCGCGAGTCTCTGGCTTGAGACGGCGGCGCGTGTCCCTGCGAGTGAGTCGCGGAATGTCTTCGCGTTGCTCGAAACGATACAGGCGCAGTTAGAGACCAACGGCGAACTCGACGGCCTCGTGCGTGCGTTGCGCGGCGAATACATCGAACCCGGCCCCGGCGCTGACATCGTCCAGAATCCATCCATCTTGCCGACAGGCAGAAACACCCACGCCGTTAATCCTTACGCGATACCGTCGCTGGTCGCTTATGCACGCGCCGCGCGCATCGTCAAAATGTTACTCGAACGCCATCACGCCGAGCACGACCGTTTCCCGCGCGCAATGGCGCTCGTGCTGTGGGGATTGGATAACATCAAGACGCAGGGCGAAGGCGTCGCACAGGCGCTCTGGCTGTTGGGCGTGCGCCCCGTCCGCGATTCTTTGAACCGCGTGACAGATGTCGAGGCCATCCCGCTCGCGGAGTTGAATCGCCCGCGCATTGATGTGGTCTTGACCGTGTCTGGAATTTTCCGCGATCTGTTCGGCGCGACGATGTTGCTTTTGGACAAGGCCGTGCGCTGCGTCGCCGAATTGGACGAACCCGCAGAGTTGAACTACGTGCGGCGAAATATTCTTGAGCAGATGCGTTCGGAGAATTGTCCTTTCGACGAAGCGGCTCTACGTGTTTTCTCGAACGCGCCGGGCAACTATGGCACGAACGTCAACTTCATGGTGATGGATTCGCAGTGGGAACAAGCGAGCGCGCTCGGCGATCTCTTCATCACGCGCAAATGTTTCGCCTACGGGCGCGACCGGGAGGGGCGCGCGCTCGAAGGCAGGGAAGCGCGCGGGGCGATGAGCCGTGCGCTCTCGCGCGTCGAGGCAACGTATCAGAATATTGATTCGTTCGAGATTGGCATCACGGATGTTGATCATTACTTTGAATATTTGGGCGGAGTCTCGCAGGCCGTCGAGCGACACGCGCAGTCGCGCCCAGTTATTTATCTTTCGGATGTGCTCTCGCGCGCCGCCCGCGTGCGTTCTCTCGAAGAGACCATCCGGCTTGAGACGCGCGCCAAGACCTTGAATCCGAAATGGTACGAAGGAATGCTCAAGCACGGTTTCCGTGGGGTCGCGGAGATCGAGAGCCACGTCACCAACACTTTCGGTTGGAGCGCGACCACCGACGCGGTTGATGATTGGGTCTACACGGAAGTCGCCGAAACTTTCGTGCTCGACAGAGAGATGCTCGAACGCCTACGCAGCCTCAATCCGCATTCGGCGCGCTCGCTCGTCGCGCGCCTTTTGGAAGCGCAGGGGCGCGGTTTCTGGGCAGCCGAAGCGGAGATGCTGGAACGCTTGCACGAAATCTTCTCTTCTCTCGAAGATCAGCTTGAGGGAGTCGGCTGAATTGACGCCCGTATGAAAGATAACTTGAGCATCGTCGCCCTCTACGTCGGCAGCAGCCTGCTTGCGCCGCTGCGTCAGGCGGAGCGCGAGATTGAATCACGCTACGAATTGGGTGTGCGGGTTGCCGCTCACAACTTCGGCGCGCCGCTCGACGAGAGCGAATGGCGCGCGGTCGAACGTGATGTCGTTGAGGCCAGCATCGTCTTTATCTTTCATGTCACGGACGGCGAGAACGCGGCGCGCTTGATTCCTCTGCTCAGGTTGAAATGTTCGCAGCACCGGGCGGTGATTGTGATTAACTGCATGCCGGAGTTGATGCGACAGACGCAGATGGGAAAGCTGCGCTTCGGAGGCGAGGCGAGCGCCGGAGATGCGGAACGAGTCGAGAGCGGAGCGAAAGCCGGAAGCAGCGAGACGGCGGAGGGACGGACGAGGCGGCTCGTCAAAAGCATCGGCGCGTGGATGGGCGAGCATACGCGTAGCGCGCGCGCGAACAAGTCTCCGCGACATAATCAATACCTGCGGCTAATCGAACGCCTGCCGACGCTGCTCAAGATTGTCCCGAATGCCGGACGGTTGCGTGACATCAAACATTATCTTTATCTCTTCTGCTACTTCCTTCAGCCGACGCCCGCGAACATTCGCTCGATGCTGTTCTACGCTTTGAAGCACTACGCCGCGACGGATGAACGCGTGGCGCGCGCGCGGATTGATGTCGCCGCGCCGGAGACGAAACCCGCCGTCGGCCTCTATCACCCAGATGCCCCGTCGCTCTTCGCTTCGTTTGAAGCCTACCGTGCTTGGTATGAGAAAAGGAGCCGTCGAGAAACTTGCCCGCCGCTCTCGCCGTCGCAGACCATCGGCCTACTCTTGATGCGGACGCAGATTGTGAGCGGCACGCACAAACATTACGACGCGCTGATTCGCGCCATCGAAGCCGAAGGGCTGGCGGTGCTTCCGGCCATCTCGACTTTTATGGACAACCGCGAAGCGTGCGAGCAGTTCTTTGTTGATGAAAGCAACGCTGGCGGGAAGAAGGCGGCGCGGCAGTATCGCTCCGGCGCTGTGAGCCGGGATGCGAAGTCGCGCGTCAGCCAGATTGTTTCGTTGACCGGGTTCAGTTTCGTCGGCGGCCCGGCGATGAACGACAGCGAGGCGGCCATCGAGTTTCTCAAAGATTTGAATCGCCCGTTTCGCTCCGCCGTCAGCCTCGACGTGCAGACGATTGAGGCTTGGCGCGATTCTCCGACGGGGCTTAATCCCGTGCAGGCCGGGATGCAAATTGCTATCCCTGAGATTGACGGCGCGACCGAGCCGTTTGTTTACGGGGGGATGCCCGCCGATGCGGCGGAGCCTGTGGCGCTCGAAGAACGTTGCCAGCGCATCGCGCGCCGTCTCGCGCGTTGGAATCATCTGCGCGCGGCGAGGCGCGAGGCGTTGCGTCTGGCGCTCATCGTTTTCTGTTTCCCGCCGAACAAAGGAAACATCGGAACCGCCGCCGACCTCGATGTTTTTCCGAGCGTGTGGGAGACGTTGAAGCGACTCGCGCACGAGGGCTACAAAGTCGAAGTTCCGGCGAGCGCTGAAGCGTTGCGCGAGATGCTGCTGGAAGGAAACAACGTGAGTCTGGGGAGCGTGACGACCAATGTCGCCTATCGGATGAGCGCGGATGAATACGAGCGGCTCTGCCCGTTTGCGCGAGAGATTGAAGCGGAGTGGGGACGCGCGCCGGGCGTGATTAACTCGTTCGGCAATGATTTGTTGATTCAGGGCATCAGTCTCGGCAACGTCTTCGTCGGGGTGCAGCCGACGTTCGGATATGAAGGCGACCCGATGCGCCTTTTGATGGCGCGCAGCGGTTCGCCGCCTCACAGCTTTGCCGCGCTCTACACGTACCTCGATAAAATTTTCAAGGCCGACGCCGTCGTGCACGTCGGGACGCACGGGGCATTAGAGTTTATGCCGGGCAAGCAGGTCGGACTCTCCGGCGAATGCTGGCCTGATCGTCTCGTCGGCGAACTCCCGCACGTCTATATTTACAGCGTTAATAATCCTTCGGAGGGCACGATTGCGCGCCGCCGCTCCTACGCCGAACTTATTTCCTACCTCACACCACCGATTGAAGACGCGGGGCTTTACCGCGACCTCGCCGCACTCAAAGAGCTTTTGACGGCCTACCGTCAAACGTCGGACGAGACAGAGAGCGAGCAACTTTTCGCCGCGATTGAAGAGAAGTCCGCAACGTTACATTTCGAGTAGCCCCTTTCGCCCGCGAGCTTTTTCCGGTAAGCTGTCTTCACCCCCTCCCCACAGACAACAAAAACCGCGGTAACAAAAGGGAAGGAATCTTTATGCGTTCACGAAGTCTTTATCTCGCGCTGGTCTTAATGGGTGCGACTTTGTTCGGAGCAGTCTTCGCGGGTGGTGCGAGGGCATCCGTCGACAGGGAAGAGCCGGAAGCCACTGCGTCAGCAACCGGGTTGCCGTCAATCGTCTTATCCTCGCCCATGGGTGGCTTCACACAGCCCGTCAGCATGACGCACGCGGGCGACGGGAGCGGGCGTCTGTTCGTCGTTGAAAAAGCAGGTCTCATCCGCATCATCAAAAACGGGGCGACGCTTCCGACGCCCTTCCTTGACATCAGCGGGCGCATCACGACGGACAGCGAGCGCGGCCTGCTCGGACTCGCCTTCCCGCCCAACTTCAAGACCAAGCAATATTTTTACGTCAACTATACGAACTCCGCCGGTAACATCACCATCGCGCGGTATCGTGTGAGCGCCGGGAACGCCGACGTAGCAGATGCCGCCAGCGAGCAGATTGTGCTCGTCATTCCACATCCGACCAATAGTAATCACAACGGCGGGCAACTCGCTTTCAGCCCGCGAGACGGCTTCCTCTACATTGGCACGGGCGATGGCGGGGCGGGCAACGACCCACCCAATAACGCTCAGAACGGTAATCAACTGCTCGGCAAAGTCCTCCGCATTGATGTCGAGACGGGCAGCCCCGCGACCTACACGATTCCCGCCAGCAATCCTTTTGCGACCCGCACGGACGTGCGTCATGAAATCTGGGCGCTGGGCTTACGTAATCCTTGGCGGTTTTCATTCGACCGCCAGACGAACGATCTCTACATCGCGGATGTCGGGCAGGACGTTCTTGAGGAAGTGAACTTTCAAACGGCGACGAGCGCGGGCGGCCAGAATTACGGCTGGCGCGTCTTCGAGGGAACGCGCTGCACGGGCTTAGGGCCTGCCGCATGCGTCGCGGCAAATTTCACACCTCCGGTCATCGAGTACGATCATAGTTTCGGCTGCTCAATTACGGGCGGCTATGTCTATCGCGGCGCAGCCTTCACGCGCATGCAGGGACTATATTTCTACGGTGACTTCTGTACGGGGCGCATTTGGGGGATGAGACAGACGGGGGGCGTCTGGCAGACAACGGAATTGCTTGATACGGCGCTCGGTATTTCGACCTTCGGCGAAGACGAAGCGGGAAATTTATACGTCGCCGATTACTTCACAGGGACAATCTATAACGTCACCGATAATGAGCCGCCGCCCACCGCGCCGACGCTCTCAATTACTGACGTGCAATTTGCAGAGGGCAACAACGGGACGACCGCATTCGTGTTCAACGTCAATCTCTCTGCATCGAGCACACAAGCGGTCGGGGTTAACTTCGCCACCTCCGACAACACGGCGACGACCGGCAGCGACTACCAGAGCGTTTCAGGTTCACTGACATTTGCACCCGGCGAGACGAGCAAAACTATCACGGTGCAAGTTAACGGCGACACCTTGTTTGAGCCGGATGAAACATTCTTCGTCAATCTGAGTAGTCCGACAAATGCGACGATTGCTGACGGTCAGGGGATGGGCACGATCACGAATGATGACGCCGCGCCGACACCAACTCCGACACCAGCGCCGACGCCCACACCAACACCTGTACCGACACCGACGCCGACACCTGTACCGACGCCGACGCCAGTACCGACGCCTGTGCCAACGCCGACGCCCGTCCCATCACCGACGCCCGTGCTGAACCCGATAGACGGTTCGCAGTTCTTCGTCACACAGCATTATCGTGACTTTCTCAATCGAGAGCCTGATTCTTCCGGCTTCGCCTTTTGGACGAACCAAATTGAGTCCTGCGGCTCGGACGCGCGGTGTCGTGAAATTAAAAGAATCAACGTCTCGGCGGCCTTCTTCCTCTCCATCGAATTTCAGGAGACGGGTTTTCTCGTCTACAAAACCTATGAGGCTTCGTTCGCCAACATTCCCGGCACGCCCGTGCCTCTGACGCTGGCAGAGTTTTTGCCGGACACGCAGGCTGTGAGCAACGGGGTCGTCATCGGTCAGCCCGGAGCCGAAGCCCAGCTTGAGCAGAACAAGGTGGCTTACTTCAACTCGTTCGTGCAGCGCGCACGCTTCACTTCGACCTACCCGGCGACGCGCACGCCCGCGCAGTTCGTCGACGCTTTGAATGTCAACACGGGAGGCTCTCTGACGAATAGTGAGAGGCAAGCGGCCATCAACGAGTTCTCAGGGGCGGCGACGAGTGGCGATACGGCTGCGCGTGCCCGTGCATTGCGACGTGTGGTGGAAAATTCTGCGTTCACCGCCCGCGAAAGGAATCGCGCTTTCGTCCTGATGGAATACTTCGGATATTTGAGAAGGAATCCGCCTGATGCGCCGGAACAGACGCGCGATTATCAGGGCTACAATTTCTGGTTAGGAAAGCTCAACGATTTCGGCGGTAATTTCCTCAACGCGGAGATGGTCAAAGCTTTCATCACGTCGAGCGAGTACCGGCAACGCTTCGGGCCTTGATGGGCGCGGCTGTTCGAGCTTAACCCGCGCCGAGCGCACGCTCGATCTGCCGCCTGAACTCTGCGGCGTTGACGTGATACTTGAACGTCACAACGCCGTCAATGGCAATCACGGGAATCTCCATGCCGAAGCGTCTGAAAAGCAGCGGGTCGGTCTGGATGTCAATCTCTTCGAGCGTGTAGGCGTCGCCGCACCCGGCTTCCAAAATCTCTGCTTTGGCTTCTTCGCAGAGATGGCAGCCGGGTTTGGTGTAAATGGTGACTGGAATTTGATGCGACATAAGTTCGGAGGGCAGATGCTTCCTTGAAGCGGTGTTAACAAAGCTTCAAGGGAAAATTAAATCTTGCCACAAAGTCCTGAAAAGAGTATAAATGCCGTCAGCCAAGCCATCATAAAATTTTTTCTGGCGCGGCGCACTTCATGTCACGCAAATGCAATCGAATCAAAGTGCAGAAGAGGCCGTTGCTCTTGGATGGTGAGTTCTATCACTTGCACGTGAGATTCATCTGTCACAATGTAGCGGCTTGAATCGCCTTCGAGAACTTTTTAGGCCGTCTCCATTGCCGAATCCTGTATAGGGAGGTCGCGGCGTGGGTCACGACAAAAATCCGCCAGACGAGAGTGTGACGAACACACCGCCTGCGAAACCAGAGCCGACCTCGGCAAGCTCTCCGTCCGTCAAAGACTTGCTGGCCGCCGCGCGCGGGGATGTGACGCCGACACCGACCAAAGCGACTCCGGCGAAAGCGACGCCTACGCCGCCCGTCAGAACGTCCGACCCGACGAACGCTCAGGCCGTTGATGCGACGACGTTGGAGACGCCTGCCGCGACACCTCATGCCGCACGCGTCGCTCCCGGCGCAGCCAAATCAACTTCCACTCCGACGGCGGCGGTCGCTAAAGGCATCCCGAAGGCGGCGGCGGCGAAAGCCGCTCCGGCGGGCCCAGTCGTGCAGAGTACGATTGATACTCCCATCAACAAGATGCGGCGGCGCATTATCTGGGCGAGCATGGTCGCCTTCGCCGGAACGTCGCTGGCGATGTTTCTCCGCTTCTTCCTGCCGCGCGCCATCTTCGAGCCGTCGAGCGTCTTTCGCATCGGCTTTCCCGGCGACTACAGTCAGGGCGTGGATACAAAGTGGCAACAGCAATATCGCATCTGGGTTGATAAAACTTCCGACCGTCTCTTTGTCATCTACGCGCGCTGCACGCATCTGGGCTGTACGCCCGATTGGCGCTCCAGCGAGAACAAGTTCAAGTGCCCGTGTCACGGCAGCGGTTACGACAGCGACGGCATCAACTTTGAAGGCCCTGCGCCGCGCCCGATGGATCGCGCGCACGTCGAACTCGATGCCGAAGGCCAGATTGTCGTCAACACCGGCAGACTCTACAAAGCGCCGAAGGGCGAGCGCAACGAATTCAACGACGACGGATCATTCATCCAGATTTAGCACGAGGCGGGGGTTGAAATACTCAGTCTCGGAAATGCAGCGGCAGCAATCTTCTTAAATTAAACACAGTCTTGATTCCTGACGGGAGATGTAAAGGGTATGGAGCCTGAACGTCCTGACTCGGAGAGTGGCGTCGAACGACCGCAAGGCGGCGTCGGTCTGTTGGAGAAGGCGCGCGAACAGGGACTCGCGCTTAAAGAGCGCGCGGTCGAAGAGGCCAAAGCTTACAAAGACCCGCAGCAGACGCAGGTTTGGAAATCCATCTTTCGCGTCTCGCACGAACGCTCTGACCCGCGCAACCGCTCGCTCGCCGTCCTCTCGAACGTCTTCCTGCATCTGCATCCTGCGAAAATCAATCGCGACGCCGTGCGCTACGGCTTCACGTGGGGCATGGGCGGCATCACCTTCTATCTCTTCATCGTCCTGACCCTCACAGGCGTCCTCTTGATGTTCTACTATCACCCGACCAAGGTGCAGGCGTTCCGAGATATTCTCTATCTCGAACATGACGTGCCCTTCGGCAGACTTCTCAGGAACATGCATCGCTGGGCGGCGCACCTGATGGTGATTACCACTTGGCTGCACATGTTCCGCGTCGTCTTGACCGGCTCTTATAAACGACCGCGCGAGTTCAACTGGTGCGTCGGCGTGGTGCTGCTGGTGCTGACGCTCCTGCTTTCTTTTACAGGCTACCTGCTGCCCGACGATCAACTCGGCTTTTGGGCGGTGACGGTCGGGACGAACATGGCTCGCGCGACGCCGATGTTCGGCAGCGAAGGGCCGTTCGGCCCGCAACTCGGCATGACGCCCTTTAACGATGTGCGCTTCGGACTCCTCGGCGGCTCAATCGTTGATGCCAATGCGCTGCTGCGCTCCTACATCTGGCACTGCATCGGCATCCCGCTCGTCGCGAGCGTTTTCATGGCCGTCCACTTCTGGCGCATACGCAAGGACGGTGGCATTTCAGGCCCCGCGCCCGTGATGCTCGAAGCGGAAATGAAAGCGGTCAAAAAGTAGTGACGAGTGACAAGTGACGAGTGACAAGTTAAAAGCCTCTTAGTGCTCATCACTCTTCACTGCTCTCGGTTTAACTCGTCACGCGTCACTTGTCATTCGTCACTAGGATTCAAGCTATGGACTGGCATCAACTCTGGAAGATCGCTGCCGCGCCGGACAATATTCCGATTGTCGCGATGCTCTTTCTCGTGCCCTTCTTTACATGGCTCGGCCTGCGGCAGGCGCGCGAGAACGACCAACTCATTGACCAATTAGAAGCCGACCCGCAACTGGCGAAGACGCATCATCGCAAGCGGGAGCCTTGGCGACCCGGTTGGGCGCGCGAACTGCACGTCTGGCCGTTTCTGATCCGCATCGAGTTTCTCGCCGCGGTGATTGTGACGGTCATTCTCTTCGTCTGGTCAATCACGCTCAACGCGCCGCTTGAAGAGCCTGCGAATCCGAACCTCACGATGAACCCCTCGAAAGCCCCTTGGTACTTCTTAGGGCTGCAAGAGATGCTCGTCTATTTCGACCCGTGGATTGCCGGGGTGGTCATGCCGTCGCTGATTATGATCGGCTTGATGGTCTTCCCCTATGTTGATTCCAATCCTTTCGGGAACGGTTATTACACCATCAAGCAGCGGCGGTTCGCGCTCGGCATGTACGGCTTCGGCTGGCTGATGTGGATTGTGCTGATCTTCATCGGCACTTTCATCCGTGGCCCCGGCTGGATTTGGTTCTGGCCCGGACAGACTTGGGATCATAACGCTGTCGTCTTCGATAAAAACCGCGACCTGCACGAACTTATCGGCATTACGAGCGTGTCGGGAAAGATTATCTTCGGCGCGATTGTCGTCGGGTTGTTCTACGTGCTGGCCGGGCTGTTCCTGCACTGGTTGATGAACCGCAGCGAGTTTGAAAAGAAGATTCTGGCGCGCACCTCTCTGCTCCAATATTTGACCTTTCAGTTCTTCGCCATCTCGGTGCTGATCGCGCTGCCGGTCAAGATTTTCTTGCGCCTCGTCTTTACGATTAAGTACGTGTGGGTCACGCCTTGGTTCAACATCTGAAACTCGTTTAAGCGGAGGATTACGAGCACGTGGCTGATACTCCTGAGACAGACAAAATGGTCGTCAAAGAGCCGGACACCCCGGCCTCTGATCCGATTACGAGCCGTTCGACGAGCAGCATTCTTCTCGTCTGCGCGTTGCTGATGACGGCGGTGCTGGCATGGGCGCTCTACGATGAGGTTTACGGGCAGCGTCCTTGGAAGAACATGCAGCAGGAATTTATCCGGCGCGAGAATCGCCATCTCAAAAACCTCAAGCACAGACTCGCCAAGGGCGGAGCCAACACGGAAAAGGAAGTCAAAGCGAGCGAGGAATTTCAGAGCCTCGACGCGGAAGCGAAGGCCGCCCGCCAAGAGGTCAAGCCGGAGATTGATTCGATTGACAAGCAAGTATCTTTGATTGACAAAAAGCTGGCCGCCATCACCGACGAGTTTCAGAACAAGCGCGGCAAGATTACGGTGATGAATTACCGCATCGAGAACACGAGCGACTCGAAGAAAAACAGTCTGCGGAGCGAAGTGGAAAAGGAGAAGAACGAGCCGGTTAAAGTGAACATGCCCGCCGACGACGGCTCGAACAAAACGGAAGAAAAGAAACTCACCTTTACGCAAATCGAAGAACTCTACAACTCGCTCAAGGACGAGAAAGCAAAGCAGCTTGCGAAGCGCGGCGAAAAGTTGAAGAAGACAGGCGAGCTTGAAAAGAAGCGCGACGAATATTTGAAGGATAATATGGTTGGTCTGACCGACCAGCAGATTGACAGCCTCATCAAACGCAACGATAGCTTTGAATACACGATGCGGCAGATTAACGTCACGTCGTCCAATATCGTCGACCGCTGCGAGACGTGCCATCTCGGCG
Organism: uncultured Pyrinomonadaceae bacterium; assembly: GCA_964246705.1. Classification (GTDB taxonomy): domain Bacteria; phylum Acidobacteriota; class Blastocatellia; order Pyrinomonadales; family Pyrinomonadaceae; genus DASZCR01. Next base: position 24,328 of record CAXTRQ010000027.1, read on the forward strand.
TCCGAGAGCCTCTGGAATTGACGCCCGCCTCGATGGCGCGACCGAGAAAGAAGCCCGACGCCTACGCCAAAGCCTTCACCAGTCATCCGAGCAAAGAGCTTTTGCAGATTCACGACCCCGAACGCTTCGGCTGTTCGAGTTGTCACGGCGGCAACGGACGCGCGACGACGAACGTCGTCAAAGCTCACGGCCAAAATCCATTCTGGCTGCACCCGCTCTACGGTCGTGAAAACATGGAAGCGGGCTGCCAGCAATGCCACTCGAACGACCGCGTCTTGCAGGGCGCGCCGATTCTGACCAAGGGCAAGGATTTGTTTCAGGAGCGCGGCTGCGTCGGCTGTCATCGCTACGAAGGTTTCGACCGCGAATCTGACTCCATCGCCAACACGCGCCAAACCATCAAACAACTCGAAGACGAGCGGACGGCCAACGAGCGGACGGCTAAAGAGTTGACGGTGAAATCCGCGACGGCGAAGGATGAAGACGTGGCCGTCTTGTTGAACCGCGCCGAATCCCTGCGCGTCACGAACAGTCAACTTGAAGCGCGTCTCGATCAGTTGAACATTCAGTCGCGCTATTTGATGCAGGATCAGAAGAAGGTCGGGCCGAACCTCAAAGATGTGCGCCTGAAGTTAAGGAAAGAATGGATTCCCGAATGGCTCAAAGACCCGCAGGCTTTTAGACCCGGCACGAAGATGCCGACCTACTGGTATCTCTCAGGCAACGAGCGGCAGGACAACGAACGCAAAGCCATCGCCGCTTATCTCTGGCAGTCAGCCTTTGACGGCCAACTTCCACAGCAGCCGCAGGGCGACCCCGTCCACGGCAAAGATTTGTTCGAGACGCGCGGCTGCATGGCCTGCCACTCTCTCGGCGAGGGCGATCAGAAAGTCGGCGGAGACTTCGCCGCGAACCTGACACGCCTCGGCGAGAAAGCTAATTACGAATACATCGTCCGCTGGATACACAACCCGCGCGAACGCACCGCGCCGTATTGCCCGAAAGAGAAGCGCGACCTGACCGCCGAAGATTATCAAAAAGCTAACAAGCCTTTCATCTTCGACACAGACCACTCAAAATGTCCGACGGATGGCGCGGAACTCCAAGTGCAAAACATGACGGTGATGCCGAACTTCCGTCTCTCGGACACGGACACGCGCGACATCGCCACCTATCTCGTCACCCTTTCAAGCAAGGCTTCTTACCCGGACGCATCCTTTATGGACGACCCGCGCTTGAAGGAAACCGGACAACAACTCATCAAGCAATACGGCTGCGCCGGTTGCCACGAGATTCGCGGTTTCGAGGAAGAGCAACGCATCGGCAAAGAGTTGACGACCGAGGGCGCGACGCCGATTGAGCGGCTCGATTTCGCGCGGATGACCGAAGTCGCCGAAAACGGGCGCGACCCGCACGACCCGAACAAAAAGGTCGAGGAGTGGTACAACCATAAAGGATTCTTCGAGAATAAACTGAAAGACCCCGGCGTCTACGACCTCGGCAAGGAGAAAGACCCGAAAGACCATCTCCGTATGCCGCGTCCGTTCCTGACCGACGAGTGGCGAAACGCGCTGACGACTTTCCTGCTGGGCAGCGTCGGCGCGGAGGGCGCAAACGTTCCTTCGTCTATCTTCTACAACGCGGCGAACCAGCAGAAAGATATTCAGGACGGTTGGTGGGTGGTCAAAAAATATAACTGCATGGGATGCCATACCGTGCAGGTCGGCCAACGCTCTGTGCTCGCGGGTCTGCCGATGTTTATGACACCCGAAGGCAAGGAAGGTCTGCCGCCCGGACTGACGACCGAAGGCGCGCGCGTTGACCCTGCGTGGCTGCTCCGCTTTCTCCAAGACCCTTCGCTGAGCGGGAGAAGCGATGAAGATGGAACTACGCTATCCGCGCACGCCGGAGCGACAGGCAGCGGCGTAGGTACGAATCAAACCGGCACGCCGAGCGGCGCGGTGGGCGCGCAAAGTCAAACACCGCCCAGCGCACAAGGCACACAACGCGGCGCGCAAGGCACGACCAATGGCGCACAGGGCGCGGTGCAGGCTGCCGGAACGAGAGGCGCTGCGCTTTCGCCGCAACCGGGCGAAGATCACAACGGCGTTCGGACATACCTGAAAGTTCGCATGCCGACCTTCAACTTCTCGCCGAACGAGCGGCGCACGCTCGTCCGTTTCTTCCTCGCCGTTTCAGCGCAGCAAGAGCCTTACATCAAGGAGAAACTCGACCCGCTGACCGATCAGGAAAGACAAGTGGCGCGCGCCATCTTTACCTCGACCGCCGCGCCGTGCCTGAAATGTCATCTGACTGGAAACGCGGAGCACGATAAGTCTGCGTCAGCCCCGAACTTTATACAGGCCAGCCAGCGTCTCAAGCCTGACTGGACGTTCCGCTGGCTGCTCGACCCACAGCGCATCATCCCCGGCACTTCGATGCCTTCGGAACTGTTTAAGCGCGATGGCGAGCGTTGGGTCTTCAACGCCAGCATCGGCGGTCTGGAGAATTATCAGGGCGATCATGCGCGGCTCTTGATGCGCTACATTTTACAATTGACGCCGCAGGAACAACAGAACATCGCGCATGGCTCGACTGCGCCCGCGCCTTCAGCCGCGCCCGCAGCGGCAAACGTCGCCGCCTCGCACCAAGGGTTCTCCACGCCGCGCTCCGTTTCTTCCAAGCGCCTGACGACACGGCAGACGCGAGTGCAGCGCGCCAGCCGCAGCGCGTCGAAGCCTGAACGCGCACGGCAGCAGGTCTCAAAGTATGCGCCCGCGTGGCGGGAGAGATGGCGTGCGCGCTCGTCGGGCGGGGGCGCGGCTTTCGGGCAGAGCGAGCGTGCGGGTCTCTGGTAATTTCTCGCCGCGAGTGTTTTAGCGTTATCATAGGACAAAGCTTTCTTCTGTCAGGAGGACTCTTATAATTATGCAGTTCAAACGCGCGCGCTTTCTCGTCGCGCTTTTCGTCGCGCTCTGTCTTTTAACTTTCTCGATGGCTTGCGGTGGCGACGACGACGATGACATCGCAGACGAGAATACCGACGACACTCCGGCGGTGACGCCTTACAAAGTGACGGGCAATGAGGGCACTATCACCGGCATGGTCAGTTTCACCGGAACGCCTCCCACTGCCAAGCCGATCAGCATGGGCGCAGACGCCGTCTGCGAATCGAAGAACCCGAACGCGTTGGCGGAAGACATCGTCGTTAAAGAGGGCGGGGCGATGCAAAATGTTTTTATCTACGTGAAGGACGGGAAGACCGCCGACAATAAGAACATCAACAGTCTGGGTTTTGACCCGCCCGCGCAGTCGCAGGTGCTCGACCAGAACGGTTGCCACTACGTCCCGCACATTCTCGGCATACAGGTCAAGCAGAAGCTTGAGATTAAGAACAGCGACGCGACTTCACACAATATCAACTTGCAGGCGACGAAGAACGAGAAGATTAATCCTTCGCAGCCTCCCGGCTCGCCAGCGGTGGAAAAAACATTCCAGCGCGCGGAGATTTTGATTCCCGTCAAATGCAACCAGCACCCTTGGATGAAGGCTTATATCGGCGTCGTGAGCCATCCGTTCTACGCCGTCAGCGGTGCGGACGGGAAATTTGAAATCAAGGGGCTGCCGCCGGGCACTTACACGCTCGTCGCATGGCATGAGAAGTTCAAGCAAGAGCAGACGCAGAGCATCACCGTCGGCGCGAAGGAGAGCAAAGAAGCGAGCTTCAAGTTCGCGGCTGAACAGATTACTGCCGAATTGCAGGGCGGCTCGCTGACCGTGATGCCCGCGCTCGAATTGCCGATGCTCGGTCATCAACACTGAAAACCTCGTCGCTCTCTGGCGTGGCCTTCCTGAATTTTGAACCAAAGGTGTCTTGATATTTATACATGAAGGGTCTTGCACTGGATATTCATACGACCGCAGAGTTGCCCGTTGCGCCTGAGCGCGTGCCGCTGGCGATGCGCGAACGCTTCGGCGCTTACGTCGAACTGACGAAGCCGCGCATCACCACTCTCATCGTCCTCACGTCTGCCGCCGGATTCGCGCTCGGCTCGAAGGGCGGTTTGGATTACGCGCGCCTCTTCCATTCTCTCTTCGGTATCGCTCTGCTTTCATCGGGCATCGCGACGCTTAATCAATACATGGAGCGCGACCTCGACCGGCTGATGCGCCGCACTTTGATGCGTCCGCTGCCGACGGGGAAGTTGACGGCGAAGCAGGCGCTCGTCTTCGGTCTGGCTTTAACCATCCTTGCGGAAGCCTATCTCGCGCTACTCGTCAACCCACTCACGGCTCTGTTCGGCGTCTCGGTCGTCGTCGGCTACCTGCTGTGCTACACGCCGCTCAAGACGCGAACATCGCTCTCGACAATCGTCGGGGCGTTTCCGGGGGCGATGCCTCCACTGATGGGCTGGACGGCGGCGACAGGGAGCGTCAACATCGAGGCGTGGGTGCTTTTCGCCATCCTCTTCCTCTGGCAGTTTCCGCACTTCCTCGCCATCGCGTGGATGTATCGAGAGGATTACGCGCGCGCAGGGATTGTCATGCTGCCCGTGGTCGAGCCGGAGGGGCGCATGACCGGACAGCAGATTGTTATCTGGACGATGCTGCTTGTGCCCGTCAGTCTCTTCCCGGCGGTCTTAGGCACAACGGGCGCGCTCTACTTCTACGGCGCGCTCGTGCTCGGACTGCTCTTTCTCGTCAGCAGCATTAATGCCGCGTTCTTCAACACGCGCCAGAACGCAAGGCGGTTGCTGCTCGCTTCCGTGTTGTATCTGCCAGTGTTGTTCGGGTTGATGGTTATCACAAGCGACAGGTGAGCGAGGAACCAAGCAATCGCCTCGCACGTTCGAGAGGCTCGGTCACCCGCCTCATCTTCAGAAGGAGACTAGGAACATGGGTCGTGCGCTGGCTTTGTTCATTTGGTTGATGACGCTCTTATCCGTCTGGATGTTTATGAGCGGGCGCTGGTGGTTCCCACCCGCGATTTCCGAGCACGGCCCGGCCTACGACCGGCAATTTCTCCTGACCATCATCGTTGTCGGCGTCGCCTTTGCCGCCGCGCAAATCGGACTGGGAATCGCCGTCTGGAAATTCGGCTCCCGCTCCGGTGACACCTCCCGCGCCGTCTATTCACACGGCAACAATCGTCTGGAGATGATTTGGACGGTTGTCACCGGAATGATTTTTATCTCGCTCGGCATCCTCGGACAGCAGGTCTGGGCGGGTTTGCACTTCAATCAAGCGCCCGCTGGCGCGTCGCAAGTTCAAGTTCTCGCGCAGCAGTTTCAGTGGAACTTTCACTACGCAGGGCGCGACGGGCAGTTCGGGCGCACAGACTCCGCAAAAATTGACGACGCATCATTAAACTTCATCGGCCTCGATGCGGAAGACCCCGCGTCGAAGGACGACATCATCGTTTCGACACTGGTCACGCAGGCTGATCGCCCCGCCCACCTCATCCTGCGCTCGCGCGACGTGACGCACTCATTCTGGGTTCCGCAGTTGCGCTTCAAGCAGGATGCCGTGCCGGGTCTGAACATTGACGTGCATTTCACGCCGAAGACCATCGGGCAATACGAAATCGCCTGCGCCGAACTGTGCGGGCAACTTCATTACCGTATGAAAGCTTACATGCTGGTTCTACCCGCCGACGAGTACAACGAATTGATGGGGCTGGAGCCTGCGAAATTTCAAACGCGGCTGGCAGAGTTGTCGAAGAAATACCCGCTTCCAAAGTATTGAATAATCTTTTGTAGAGCGCTCTATCCCTTTTAACGAACGGGCGAGAGGAGATCAAAGATGGCAGAGGTTGACCCCGTACCAGAAACTCACGCCGCAGCCGCCGATCCTCACGCGGCAGAGCATGCCGGAGCAGCGCACCACCACGGCCCGCCGACGAGTTTCATACGCAAATATATCTTCAGCATTGATCACAAGGTTATTGGCATTCAGTATTTACTGCTCGCGCTCGTCTCGGTTTTCATCGGTATGTTCATGTCCGTGCTGATGAGGATGAATCTGACGTGGCCGGGCACGTCTTGGCCGATATTGGAGACGCTCTTTCGGCATGGCGCGAAGGGCGGCGTGATGACGCCGGAATTTTATCTCTCGCTTGTCACTATGCACGGCACGATTATGGTCTTCTTCGTGCTCACGACTGCGCCGCAGGGCGGTTTCGGAAACTACTTTTTGCCGATTCAAATCGGCGCGGAGGATATGGCATTTCCAGTCCTCAACATGCTCTCGTTCTGGGTGACATTCGTCGGGTTGATGGTCATCCTCGCGGCTATCTTTGTCTCCGGCAACACGCCTTTCTCGATGGAGGTCATCGGGCCGACAGGAGGCTGGACGGCCTACCCGCCGCTGAGCGCGATTGGCGACAAGTTGAACGTCCCCGGCATGGGCATGGGGATGAACCTCTGGATTATCAGCATCGCTATTTTCTGCGTCGGCTCGCTGCTCGGCGCGCTGAATTTTATCGTTACGCTGCTGAACCTGCGGACGCGCGGCATGTCTCTGATGAGAATGCCGCTGACCTGCTGGGCATGGTTTACGACGGCAGTGCTCGCGCTCCTCGCGTTTCCGGTGCTGCTGGCGGCGGGCGTGCTGCTGTTTCTCGACCGGGTCGCGGGCACGAGTTTCTTCGTCCCCGGTGGTTTGTGCTGCGGCGATAATGGGGTGCTGGATCACGCGGGCGGCTCGCCGATTCTGTGGCAGCATCTCTTTTGGTTCTTCGGCCACCCGGAAGTTTATATCGCCATCCTGCCGGGGATGGGCGCGACTTCGCACATCCTTTCGACCTTCGCGCGCAAGCCCATCTTCGGCTATCGCGCGATGGTCTTTGCGATGTTTGCCATCGGCCTCCTCGGCTTTTTCGTGTGGGGGCATCACATGTTCATCAGCGGCATGAGTCCTTACACGGGGATGGCCTTTTCCATCTTAACGCTCTCGATTGGCGTGCCTTCGGCGATTAAGACTTTCAACTGGCTCGGCACTCTCTGGGGCGCGCGCATACGCTTCACGACGCCGATGCTGTTTGCCATCGGCTTCGTCTCGCTGTTCGTCGCGGGCGGCATCACAGGGCTGGTGCTCGGACAGACTTCGCTCGATCTCTCGATGCACGACACCTATTTCGTGCTCGGCCATTTTCATCTCGTGATGGGTGTCGCGGCCATCTTCGGGATGTTCGCCGGAATGTACTTCTGGTTTCCGAAGATGTTCGGACGAATGATGAACGAGAAACTCGGCAAGATACATTTCTGGCCGACGTTTATCGGCGTCTATGCCATCTTCATCCCGATGCACATCATGGGCATCGTCGGCATGCCGCGTCGCTACGCGCAGTTCCACGAGACTGTAAACGGACAGGACGTGCAGATTTATCAATTCCTGACTTCGCTGCACCCGCTCGTCATCTTCGTCTCGATTGCGGTTTTTATCACGGCGGCGACGCAGTTGATTTTCCTGTTCAATTTCATCTGGAGCATCTTCAAGGGCAAGCGAGCGGGCGACAATCCCTGGGAAGCGACGACGCTCGAATGGGCGACCACGTCGCCACCGCCGTTCGATAATTTCGGCGGCGTTGTTCCCATAGTCTATCGGGGCGCATACGAGTTCGCTGTGCCGGGCGCGCCGAATGACTACATTATGCAGACGGAGCCGGACGCGCATGAAGGCGATGCGCTTGTCACAGGACAAGGTTTGGGAAGAGGTACGGGTAATGGTCACAACGGTCACGGGCACTAGAGAGGTCGTCAGACCGAAACGCAAGACCGGATTCGAGGGTATCCGCCCGCGCGGCGGCGGCAATGGTGCGCCCGGCCCGAACGACGGAGGTCGTGGACGCGACGGCGACGATGGCGACGGCAAGAATCGTTGGTCGCCGGATCGCTATCGCATCGGCGTAATGGTCGGGATTGCTTCAATCCTGATGATGTTCACTGCGCTGGCGAGCGCCTACATCGCGCGCGCGGGGCTGCAAACTTCGACCGACTGGCATCCCATCGAGTTGCCGCACATCGTCTGGCTGAGCACGGCGCTGATTATCGCCAGCAGTTTCACTATCGCCCTCGCGCAGAAAGCCCTGCGGCGTGGTGAAGACCATGCTTATAGTCGCTGGCTCTTGGCGACCTTCGGGTTGGGGCTGGGTTTTCTGGCCTCGCAATTAATCGCTTGGAGCCAACTGGCGGCGCAGGGAATTTACCTCGCCAGTAATCCGCACAGTTCCTTCTTCTACGTGTTGACGGGCTTGCACGGGCTGCACCTGTTGGGCGGGATTCTCGGTCTCGGTTATCTGTCGCTGCGTGCTCGGAGGGCCGGGGAACTTGGGTCGGGAGATTCACGCAAGCAGTTGACGCTAACCGATGTCGTCTCTATCTACTGGCATTTCATGGATGGACTGTGGGTTTTTCTGTTCTTACTCCTTTTCCTTTGGAGGTGACCAACTTTTGAGCACCGAAGCGAGCACAGGTCAAATCATCGCGGCTGACTGGGACGGCGGAGCATTTCCCTATCACGTCGGCCACAAAAAACTGGGCATGTGGCTCTTCATCGTCTCGGATGCGATGACGTTTTCGGCCTTGCTCATCGGCTATAGTTACGTGCGCGCGTCGAGCAACCAGTGGCCGACGCCGTTCGATTTCTATCCGAGCATCATCTATTCGACGGTGATGACGCTGTGCCTGCTCGCGTCGAGTTTTACGATGGTGATGGCGGTGGGCGCTTCGGCGCAGGGGCATCTGAAAGCGGCGCGGCGTTGGATCGGACTAACGATGCTCGGCGGCCTCACGTTCCTCGTGCTTCACTTGATAGAATGGAGTCGCTTGCTAGAGGAAGGCTTGCGTCCTTTCAGGCTGGCGGGCAAGTGGGCGCACGAATGGCCGCAAGCGCCGCCGCTCTTCGGCGCGAGCTTTTTTGCGATTACGGGACTGCACATGTTCCACGTCCTGACGGGCGTTATCTATCTCGGCTGGATCGCTCTCCGCATCAGGAACACGCGGCATGAGGATGTGGAAATCAGCGGCCTCTACTGGCACTTCGTTGATCTTGTGTGGATGTTTGTCTTCCCGCTGATCTACATCATGTCGGTCAAGCCGGGGCACTGAGAAGGGCTGACAGCCAATTACGCGAGCGTCAGTTGACATAGTTTGGAAGAGGAGGCGAAAAGCGGATGAGTCGTCCTGCGGATACGATGAGAGGATGGACGAAAAAGACAGACCTGATTTTGATGGGCATCTGCGTTCTTTTCGCGCTGGGCTTTTTCGCCCTCGCCGCGTCGAATGTGAGAATGGCCGGAAACTTCATCTCGATTGATAGCCTCTTCCTGACGATGGTCGGCACGCTCGTCGGGTTAATCTTCCTAAGCATCCCTCTGATGACGCTGCACGAGCGAGGGATGTTGAAAAATCCTTTCGCCATCGGTGACGGCCTCTCGCCCGCGCGCGCGCGCGAAGGCGTGGTGCATTTTGAAGGCAGCGTGCGCCTCTTTCTTTCCGTCCTCGGCGGTCTGCTTTTCCTGACGCTCATCGAAGTCTATCTCGGCTACATTCAATTATCGCTCCACCTGATGCTGACGATTTTAATCGGCCTCTCGCTCATCAAGGCGGCGATGATCATGGCCTACTTCATGCACCTCAGATTCGAGCGATTGAGTCTCGTGCTGACGCTCGTCCCCGTGCTCGTCGTCTGCATCTGCCTCCTGTTTATCTTCTTCCCGGACAGTTTCCGTTCGCTGAACCTGCGTCCGGCGCAAGCCGCGACCGCAGAAGCACCGACGGGAGCGGAGCATTAAAGATGCCTCAGAATAAAGGCGCGATTTTACTGGTTCTAGTGCTGGCGATGGCGGCGCTCGTCCTGTGTTGTTCGTCCGACACCTTCGCTCAATGCGCGATGTGCAGGGCGGGAGTGGCGGCGGGCGGCGAGAAATCAATACGGACGATGAACCTTGCGATGCTCGTCCTGCTCATCCCGCCCGTGACGATGTTCTGTTCGGTCTTCGCGCTGGTCTACAAATACCGGAAGCCGCGCCATGAAGAGTATGAATAAAATGTGAACGAGATGGCAGAGAATAACGACACGGTTCTTGATGTTGATAAGCAGAGCATACGCGGGCGGGCGTGCCCGGTCTGCGGTGGCAAGATAATTCCGTCGCTACGCGCCATCTATCAAAGTCCCGCAGACCCTTCGGCAATCTTTCCTCTCTGGCAATGCGAGCGTTGCGGTTATGAAGAGATGAGCGAGAAGCGCGCCGCTCCGGCTAAGCCGTCACCCGCGCCGAAGAAGGGCGGAGCATGAGCGAACAGGAAAATTTGCGGACGGTGCGGGGTATCTTCGAGTCGTTCGGGCGCGGCGACGTGCCCGCGATTTTGCAGGTGCTCGCGGAAGATGTCGAATGGACGCTCGCGGGCGCGGCGGATGTCTCATACACGGGTATCCGTCGAGGGCACAGCGGAGTCGTCCAGTTCTTTACAGCCCTCGGCACGTCCGTCGAGTTTGAGAAATTCGAGCCGCAGGAATTTATCAACGGAGATAACTGCGTAGTCGTCTTAGGAACCGAGCGGGGGCGTGTGCGCGCGACGGGAAAAAGTTTCGATAACGATTGGGCGATGATCTTTAAGCTGGCGGGCGGACGAGTGACAAGCTATCGTTGCTATGAAGACAGCGCGGCAGTCGCAGAGGCTTTTCGTCAATCCTGAGTTTTTAAATCCGTGCGGGCGGCATCTATAATTCAAACATGGCTAAGCCAGACGATTTAATCCAGCACGTCTTACGAATGTTCGACGAGTTGGGGAAAGAGACGCTCGACCTGCACGAACTGTTTGAGGTCGGCGGCAACGGCCCCGAAGAACGCACCGCTGTCTTTCACGCCATCGAGGACATGGTTGCTGCCGGATTGCTCGAAGAGCGTGGAAACGATTTCTATGCGGTGACGCCGGAGGGGCGTCGAAGACTGGAAGAGGGAGGTGTTTGAAGGTTCGTGGGCGAGGTCGCGCATCTGAAAGTTTCGGCGTCTCGCTTTAATGATTTATGAATAATTCTGTGTTACCGCATTTAAACGCCAGCTTGAACGCAGCCAGCGGCATCCTGCTTCTCGCAGGGTTTTTCTTTATCCGGCAGAGAAAGATTACGGCGCATGTTATCTGTATGGTCTCCGCGCTCTGTGTCTCGACGCTTTTTCTCGTCTCGTATCTCGTATATCACTACAACTACGGCTCGATTCGATTCAACGGGCAAGGCGCGGTGCGTCAACTTTATCTGGGGATTCTGCTGACGCACACCGTTCTCGCCGTCGTTATCGTGCCGCTTATTATCATAACTTTGAGGCGTGCCATGCGCGGCGAATACAGGCTGCATAGGCGAATCGCGCGCTGGACTTACCCGCTGTGGCTCTACGTCTCCATCACCGGAGTCGTCGTCTATCTCATGCTTTACCAACTCTATCCCCCGCGCTGAAAGCTTCGACGAAAGTTTCTACAATTCCTGAAGAACAAGCCATGTCGGGAAATCATCACAGCCAACCGGGCGGGCTTCCAAGCAACGCGCAGAGAGCGCAGCGCAGGCGTTCGCCTTGGCCTTTAGCCATTCTGGCCGCGCTCTTCATCGTCGCGCCTTTCCTCGCGTGGTACGGCACATGGTTCGGGCGCAATCTAAATGATGAAGAGATCGAAAAATACCTGCACGACGAGAAAAACCCGCGCCATGTGCAGCACGCGCTCTCGCAAATCGGGGAGCGTATTTCGAGACGTGATGAGGGCGTCGGGCGTTGGTACGCGCAGGTAGCTGGGTTAGCGCGCAACAGCGATTCGACAGACGTGCGGATGACGGCGGCATGGGTGATGGGCGGGGCGCACAAGTCGGAAGAGTTTCATCAAGCCCTGCTCAATCTGCTCGACGATAGGGAACCCATTGTGCGACGCAACGCCGCGCTCTCGCTCGTCGGCTACAATGATGCGCGCAGCCGCGCGGAACTGCGCGCGATGTTGCAGCCTTACACGATTGTTTCGCCCGCAGATGGTGTCGCCCTCTCGGTGCTCGGCGCGGGAACGCCGGTTAAGAGAGAAGCAATGCTGGCTCGGCTCAAATTACCCGACGACAAAATCAACGAAGTGCGCGCGCCTCTGCCCGGCAATGTCGCCAAGGTGTTGGTCGGCGAAGCGGCGCAGGTGGGCGCAGGCGATACGTTGCTTCTGCTTGCACCCGACAGCGCACAGGTGCGAGATGCCTTAATCGGCCTGTCCTTTGTCGGAGAGGCCGAAGATTTAGGAGAGCTTGAACGTTACCGTGCGGGCGTCGAAGGAATGCCGGACGAGATTAAAAGAGAAGCGGCGCAGACAATCGAAACCGTCAAACGCCGCGCTTCATCAAAACCATGAGATTCCTATGCTCGGTGCAGAAACCCTTCGGCTGATTTTCTATCGTCCGGGGGGCGCATCCGAGAGCGTTACGCCATGCGCCGATTCCCATGCATCGGTCGGAACCATCTCGATGGCATCCCACGGACAACCGTCGAGAAACGCGCCTTCCGGGCCTTTGCTGATGCACTTCTGACAACCGATGCAAAGATTCGGATCAACTTCGATACGACCGAACGGAGGATGGTCTTCGTCTGGAACCCAGAACATGCATGCGTCAATCGGGCAATATTCGATGCAGGCGGGCGAACCCGAACAGCCCGTACAGCAGTCGGTCGTGATGGCGAGCAGTTTCGGTTTCTTCTTGCGCGTGGCTTTGCCGTCGCCCACAGACATCGGCCAGTGCTTATCAACAATCTCGATCATGTGCAGCTCCATGAATTCTTCGTAGCTTATATAAACACTGCAACTTTAACACGTCCGAGTCGCTCCGCTCAATGATAATAGTCACCGCATCATTAAACGTCGAACCGTCGAGATTTTAAAAGCCGTCTTCTTCTTAGCGCCACGGCGTCTTTGCGTGAAACCTTTTTTCTCAAAACAAAATGTTTCGCGAAAAGACGCCATGGCGCTAAGAAAACGAAAAGTTGAGTGTCATATCGAATTGGCGCGGGTTCGTGATAGAATCGCCTCTCTCAAGCAATAGAATACTCCGTCTTCGGTTTAATAGTTTGATTGCATACGGTCGAGGAAAGGCGACCGTCGGCGCTCGGTTTGTGGGCGCTCAAAACTTTAATCGCGCATGAAAACAGTGACCGGAATCTTCAACTCGCGCGCGGACGCAGAGCAGGCGCTCGCGCAACTTCGCACGTTGGGCCTTTCGGACGACCGCCTGAACCTGCTGGCTCCCGGCGCAACCGCCGCAAATCTCGACGAGGTCCCGACCACGGAAACAGAACAACCCGGCATGGGAACGGCGCTGGGCGGCGTTGTGGGCGGCGCGCTCGGCGTCGCCGGAGGACTACCGCTTGGCCTCGCCGCTGCCAGTCTCTTTATACCGGGCGTCGGCCCGATCTTCGCCGCAGGGATTGTCGGAGCCGCTCTGCTGGGAGCGGGCGGCGCGGCTGCCGGTGCGGCGGCTGGAGGCGCGATGGAGGACACGGTCGCCGGAGGGCTGCCGACAGACGAACTCTACATCTACGAGGATGCTTTGCGGCAAGGTCGCTCCGTCGTCATCGTCGTCACGGACGACGAGCAGGAGGAAGCGGCGCGCGGCATTCTGGAACAAGCGGGAGCGGAGAGCATAGATGCGGCGCGCGAAAGTTGGTGGGTCGGCCTGCGCGATGCAGAGGAGGCGCACTACACAGAACAGGGGCGCGATTTCAGCGCGGACGAGCCTGTTTTCCGGCGCGGCTACGTCGCGGCTCTTCATCCATCGGCGCGCGGGAAATCTTACGAAAGCGATGTCGAGCGGCTTCATTCCTGTTTTGGCGACGAATGCAGGCTCGACCCATTTCGGCTCGGCTACGAGCGCGGACGCAGCCATCATCAAACCTTGGAGGAGAGAGATAAAAGTTGAAGGAGATGCTGCCCGGCATCCTCGTCATCGTCGCCATCCTCGTCTTCAGCGCGCTGGTAACGAACTGGTTCGCGCGCACGATGTACAATCGCTGTGCGTCCTGCGGCACACTCAATGCGAAGCGGCGGACGCATTGCCGCGCTTGCAATAATGCGTTGAAGTAGCTTTTGAGGTGATGCGTCGCTAACCAAAATGTCCGCGCGTGGGCTGATGTCAACTGCATGAATCTCAGAGTCTCTCGGTAGCTGTGCTTTGGAGATAACTGATGCTTCGTTCGATTACTCGTCTCGTTGGTCTTCTGCTGGTTCTGACAATCTTGAGCTTAAACGAAAACGTCCAAGCCCAAAGTTCCTCTGCCTCAGTCCCGGCTGAATGGCAGACGCACGCGGAGAAGACCGATTACCGCGAAACGCCGACCTACGACGAGACGCTCGCTTATGCGCGACGCCTCGATGCGGCTTCGCCACTGATAAGCCTGACCGCTTTCGGAAGAAGCGGCGAAGGGCGCGTGCTTCCGCTGCTCATCGCTGCGCGCGGCGAAACTTTTACGCCGCAGTCGGCGCGTGCGGCAGGCAAAGCCATCGTGCTCATACAGGCGTGCATTCATGCGGGCGAGACGGATGGGAAGGATGCTGGTCTGGCGCTTTTGCGCGACATCGCGATTACGAAAACGCGCGAGTCGCTTTTGAGCCGCGTCGTCGTCCTCTTTATTCCAATCTATAACACTGACGGGCACGAGCGGCGCAGCCCATATAATCGCATCAATCAGAACGGCCCGGCGGAAATGGGTTGGCGTGGGAACGCCACGAATCTCAATCTGAACCGCGATTACATGAAGGCCGACGCGCCGGAGACGCGCGCTTGGCTGCGACTCTGGAACGAGTGGCAGCCCGATCTATTCATTGATTGTCACGTGACGGACGGCGCTGATTTTCAGTACAACATCACTTGGCAATATGAGGGGCATGAGAACGTCCCCGCGCCCTTGAGTGGGTGGATGAAAGATGCCTTTGAAGGGCGCATCTTTCCGGCGACCGAGGTGACGGGAAACCTGCTCTCTTCTTACATGGTCTTTCGAGACAACCGCGACCCCGCGAAGGGCATTGACAGCTTTATCGCTTCGCCACGCTTCTCGACCGGCTACACGCCTCTGAGGAATCGCCCCGGCCTTCTCATTGAGACGCACATGCTGAAAGAACATCGCTCGCGCGTGCGTGGAACATACGACCTTCTGCGCGCGGCGCTGGAAGAGGTCAACCGCGACCCTGAAAGTTTAATGCGCGCCGTTCACGCAGCGGACGAGCAGATTGTTGCCGAAGGGCGTAAGTTCGATTCGCAGCGGCGCGTGGCTTTGAGCGTCGAGCTAACGGACAAGCCCGTGCCGATGAAGTTGAAAGGCGTGGAATACAGGACTGAGCTAAGCGACGTGTCGGGCGCGTTGCGCGTCGTCTACGGAACGAAGCCCATAGAGATGAGCGTGCCGTATTATGCGGACGCGCGCGCCGCCGTCGCCGTCTCCACTCCGCTCTACTATATCGTCCCGCCGCAATGGAGCAACGTGATCGAGGTTCTCGCCGCCCACGGCTTAAAGTTGCAGCGGTTGTCGCAGCCTCTCACACTGGAAGTTGAGAGCTATCGTTTTCGAGACGTGAAATTTGCGTCCGCATCTTTTGAAGGGCACGTCATGGCGACATACAAGAGCGAGCCGGTGCGCGAACGCAGAACTTTTGCCGCAGGTTCGGTGGTCGTGCCGTTGGCGCAGACGGGCGCGCGCGTGGCGATGGGTCTGCTTGAGCCGGACGCGCCCGACTCTCTTGTGGCGTGGGGCTTTTTTCATGCCATCTTCGAGCAGAAGGAATACGGCGAGGACTACGTTCTGGAAAAACTGGCGCGCGAGATGTTAGCGAAGGATGAAAAATTGCGACGCGAGTTTGAAGAGCGAGTCGCCACGGATGCGAAATTCGCTTCGAGCACAAGCGAGCGTCTCAAGTTCTTTTACGAACGCTCGCCATATTGGGACAAGCAGATGAACCTCTATCCGGTGGCGCGTGTGACGACGCCCATCAATGCACCGCTCGTCGAAAACCTGCCGGTTGCGAGATGAAAAAGAAGGCGTAAAAAAAGAAAGAGAGACGCCCCCAAGTTCTAGCGTCTCTCCTTCTGCGAGTTATCAGCTTGTCAGTCCTATGCTTAGACAGTGCGTCTGCCGGTGAGCAGATTAATCACCAGAATCACCAGCGCCACGACGAGCAGAAGGTGAATGAACGGCCCTATGCCGTAGCCAAATCCAAGAAGCCATAACACCAGCAGCACCACGAGAATTGTCCACAACATCTTCGTCATCTCCTTTTTGAGCGTCTGTTAATATATTTGGTTCTACTGAACCTGCCTGCCAAACAACTTAGTGCAACGCTTGTGCCAGCCTTCGACAAGACTACCTGAGAGCGCCGCTAACATCTTGAATTCGAGAGTTTTCGAGCTATCGTCGCACCGTTGTTGGAAATACGGCGCATCCGCACATTCGAGGATTTTGTATCGAAACGTGCCGGAAGCGATAAAACGGGGCTGTTCGATAATAAGTCAAAATCCGGAAAAATGTGTTTATGGAAAGCTGACGGGCGGCAACCGACGCCTCTCGCGCGTCATCCGACGTTTGTTAGTTTGAAAATTTATTGTTCGGCGCAAAAGCCACGCTCTAATAATGTCGGGTCGCAGTTTTTGTGGGCATGCCGAATTGTTTTTGCTGGACTTGAGAAGCCTCCGGCTGGTAGAGTGAAAATCGCGTTCGTGGTAGTTCCTGCCCGTCGAATGCGCTCCCAAAAGGGTCACCACAGAAAGCCTCGCCCAACTTACATGTGAGTCTTTCAAATCAAGCTTCAGTGACGCCTCTGAATCCCGTTTCTTTGCAATTCTAAATTCTAATAGCAGTAGTGGCACGCGTTGTTCCCCGAACTGTTTCGCTGCTCCTTTGCTCAGGAGAAGTTTCGAGATGCCGTTTTCACGTCTAACTCCCCGCACACAGAAGACGACCAGTGTCGTCGCCACCAGTTTCATCACACTTCTACTGCTCACAGTCGTGGGCATTAAAGTCTTTCACAGCATCCCGCAGCCCGTCGTTCGCACGATCAACTACACGGAGTTGCTCGGTCTGGCTGCTGCCGCCTCGTCCGCACAATCCGTCAAGATTGATGGCGAGATGGTGACGGTTATGCAGGCTGATGGAACGCTCGCGCAAGCCGTCGTCGCCAATCAGGCGGCGGCGCAGGAAATTGCCAGCACCTTCGCCAAGAACAGCATTCCTGTCGAATATCAATCCATGCAACCCGGCACTCTGGCGACGGTCTTCAATTGGGGCTTGCCTCTCTTGACGATCCTCGCACTGGGTTTCATCGGCTGGCGCGTCTATGCCAACATGGGCGGGCAGGGCGATTTCCAACTGGCTGATGCGAGCGGAACCGGAACGGTGACGTTCGGCGACGTGGCCGGTGTCGACGAAGCGAAATCCGAGCTTGCAGAGACGATTGACTTTCTGCGCAACCCTGAAAAGTTTGGCAGGCTCGGCGGGCGCGCCCCGCGCGGCATCCTCCTCTCAGGCCCGCCCGGAACCGGCAAAACGATGCTCGCACGCGCCGCTGCCAACGAAGCGCACGTGCCTTTCCTTTCCGTCTCAGGCTCCAGCTTTCAGGAGAAATTCGCCGGACTCGGAGCGGCGCGCGTCCGTCGCCTGTTTGCGCGCGCGCGCAAGCTTTCGCCCTGCGTCGTCTTCATTGACGAGATTGACGCTCTTGGACGCCGTCGCGGACGCGGCACAGACTCCGCTTCCGCCGACCAA
Source organism: uncultured Pyrinomonadaceae bacterium (assembly GCA_964246705.1). Taxonomy (GTDB): domain Bacteria; phylum Acidobacteriota; class Blastocatellia; order Pyrinomonadales; family Pyrinomonadaceae; genus DASZCR01. The sequence continues at coordinate 42,092 of CAXTRQ010000027.1, forward strand.
GACCAAACTCTCAATCAACTGCTCATCGAGATGGACGGTTTCGAGCAACTGAGCGGCGTCGTCGTCATCGCTTCGACCAATCGCCCGGACATCCTCGATCAAGCTTTGACGCGCCCCGGCAGGTTCGACCGCGAAATCACCGTCAACCTCGCAGACCTGCGCGGGCGCGAGCAGATTCTTCAAGTTCATGCGCGCAAGGTGAAATTGGAGGAGGGCTTGGAACTAACGTGGATTGCGCGCGGCACGCCGGGCTTCTCCGGCGCAGACCTCGCCAATCTGTTGAACGAGGCGACGATTGCGGCGACGCGCGACGGCTCGGAAGCGGTCGGACGCCCGCACGTCGAATATGCGCGCGACAAGATTCTGATGGGCGTCGAGCGGCACGGCTTTATGATGGACGAGGATGAGCGTTATGCGACCGCCGTCCACGAAGCGGGACACGTCGCCGTCGGTCTCGACGTGAAGAACGCCGACCCGGTTCACAAAGTCTCGATTCTCCCGCGCGGGCGCGCGCTCGGCGTCACACAGTCGCTTCCGGAACGCGACCGCCTGATGAAGAAGCGCGAATATCTCGAAGACCAGATTGCGATGCTCCTCGGCGGGCGCGCGGCTGAACAACTGCTGCTCGACACGATGACGGCGGGCGCTTCCAACGACATCGAACGGGCGGTCGAGATTGCGCGCAAGATGGTCGCGGAGTTCGGCATGAGTCCTCTCGGCCCGATTCATCTCGGCAAGCCCGAAGACCCGCACAGCCAAGCCCTGCTCGACCGCATCGAGCAAGCGACGAACGAGATTATGAAAGTGCAGATGACGCGCGCCTGCGAGATTGTTGACAATCGGCGCACGGAGATTGCGCGCCTCGTCGAAGGCATGATGGAGCGCGACACGTTGGACTCCGATGAAATCTACGCGTGCTTCAATATCGAAAGGGTTGCGCTCGCCGCCGCCTGACCGAAAAGCCCCGGAGGGGCGGAAGCTTTGTAGCCCACGGCGTCAGTCGTGGGGACAGCGATAGAAGTCATACAGCCATGGAGGGGCGACATATTTGTGTCGCCCCTCCATGGCTTTTTATCTGGACACTACGCCGTGGGCTACAAAGCTTCCGCCCCTCCGGGGCTAAATACTCTGACGCTCGTCCAAGCTTTCTCGACATGCTCTGATTATCTTGACTGTTCTCTGCGTTTCGCTTTTCTGCGCGTCTCAACTTGATTGGAGCACGCTTCTCTTGTAACTTTGCTGTTGTCACGCTTTGCCTTTTGTCGGCGGGGGAAGAGAATTTCCTTGCGGCTCACAATCCTTTAATTCTCCCGATGGTTGTTTGCGATGGCCTATCCCGGCGTTGATCGTCTCGAACTGCCTGTGCTTCAGGAACTCGTCGCCACGGGCGGGGTCGAAGACGTGCGCTTTCTCTACGACCGCCTCGTCGCATACTTTCCGCAGTTGGACGAAGGAGAAGTACGCGCGCTTCGCAACGGTCATCTCAGCCAGTGGCGGCGCGTGGTGCAGCGCGCCGGACGCGCATTGGATGAAAAGCGGCAGATCGAACGCGTGCGCGGGCGTTGGGTGATCACCACACAGGGGCGCAAGCGTGTGGGCGACGAAGATTGGCACTTCTCTCTGCCTGAAAAAACGGCTGGCGAAATGAGTGCGCCCGCTCCTCTGTCGCACGCCGACGTGCAGCAGATGCTTCTCGACATCGGGCGTGTCCTCGGTCATCACGCGCAGAGCGAGTTTGACTATTACGACGTGGTCTGGCGCGAGGACGAAACAAGTCCGCGACTGAGCCACGTCTTTGAAGTGCAGCATCGTGGAAACATTGACGCGGCGCTCGCCAAGCTCAAGCGCGCCTACGATGCACAGCGCAGCCGCCCCTTTCTCGTTGTGGATAGCGAACGCGATACTAATCGCGCGCACATGCAGTTGAGTCTGGCGCGCACGGGCGCGTTCCACGAGATCGGGCGCGTGACGACGATTCTCAGTTTCGAGCAACTGCGTAGGCTTCACCGCGCGCTCACGTCGGTCGAAGACATTCTCAACCAAATCTTCGAGAGATAAAGAAGGTCACTCTTTCCAGCGATGACGAACGCCACCCCGCTTCGTAAACAATATCTCGACATCAAGCAGCGTCACCCTGACGCTATCCTCCTCTTCCGCATCGGCGATTTCTATGAAGCGTTCGACGACGACGCGCGCCTCATCGCACGCGAACTCGGCATCCTGATGACCTCGAAACCGATGGGGCGAAACATACGCGTGCCGCTGGCGGGCGTGCCGCATCACAGTCTCGAACGCCACCTCGCAACGCTCATCGGGCGAGGCCATCGTGTCGCTATTTGCGAGCAGTTGACGACCGCGCCGGTGAAGGGCGAGGCTGGGCGTGGACTGATCGAGCGCGCTGACGGGGCGCGGGGCCGCGCCGGCCTCGCTCTGGCCGGCGTCGGGCCGGGCCCGGCGCTGGCGCAGCAGGTCCCAGCACTGGTCCAGCTCTTCCTCGACCTGCTTGAGCCGGGACTGCTCCGGAGCAAGGTGAACAATTACCTCGCCGCTTTCCTGAGCGACGGGCGGCGCGCGGGGATCGCTTACGCCGATGTCACGACCGGCGATTTCGCGGCGACCGAATTGGACGCCGACGCCGCGCTCTCCGAACTACAACGCATCGCTCCCTCGGAACTTCTGATTCCGCAGAGCTACCACAGTAGCCAAGAGAGCGAACTGCCGGGCTTCCTCACGCGCTGTCCTGAGGTGAACTTTGAACAGGACAGCGCAAAAAGCGCGTTGCTCAAACATTTCAGCGCGCGCACGCTCGCGCCCTTCGGTCTCTCGCGTTGGCCTCTCGCGGTTGCTGCCGCCGGAGCGATTATTTCGTACCTGCGCGAAACGCAGACCGTCGCCGCCGGTCAGTTAACCAGATTGACGAGCTATCATACGGAAATTTACATGATGCTCGACGAGCAGACCGTGCGAAGCCTCGAAATCTTCGAGAGCGCGGCGGGCACTCCATCGCTGCTCTCGACGCTCGACGAAACGCGGACGGCGATGGGCGGACGACTGCTGCGCCGTTGGTTGCGTCAACCTCTGCTCGATGCTGTAGAAATCACGCGTCGTCAGGAACAGGTGACATGGTTTGTCGCGCAGAGAGAGGCGCGCGCAGAGATGTTCGCCGCGCTCGAAACCGTGCACGACCTCGAACGCCTTCCGGCGCGTGCCCGAGCGGGCGTCGCGACGGCTTCCGAAATGCTCGCGCTCTGCCAGAGCCTCGACACGATTCCTCGCGTCCGCGCCGTGCTGCAAAGAGACGCGAAGCGCTTCGATTCAATGCTCGCCGCTCTGCCGACGTGCGACGCAATCGCCCGGCTGATTCATTCAGCGATCAACGACACGCCGCCCGCACGCATGGAAAACGTCGGCATCATCCGCGACGGTTTCTCGGAAGAACTCGATTCTTTAAGAACCCTGCTGCGCGACGGCAAAACTTTCCTCGCGGAGATGGAACAGCGCGAACGAGCGCGAACAGGAATCAAGAGTCTCCGCGTTGGCTACAACAAAGTGTTCGGTTATTTTATCGAGGTGACGCGTCCGAACCTGCATCTCGTCCCTTCCGACTACACACGCAAACAGACGTTGGCGCAGGGCGAGCGTTTCATCACGCTGGAATTGAAAGAGTATGAAACACTCGTCTTGAACGCACAGGAGCGCGTGGCTGAACTTGAGATGAGTCTCTTCAGGCGCGTCTGCGCCGAGGTCGGGCGGCAGCGAGAAGAGATGCTCATTGCCGCCTCAACGATTGCACAGATGGATGTCATCAACGCTTTCGCACACAATGCCGCACGGTGGAACTACGTGCGGCCAGAGGTGACGGAAGATTCGGTGTTGCGCGTGCGCGCGGGACGCCATCCCGTGCTGGAGAGGACATTCGAGGATAAAACTTTCGTCGCCAACGATGTCGAACTCGGCGGCGGAGACGCGCCGGAGATTGCGCTCATCACCGGCCCGAACATGTCCGGCAAGTCAACTTATTTGCGCCAGATGGCGCTCATCGTGCTGTTGGCGCAGATGGGCTGTTTCGTTCCGGCGAGCCGCGCCGTCGTCGGACTGACCGACCGCATCTACACGCGTATCGGCCTCTACGACCGCATCGGCAGCGGCGAATCAACTTTTATGACCGAGATGGTCGAGACGGCGCACATCCTCCATCATGCGACGCCGCGCTCGCTCGTGCTGCTCGACGAACTCGGCCGGGGCACTTCGACCTACGACGGTCTCGCCGTCGCGCGTGCCGTCCTCGAATACATTCACAATCATCCGCAATTGCGCTCAAAGACTCTTTTCGCGACGCACTACCATGAGTTAACGGAGTTGTCAGCCATCCTGCCGCGCCTGCAAAATCTACACGTCGAAATCGCGGAAGAGGGAAGCGAACTGGTCTTTCTCTACAAAATTTCTCCCGGCATCGCGGAGAAGAGTTACGGCGTCTATGCGGCGAAACTGGCGGGGCTGCCGCGCCCCGTCGTCCGCCGCGCCGAAGAACTGATGCGCGAATATGAAGCTCAAGGCGACAACATCTCATTGACGGATGAGGAAGAGAAACTATTAGCCGAACGTCTCAACGCGCCGCTTGCCGCAACGCGCCATGCACAACTTGTCGAAGCTTTACTTGCGACAGACCCCGACTCGCTCTCGGCCGTCGAAGCCCTGATGAAACTATTCGAGTTGCGACGAATGGTCG
>CAXTRQ010000028.1:0-6126 GCA_964246705.1 uncultured Pyrinomonadaceae bacterium
CCCATCCCACCCAGCAATAAAGCCTCTCGTCTCTGCCCTTTTTCTATTGACTTCCAATCCCCGCGGGCATATCTTTCGGCGCATCCATCGGGGAGCTTCCCACGCCAGCGCTCGAAGCCTTACGCGCCGGCCTCCAGTGATTCTCAGACCCTACGCGAGCAGCGCATCATGAGCAGAACCTTTCTATTCCTTCTTTCCGTCTTAGTCGTTGGCTCGGCGGCTTCCGTCGGCGACGCCCAGCGCCACCAGAGGCGTGCCTCGGCACCAGCAGTTGAGGAAGGAAAGGTTTTCGTCAAGTGCCCTATACTTTTAAGAGACATAAGAGACTGCCCTAACACCGGCTGCGGCAAGCCCCTTGATGAAAACCTTAACAGGGTTAGGAACATTCGGAAGATCAGCAAGTCGCCGGTAGACAAAGACTTTAGCTATCTCAGTGGCTTGGACGACTCCGTTGCCGGCTTCGCCATCGGCGACACCCGCGAGAAACTGACCGACATGGGTGAGGGCACGATGCTCGGGGTCGTGGCCTACGCGCTGGCGGCCAGACACGGGAGCCGGGAGTCCTGCAACTGCGGCCTTGGGGAGCCAGTGGACACCGACAACCACATCGTGCCCGTCGACGAAGCGACATTAGACTTGAAGGCCAAAGCCACATCCGCGAAGCCAGCCACCGCCAAACATAAAGCGGTGCCGGCGAGGTCGGCTAAGTTCAATACTTTGAAGCGGCGCGAGGCGCAGTCACAGACAGTGGAGTTCACCCCGCGCGTGCGGCTAGATGACCTGAAGCTGGCGGGGCAAGGCTCCAAGCGTTGATTGACAAGTCCCCTGATAACGCGCTGCTCGTGAGAGTGACCGGCCTACAGACATTCGACTCGGAACACTCGCTCGGCGAACACAAGTTACTGAGGCACAACAACTGGGAAATTCACCCAGTCTTCAATCTGTAATGTTGCTCTAAGTGTAAGACGTGCGCCGCGGGCAGCGACCACAACTGGGTGGACTTAGAGCGGTAGTGAATTGGCTCCCCGGTCATGCGGGACTGCCTTGTGGCATTGAGCTGCCGAAGGGGCGAAGGACGCGCCTGTGGGAGGAGAGTAGCCGCGCTGGATCATACTAGCTTAGGGCACACTCGCTCAACCTCTGGGTGTGCAGTCCGTGCCGGAGCGGTCGCGGTCAGTCAGGGCGAGGATGTCGCGGCGGCTCACATTGACAAGCCAGCACAGGAGGCATATCTTTTCCCCCAATCCGAAGCTGGTATGAACATTTAGGTAAATCCCGGATGGGTAGGAGTACGTCCGGGGAGGAAGCTTTTTTGTTGGGGATTAAGCCCTAACAAAGGCGCGGGGCCGTGGACAGTAGCCGTCTCGGCAATCTCGATGCTCCGGCCCGTCAACGGTTAATCCGGGTCGTCACGTGATGAAGCCGACTCGTCACAAAGTTTTTTACAACACTACATTACGAGGGTATCGTGTGGACACAAAGGTCTCCCACACATGCACAGCGCCGGCATCATTCTTTCGTTAGGCGGTCGTCTGATGCAGACGAGAAGCCCTCGTCGTTCGGACGCCGCCTATTAGCCCCGATGAGTCACTGGTAGTGGTGCAGGTCGCACGCCATGTGCCCGCTCAGACAGTCACGACGGACAGTCAAGATTCAATAGGTGAGGCAGTGAGAATCCGCAAGCAAACTATTGACATTTTCTCCGAAACAGGCTTATCGTGCATCCGCCATAAGTCTGTAGCTGAAGAACCTCTGACACCTTCGAATCTCTACGTTGGTTCCTACGGCCGACCCCGGGTAGTGTCTTCTCTTTTACCTCGCACCATACAGATAAAATTATTAGAAGAATGTGCGAATTCGCTTCATGAGGCTTTGTCCCGCGCCCCTTGCGTACAGACGGCGAGGGGGTTATTATGTTACATTCCCCGATTAAGCGGAATTCCACTCTTCTTAATCGAGAGTCGCTGCCGAACTTCGGGGGCCGAGTTGTCCCCGAAAGTAGGTATACGCTCACGGAGCATGATCGCCCATCCTGCTGATTGAAGCCCCCCTCAACTAGCTGGGACCAAGGATTATGAGAGAAGGGACACAGCATAAAAGCTCTGGACGGGCGAGCCCGAGGAATTTTACACCACCCGGTGCGAATAAATACACTTAGCACCGGGAAAAACATTGCTTTTCATTGTTGTGCAATGATAGCGTTAGACTTAGCGCTCCGACGTGTCCGGAACGCAGGTTGCGGGCAACCAAGGCGTAGCCAGAAACTTCTGATTAGTTACGCTTTCCCGACGGGAGGATGGTAGAAATGAGCAGCAAGACCAAAGAAACGGATGCTTTCGTAAATCGGGCATCCTATTGGCTAACCTTTCTCGGAATAGCCCTTCTGATCCTTGAACTCGTGAAGTCGGCCTATGCCCGGATTGACAACGGTGGTCCGTTCGCCGCCGGTTCTCACTTCTCAGGCACGGACGGATATCGCGTCATTGCCATTGTGGCATTCGTGTCGGCCTGTGGGTTAATTTACAGCTTGGGTAAAGTCGGCAGAGTGATGTCCCTTTTCCTTGCGGCAATAGCGCTGTGGGAAACTTCCATGTGGTATTCCGTCTACAGCAGCTTCGGAGGCGGTCTTAGTCTTGAGTCATTCACGATGCTGGTAGTCGGAGTATTTACTGTCGTCTTCTTGCTGGTGTACACGCCCTACACTCTGGTTCGAAACCTTAGGGGTATCCACCACCCGGCATGATAGGTGTTTATTACAATTCCAGCGAGGAGGAAGAAGAGGATTGCCCAAAGGGCGGCTTCTTGTTTCCACTTAAATGACCACAGCCGTAGCAGTCCGGTTTTCCTGAGCATCGTGTTATACTCTGGCAGGTAAGTCAGATCATCGTGAACGAAGTTCAGGAACGGCCGGTACGGCGGGGCATCGTGCACGTGCATGAGTTCGTGAAGTAAGGTCATCTTCAGAACATCCGCATCTTTAAACGGGTACTCACTTACAGCAATTCTTGGTACGCCGTCTGTTGTCATCTGGGGTGTCCCGTCGTCCGTCTTGTCGTACTCAACAGACCTCGCCTCCAACCGCTTAAAACATTCATTGCCAACCGGTTTCTCTCGAATAGTCACTGCACCCGGTTCCAGTGTGCTGTCATCATCCGAGCAGACCCATCCCGCATCGGTTATTCCCATCTGTTTCCGGTCGCCAGCCGCAGCCATCTTCCTCAGCGGGACGATGATAGCTGAGGTCTGAGTTAGCGGGATCTTATCGAAGCTTGGAAAGTTATCACCCACTGTTCGGTCGTTATAAAGAGACTGTCTTACATCATTTATCAGCTTGCTTGGACTGGAATCTTCCCCGTCGCCGAAAAAAACGCGATGTGGCACTATAGCCGGAGGCGAAGTAGGGAGGCCATTATCCCTTATGAACTTCGTCTCTACCTCCTGCCGCAGCAGTATGGACTTCTCGACGTGCCAACTTAGGGTGCTGCGCGCGATAAAAATCCGACCCATCTGTTCGGTGCACATTCGGGTCTGGTAAATTAGAAAAAGGGTGAGCAGTAAAAGAATTATCACGATAGCCTTATGCTGCCCCTGTGTCAGATTGGTCGGGACATTATAACCGGATAGAAATCCTTGGCTGGAGGGCTGGGCTTCCACAGATGAGGAGGCATCGTGGTTATCATCCATCGATCACTAACCTATAAGTTGTGAAGTGGGTAGAGCAGCTGCGTTCGGCAGAGACGCCAATTCAGCCGCCGCATCATACAGGGAAATAGGCAAAATCCCAAAATTATTTCAGCCGACATAATAGTCCAATTCGGGAACTTCTCTCACCGCGTATTGTCTAAACTCAAAAACTAGTCTCCCCGTCGATCAGAAAAATCTTAAAGGAGGTGCTTGAGAAATGAAACGGCTCGTCCTTAGTTTTGGTTTTCTGTATAAGATTTGGTGAGCGTTTCCTACGGTTAGAGACAGGCGATAAACCTCTGCTGCCTTAGCGACGCGTTCAACTTTAGACACCTGCGTGAGCCGAATATGCACTCCCCAGCTGTAGATATTGATTTAGCTCAGGCGAGCAAAAATAACTGGCTAGGTAACGGGCTTAATATTGAAGAGTTGGTTGGTCTCTTCATTAAAGGTCAAGGAAAGTAAGAGTTGGCGCGTAATCTGAACTGGATGTTTTTTGTGATTAAGCTACCGGCTATGATCAGGCGGGTGAAACTCACGCTTTAGTACAAGCGTTTTAAGGATTCATCAATTTCTGTTTAGACAAGGCTAAGCGATAGACCTCCAGCCATGCCTTCTGCTCGTTCACTAAGCTCAGCGCCTAATCTATGTCCTGTGTTGGGAGCGTTAAGAAAAATTTTCATAAAGTAGATAAATACTTACGGTCACCATTTTGGTGACCGTAAGTATTTGTGGATATTGGCTCCGCAGGTAGGACTCGAACCTACAACCCTTCGGTTAACAGCCGAATGCTCTGCCATTGAGCTACTGCGGAAGATTTCGTGGCGTGGCGGCGGTTTCGGGCGGCGCGACGCGAGGTGATTTTTATAGCAGAGTGTTTGCGCGAGCGTCAAGCGGGCGGCGCTTTGTCGAGCGCGTGAATGTCCATTGTGGAATTTTGAGGATCAGGGTGGCACTGAAGATTGGGTCTGGTCGGCGGTAATCTGGCGGCGGTTGGAGGCTTTCCGGCTTGCTTGTGGCGGCCAGTTGAGAGATTATCTGTCGCCGTAATTACTAAATTCTGAGAGCATTGTGTGCATGTGTGTAGGTGCGCGCCTGAGCACGTTTGTAGCGGAGGAGGTCTTCGTTTATATGGAGCGTCGGACAACTGCTTGGTTCAGTCATCATCTGGGAATGGAGATGCCGCTGGTTGCCTACGGGCACTCAGGGTATCCGCTGTTGATGTTTCCCACGGCTGCCGCCGATTACCTTGAGTATGAGCGGTTTCATCTGGTTGATTCGATCCAGCATCACATCGAGTCGGGGCGCTTACGCGTGTATTCGATTAACAGCGTCAATCGTTACAGTTTGCTGAACGAGCAAGCGCCGCCCCCTCTCAAGGCGGAGTTGTTGGCGCGTTATGACCGTTACATCACAGAGGAAGTGCTGCCGCTCATCAGCAGAGACGCGGGCGGGCAGCGTCCGATGGTGGCGGGCGCAAGCCTCGGCGCGTATCTTTCGGCTAATACATATTTTCGTCACCCGGATGTGTTGCGCGGGGTGATCGCGATGAGCGGCAGTTATGATGTACGCTCGTGGTTTGAGGGATACTTTGACGATAACGTCTATTTCAATAACCCGGTGCAGTATTTGTCGAATTTAAATGACGACTATTTTCTGCCACGCCTGAGACAGTCCGATGCCATCGTCATTCTATCGGGACAGGGCGCGTATGAAGCGCCAGAGCGCAGCCGTCAACTGTCTGGGATTTTGCACTCGAAGGGCATTCCGCACACGCTCGACATCTGGGGACACGACGTCGACCACGATTGGCCCTGGTGGCGCAAGATGCTCCCTTACTGGCTCGACAAACTATTGTAAGTAAGGCAAAGGTCAAAAGGTCAAAGGCAAAAGTGGAGAGAGCGTATGTCATGCTCTTTGGTCTTCACTTTTGCCTTTGACCTTTTAACGTTTAAGTTTCGCTTTTACGGCTTGTCGGGTGGCTCGTCCGCGCCTTTCTTACCCTTCTTCTTTTGTTGCGGCTCAACTTCGCGGGGGCGCGTCACGGGGGCGACGGGAGGCGCGTCGTCATCGTGTGGGGCGACGACGGGCTTCTTGACCGTCTCCGTCGCTGCGCCACTGGTGGAGGTCGAGTTCGCTTCCGAAGCTCCTGCGGTGTGAGGTAGTGTGATGTGTTCCTGTTTCGTCTCGGTGAGGGCGGTCGGCAGCGTGGGTTGTCCTGACTTGCCGAGTGAGCCGAACGCGGCGCGCTGCGCTTCACGCTCTTCCACCATCTCGCGCATGCGCTGGCTGTAGAGTTCCTTGATGTCTTCGGGCATCGGCGGCGCTTTCTCGAAATTCTCTTTCTCTTTGTCCTTGAGAAAATCTTTCATAAAGTTAACGAAGATGGGCAGCGCGCCGTGGCCGCCCGTCATATCGTTGCCGAGAGATTTCTTGCGACCG
>CAXTRQ010000028.1:6163-26463 GCA_964246705.1 uncultured Pyrinomonadaceae bacterium
CGGGGACGCCGGTCGCTTTAGCGGCGGTTGCCGTGCCGGTCTCGACGACGCCGCGCATCAGTTCGACCATCGTCAGCGCGACGTATTCGCTCATCACCTTGAAGGTCGTCTTTTCCCATTCTTCCAAAACCGTTCCGTCGCGGTCGGTGACACGGCGAATCAAGTGCTTCTCATTGCGCACGCCTTTGTTGGGAAAGGCGGAGTAGGCGGAGACCATCTCGTTGAGCGGCACTTCCGTCGCGCCGAGCGCGGAAGGCAGATAGGGGGCCATCGGCTCTGTGATGCCGAAGCGTCGAACCATCTGCGCGCCGGTCTGGATGCCGACCATCTTGAGCAGGTGGACGGCCTGAATGTTGAGAGACTTGGCGAGCGCCGTTTTCAGTGGCACGTCGCCGCCGCCGAGCGAGCCGTCATAGTTGTGCGGCTGCCAGCCTGAGCTTTTATCGTTAATCGGCGCGCCGCTGACCATTGACTCAGGCGTCAGACCCCATTCAATGGCGGCGGCGTAGACGAAGGGTTTGAAACATGAGCCGGTCTGCCGATAGGCTTGCGTCGCGTTGTTGAATTTGTTGGTGTTGAAATCGTAGCCGCCGATCATCGAGACGATTTCGCCGTTCTTCGCGTTGACGGTCATCATCGCGCCCTGAATCGCGGGGATTTGCGACAGCTCGATTTTCAGGTGGTGATTCGATTCGTCGACCTCTTTGATTTTGAACTCGGCGAGGTCGCCCAGATGAAATTCGCTCTTCGGCTGGTGTCCAGACCAGCCCATATCTTTCGCCGTCAGCGTCGCCGTGTAGGCTCCGAAACGCACCTCCGCTTCGTTCTTTGACGGGTCAATCCTAGCGATCAGTCCCGTCACGTAAGTCTCCGGCTCATAGTTGTTCGCGTACCAGTCCGGGTGCTTGTAGCTGGTTAACTGCTGCGTCGTTGCCTGCGCCGTGCCGTTATTTCCTTCGGTAGTAATGTTGTGATATTCGGAGCGCCAGCCGCCGTGCGTCCGGTCGTACTGGCGAAGACCTGCGCGCAACGTGTCGTAAGCCCTCTGCTGCGCGGCGATGTTGATGGTCGAATAGACCGACAGACCGCTCTGTGCGACGCGCGTCGTATATTTGTCTTCGAGACTTTTTCTGATCTCCTCGACCGGATACTGGAAGATGGAAGAGGGCTGAACGCCCGGATAGTAGGCCGTATCAACCAGCTTGATGGGGCGCGTCTTGGCCGCGTCGGCCTCCGCCTGCGAGATGAAATTGTTCTTCGCCATCAAATCAATGACGAGGTTGCGGCGCTCTTTCGCCGCCTCCGGGTTGATGGTCGGCGCGTACTTCGAGGTCGAGCGCGGGATGCCCGCGAGCAGCGCCGCCTCGTCCACCGTCAAATCCTTCGCCTGTTTTCCGAAGTAGGTTTCGGCGGCGGCCTCGAAGCCGTAGGCGGTCGCGCCCAAAAAGATGTGATTGACGTACATCTCCATAATCTGTTGCTTCGTGTAAAAGCGTTCGATCTGGAGAGCGACGACCCATTCGTTGATTTTGCGTTGGTAGGTCTGCTCGCGCGTCAGGAAGAGGTTCTTGGCAAGTTGCTGTGTGAGGGTCGAGCCGCCCTCGCGCCGGTCGGAGATGATGTTCTTCCAAGCCGCGCCGAGAATGCGGATCGGGTCAATGCCGACGTGATCGTAGAAGCGCGCATCCTCGACGGCGAGAATCGCATTCTTGACGACCGGCGGAATCTCTTCGTACTTGAGCGGGATGCGCCGCTCGATGGCAAACTTGCCGATGACCGTCTCGCCGTCGTCGGCGTAAATTCGCGTAATCACGCTCGGCCTGTAGGTCGCCAGTGATTTCACTTCCTCCGCCGCTTTTGAATAATTTAGTTCGTAGGCGAGGATGATGCCGGTCAAACCGCCCGCCGTGATGGCAAGCAGCAGGACGGCTGGAAACCAGAAACGACGCAGTAGGCTGCGCCGCTTCGGCGGGCGCGTCATCATGGTCTTGCGACCGGACTGAGTTTGGATACGCGAATCTTGTGCAGACATGAAGGACAAAACCTCTCTGGCTAATGGCGCGGGCGAGTGAAACGCCGACCGTGTGTGAATCTAATCTTTGATGCGCAGGGAGAGACAACCACCGACTCACGAATTATACAGCAATGTTACGGGCGAGCGCGAGACCCGGAAAAAGATGGGCGGAGGTCGTTTGAGTCTTGAGTGTGGAGCGAGCGGAATTTCACCAACGCAGACACCCAATCCGCTTCGTGCATCGTCCGCCAACTGTTTGACATCTAAAGTCACGTACCTATAATCGGGGTGCACGCCATTTTTTAAGGGGGCGATAGGTTTCGACAGGGGCGTTGATCGCCGGGCGGATGCATGCCGGGCTTACTCTATGCAGCTCGTTAAAAAGCAGTGAGAAACACAATTGCCAATAATCAAGAATTGGCCCTTGCTGCCTAATTAAACCTAGGTTGACGCAAGCGTCTCGCCGCAAGTTGCTTAAGCGCGCGGAGTGAGATGTCACGCAGTTGAGCTGGCTCGCTTCCAATGCTCGGGGGAAGCGGGCGAGATTAAACCGGGCTAGTCTCTGGCGGGGTCTTCGGCGCTTCACTGACCCGTTGGAGGCGAACGCGCCGGTGCAAGACCGGCAGCGGAGAAGCGCCTAAGCATGTAGATTCCGACGGTGTCGGCCTTTGGACCCGAGTTCGATTCTCGGCGCCTCCATTTGAAATTTCAGACGGCGTTTAGAACGGTAGCGGCCACCCACGCTGGCGGTGTGATAACATCGCTCGCGCGCGTGGCCGCTTTTTTTTGCGTGCCGGATAAGGAGCGATGCTGAGATGAGCACGACGACACAACGGATGACCGCCGACGAGCTTTTTGTGATGCCGAAGGACGGCTTTCGCTATGAACTCGTGAGGGGAGAATTAGTCAAGATGTCTCCCGCAGGCAGCGAGCACGGCGCAATAATTGTTAAGCTGACGATACGACTTGGACAATACGTAGAGTCGAATAACTTAGGCATCTGTTTTGGCGCGGAGACGGGGTTCAAGATAAAGACCAACCCAGACACGGTGCGCGCTCCCGACCTTGCTTTCGTGAGCCGCGAGCGTATTCCTGAGAGCGGTATTACGAGAAAGTTCTGGACGGGTGCGCCTGATTTGGCCGTCGAGGTTTTATCGCCGGGTGACACTTCCGAAGAAGTGGGCGATAAGGTTAAAGACTGGTTGGCGGCGGGCACGCGCGCCGTTTGGATAATCAATCCGAAGTTGAGAAACGTGACCATCTATCGCTCGCTGACAGACGTGAAGGTTTTGACGGAGCAGGCTGAGCTTGAAGGTGAGGATATCGTGCACGGCTTTGGGTGCAAGGTGTCGGAAATTTTTGTTTGAAAAATTCTTCGTGTAACTCTGAGACTTGTTTGAATCGCGAGCTACCAATTGGAATTTTCGATAGCGGGGTGGGCGGGCTGACGGTCTATCGCGCGCTGCACGAACGCTTGCCCCGAGAGCGTTTCGTCTATCTCGGCGACACGGCGCGCGTGCCCTACGGGACGAAGTCTCTGGCGACGGTTGAGAGATATGCGATTGAGAACGCGCGGTTTCTGGAAGCGCGGGGCATCAAGATGCTGGTCGTCGCCTGCAACACGGCTTCGGCGCTCGCGCTGCCCGCCATTGGACGGAGCGTCGGAGTGGCGGTCGTCGGAGTGATTGAGCCGGGGGCGCGTGCGGTTGTGCGTGCTTCGAGGGGAAAGAGAATCGGCGTGATTGCGACCGAGTCAACCGTCCAGAGTGGGGCTTACCGGCAGGCCATTGCAGCCCTCGCGCCCGGCGTGGAAGTCATCGAACGTGCGTGCCCGCTTTTTGTGTCGCTTGCCGAAGAGGGGTGGGCTGAGACGCCAGTCGCGCGTGCCGTCGCCGGGGAGTATCTGCAAGACCTGAGCGGAGGCGAGTTGGATGCGCTCGTTCTCGGTTGTACGCATTACCCGATTTTGCGCGGCGTCATTCAGGAGATAGTTGGGCGCGAGGTGCAGTTGATTGATTCGGGCGAGGCTGCGGCGGAGAGCGTCGAATCGCTGCTGGAGAGCGAGAATTTGCGCCGCGAAGCATCTGCGGAGATGAGCGGCAAACTTGAGAACCGGGAGAGCGTGCGCGCGTTGTGCGACGACCTCGATCATTTTTATGTGACGGATGCGGCGGAGCGTTTCGCGCGCGTCGCCGAGAGATTTCTGGGAAGCGCGCCTCGCGTGCTGGAGGCGGTCGAGGTTTGGGGACACGATGAACTTCAAGTCCGGTAAGGATAATGTGAAACAGAAGAATAATAATTTAACGACTGGCGGCAGCAATACTTTCAAGCGCAGCGACGGGCGTAGCGCCGACGAGTTGCGACTTGTTCGCATCACGCCGAACTTTATGCCTTACGCTGAAGGCTCGGCGTTAATCGAGATGGGGCAGACGCGCGTCATCTGCACAGCGACACTCGAAGATCGCGTGCCGCCTTTCCGGCGCAACACAGGGCAGGGCTGGTTGACGGCTGAGTATGCGATGCTGCCGCGCGCCACCACGCAACGGACGGCGCGCGAGACGGGGCGCGGCGGCCCTACAGGACGCACGCACGAAATCCAACGTCTCATCGGTCGCTCCCTGCGCGCCGTCGCCGACCTCTCTCTGCTCGGCGAACGCACACTGACGCTCGACTGCGATGTGCTGCAAGCTGACGGCGGCACGCGGACGGCTTCAATTACGGGCGCATACGTCGCCTTCGCGCTCGCCTGCCAGCGTCTCCAACGCGCTGGGAAGGTCACGCGCTCGCCCGTCGTGGGCGAGGTCGCCGCCGTCAGCGTCGGCATTGTCGAGGGTGTGCCGCTGCTCGATCTGAAATACGACGAAGACTCGCGCGCCGGTGTAGATATGAATGTCGTCTGCACTGGCGATGGACGCTTCATCGAACTGCAAGGCACAGCCGAAGGCGAACCATTCTCGCGCACTGAGATGGACGCGCTGCTGGCTCTCGCCCACGCCGGTTTAGAAACTCTCTTCGCCGCACAGCGCGCCGCTTTAGAACAGAAGACTTAAGAGAAGCAATTTGCGGTGTTTTGCTTTGCGCCTTGGCGTCTTTGCGTGAGAAATTTTTAAACCGGCGCTTGCGTTCGCCGGTTGAAATAGGCAACATTACGACGCGCGCAAGACATCTGATTAATTCAGGAAGTTTTGTCGCCGCATCCGCTTGGTCAGCAGTTCCGGAAACTCTCGACGAATGGCAAAATTACAGAGGAGTCAGTTCCCAATATGCGACGCATTAGCTTTTTTCTCGCTTGCACACTGACGTTTGCGCTCTCGTCCGTCACACTTCTGGCGCAGGAGGTTTTCACGAGCGAGCACGTTGATTACTCTTTGGAACTCCCGAACGCGACGTGGAAAGTTACGACGCGCCCCGATACTTCGCACGAACACGCCGAGTTCATTTATGGCGACCGCACCGATGGCTACCTACGCATCCGCAGAGAGGTCGTTGACGCGGGGCAGACGCCAGCCGATCTGGCGAGCCGCGATCAGGATTTGAAATTCCGTTACCAGTCGGGCTACGTTCGCGGAGACAAGGAGGAGCGCTTCGCCGGACGCTTGAACGGCGTTACCACGTCTTACGAATTCACGAACGCCGGGAAGACGATGGTCGGGCGCGTCTATTATCTGCAAGCCGACAACCGCACCATCTACACGCTCCACTTCACAGGCCAGCGCGACAAACTGCTGCGCATACGTAATCAAACCGACGCCATCGCGCGTAGTTTTCATTTGAAATAGCGTGACGCCGAAACCATTCCGCCCGTTGTAAAATTCAAGCAGCCGCCCGCCGCGCTTTTAAGTTGGAGCGCAAGTGGCGGCTGCAAAACTTTCCGCAATCTTTAAATCTGTTGAAAGAGACGCGCCCATTACGATTGAATATGAAACTCGCATACGGTCTGACGATTGCCGACTCGCCGATCAATGGGCGCGGCTGCTTTGCGACCGACTTCTTTCCCAGAGGGCGAAAGATTGCCGAGTACACGGGCCAGCGCATCTCGCGCCGCGAGGTCATCCGCCGCGTGCGCACGCGCCGTCGTCTGCGTATCTGCGCCATTAATTATTTCTGGAGTCTCGACGGCAGCCGGGGCGGCAACGGCACGCACTACATCAATCACTCGTGCGAGCCAAACAGCTACATGAAAATCCTCTACGGCCACATTCTCTTCATGGCTCTGCGCGACATCCATCCCGGCGAAGAAATTACGCTCGACTACGTCTCAACCTACCACTCGGACAAAAAACGCTGCCACTGCAAGGCCGCGACCTGTCGCGGCACGATAAATAAAAGTGACGAGTGACGGGTGACGAGTCAAAGACAGCTTTGCTCTCATCAATCTTCACTAACTACAAAAAGGTAAATACTGAAAACTGTTTCCGGTTTTGCTCGTCACTCATCACTTGTCACTGCTTTTTTACAGTCTCGGCAGTGTGAAACTGAACTTCGAGCCGCGACCGACCTCCGATTCGAGCGCGACCTGTCCGCCGTGTTGTTCGACAACTTCGCGGACGAAGGACAGCCCCAGCCCGGTTGACTCTTCTTCTTTATCGAATCCGTCGCGCGTTACGCGGTAGAATTTTTCCCAGACGCGATCAATTGATTCATACGGAATGCCGTAGCCTCTGTCTTCGACAGTGACACGCACGGCCTCGGCTTCGAGCGCCGTGGAGAGCGTGACAGCCGTGCGTTCAGGGCTGTACTTGATGGCATTCTCGACGAGGTTGGTGACGACCCGCGTAATCAAATTGCGGTCAGCGGCCACGGGCGGCAGTTTGCTGCCCCCTTTCTCAACGAGCCGGATACGCTTCTTCTTCGCTACGGTCTGCATGCTGGCAATCGTCTCGCGCACCACGTCGTCAAGCATGAGCGGAATCTTCAAGACCTCCTGCCTGTCCTTCTGTTCGAGTTTAGTGACGGAGAGGAAGGTGTTAATCATGCGCGTCAGGCGTTGCGATTCGCTATTGATGATACCGAGAAATTCACGCGTGGATTCGGGCAGCGTATCGTCCATCATCAACAGTTCAGCGAAGCCGTTGATGGAAGTTATCGGCGTGCGAAGTTCGTGCGACATGAGCGAAATCATATCGCTCTTCAGCTTTTCGTATTCCTTAATCCGCGTCACGTCGCGGACGGTCACGGCGAGGCAGAGCGGCTCGACCGTGAGCGCGCCCTGGCCGTTGTTCTCTCTCTTCGATTCGGTGACGAGCGCAATACGCATCTCAAGCGTTTGGTTGCGGTCTGGGAAGGGAAGTTCACGTTCATAGGCGTCGCCGGTTTGCAGGACGCGCCGGGCGGCGATGGAAGGCTCGTCGAAGACCCCCGTGCGGAAGCAGTCGAGCAGTCCGAAGAGGTCGAGCGCAGCGCACTCCTTCCCGGACAGGCAGGCGGCTGCGAGCATCGGCGCGTTGACATAGGCGATGGTTCCGTCGAGATAGGCGACGGCGTGACCGTCGGAAGCTTCCGAGAGTACGTGCGCCGCAAAACTCTGCTCGGTCAGCAGCCCGCTGATGACATGAAAGGATTCGAGGCGATGCTCTGCGGCATGTGCCGAATAGAGTGTGGCTGAATCTTTGGGCGCTCCTTGCGCGCGCACCTCGTCGCGTTGCAGGTCGCGCGCCAGTTGGGCGCTGACGTTAGCCAGCAGCGGCCTGTCCCTTTCATCGAACTCTTCGCGCAGGCGTATCAGCAGAGCGCCAACCACGCGCCCTTCATGGCGCAGAGGCACGGCGACCGTGGACGCTTCGCCCTGTGCGCTCGCCTGCAAAGCGGTCGGATTGGCTTGAATCAAAAGCTCGCCCGATGCAATCGCGCGTTCGCACAGTTCAACTCCTTCAAGCCATGTGGAATTGCGATTCGCCTCCACGCTGCCCGTCGCCTGTGCATTTGAGCGCAGTCGCGCGGCCGAAGTCGGCACGCCAGTCTCGTCGAGACAGAAAATCACGGCATCGTTGAGCGGCAGCACCGTGTCGAGCAGCTTCAGCCCGCTCAACAGTCGCGCCCCGCTCGCGCCGCCCTCAAGGGCGGAAGCGTGTCTGGCGACGCGCTGCAAGTTTCGCGTCAGCGTCGCATCAACAATCCATAAACGCCGTAGTTGCACGACGAGAAGAGAAGCAAGCGCCGCCAACAACATCGGCGCACACAGGATATCTAGGTGCAGAAAGCCAGAGGCGACGAGGCTCGACAGGCACAGCAGACCGCCCGCGCCCGCGACGAATAGCACGCCGCGCTGCCCACCCATGCGTTCGACGGTGAAGCCCGCGCCGATTCCTGCGGCGGCAATCAAAAGCTCGGCCACCCATCTCTGCGGCGGCACGCTCGCTTCCACACGGCTGCCCAGCACAAAAACCGACTCAAGCGACGCGAACAGCCCGACACGCCAGAGCGCGACGATTACCGCCGAAGGTGCTAGAGATAGTGCAATCGAGACAAAGCGAGACTTAATTGAAGGTGTAATTAGATGTTTCAAGGCGTTTGAGGCTGACGGATAAGCTGTGGGTAGGTTTTCAACGGAAACGCCAGTACATCAGACCGGCGTGAAAGCACTATACAATGAAAAGCATTGTTAAAACAAGTGCTGTTTTTTGGCCGTTTCCGCTGAAAATTCGAGAGAGCACAGGAATCAAACTCTCACGCCAAGACGCCAAGACGCCAAGAAAGCACGCCAAACACAACATTACTGATGACTATTGGCGCTCTTCTTCTCAGCGCCTTGGCGTCTTTGCACGAAACCCGGTTTTCGGTTTCTCTGTCACGCGCCGCATCGCTTGAAAGCTGCTCTAATCCTCACCGGCAGACGCAAGCGCGCCGAGCAGTTCAGGTTCTTCAGCTTCAGCGACGGTGCGTAAATCCAGCACGACGCGCCCGTCGGCGATGCGCGCGATAACGGGCGGGCGAGCTTGCCTGAGAGACTCTTCGAGCGTGGCGGCTGAGAGTTTTGCGTGTGTCAGGGCGATGAGCGTCGTCTGTGGGTGAGTGGTCGGCGCAGACCCTCCGCCGATGGCTGATTGGCCTTCGACGATTTCAAATTGAAGCGCGGAAGATTCAAGACGCGAGCGGAGGCGGCGTCCGAAGGCGCGCACGCGCTTCCTGATTTCGTCGGGTGTCGCGGCGAGCATGCGAAGCGCGGGCACGTCCTCGAAAGCTGCTCCGCGACGATGTGCATCGAGCGTCGCTTCGAGGGCGGCGAGGGCGAGCTTGTCGGCGCGCAACGCGCGATAGAGAGGAGCTTTGCACAAGCGTTCGATGAGTTCGCGCCGCCCGACAATCAAACCCGCCTGCGCGCCGCCCAGCAGTTTGTCGCCGCTAAAAGAGACGATGTCCGCTCCGTCGACAATTGACTGGCTGATGACAGGCTCGCCCGTCAATCCATAGAGGGATAAATCCGTGAGCGCGCCCGACCCTGCGTCTTCATAGAGCGGAAGCCCTGTGGCGTGTGCGAGTTGGGCGAGTTCGGCGAGCGTCGGGGAGGCCGTGAATCCGACGATGCGGTAATTTGAGGGATGAACGCGCATCAGCAGGCGCGTCTTATCCGTCAACGCGCTCCGGTAATCCGAGAGGCGCGTCCGGTTGGTCGTGCCGACTTCGACCATGCGCGTGCCGGACTCAGCCATCACGTCGGGCACGCGGAAGTCGCCGCCGATTTCCACCAGTTCGCCGCGCGAGACGATTGTTTCGCCCTCGCGCGCGAGCACGGAGAGAACGAGCAACGCAGCGGCAGCACAGTTGTTGACCATCAGCGCGGCCTCCGCGCCGGTCAACTCCGCGAGGATGTCCTCGACGCGCCCGCCGCGCCGCCCGCGCTCGCCCGTCTCCAGATTGTATTCAAGCGTGCAGTAGCCCGCCGCTTCGACGGCGACGGCGCGGCGTGCCGCCTCCGACAAGGGCGCGCGCCCCAGATTCGTGTGCAGAATGACGCCCGTCGCGTTAATCACGCGGCTGAGCGCCGTTCGGCTCTCACCCTCGAAGGCGTGCTCCAGCCTGTGCGCGGCCTCAGCCAGCAGTGCCTCGCGTGTGTAATTCCCACGACCCTCGTCGGCTTGAGGCGTGCGCAGGAGAAGTTCGGCGCGGAGTTCTTCCGTTACGCCGCGCGCCAGTGCCGTGAGACGTTGCGCGCCCGCGCGCTCGCGCAGGGCGAGGGCTGCGGGCGTCCGCAGTAGCGCGTCAATTGAAGGCAGTGCGCGTAAGGTGTGCGATGCAGTTGGTTCAGACATGAGAGCAGCCGCCAGTCGTAGTCGGAAAACGATTATTGAAACTCAATTTATTGCGTTCGGCGTTTGGGCAAAAGCATTCTACGTCGCGGAGATGACTGCTGGCTACCGTCAGGCACTTCCGAAGACCCTGAAAAAGAGTGATTGACACTCCAGACCCCGAACGCCTATTCTCGAATGAGAGGCGCGACCCCGCATGCGCGCTGGCGAGGAGTAAAGAAACCCCGTGGCAATTCGAGATAATAAATTCGCGCGCCGTGCGCAGGATCGAGAGCAACAGAAAAAGCTGGTGATGCGCGACGAGCAGCCGACTGCCGAAGAGCAGTTGGGGCGACTCGAAGAGGACATCCGCCGTCTCAAAGTCGAGTTCGATATTTACTTCAACGGCGCAGCCAAGCGACCGCCTTACGATACGAAAGGGCGCGTCGAAACTTTGATTAAGCGGCTCGCCGATGACCGCACGCTCTCCTTCGCGCAACGCTACCGCTACAACTCGCTCGTCGCGCGCCACACCTCTTTCCTCCAACTCTGGCGGCGCACGATGCAGGGGCGCGAAGAGGGACGCGACGCCGCCGCCGCCGCACGCAGCGCCGCGCAGGTCGAGGCGCACGCCCGTCGAGACACACAGCAACCGCACCACTTCGTCTGCGCCGACGCTCACAACGACGTGGCGACCGTCAAGCGATTGTTCGAGACGCTGTTGGAAGTGAAAAAGCGTTGCGGCGAACCGACCGACGAACTCTCTTTCCCGCGCTTTCATCGCATGATTGCCGCTAAAACCGACGCACTCAAGGAACGCTTGAATTGCGCGCGCGTCCATTTCAGCGTTGACGTGCAGGAGGGGAAGGTCAGTTTCAAAGCGAAGGCCGATAAGTAGAAACGGAAAGTTAAACCCGACCCGGCGAACGACAGGAGCAATCACGCCGCACGGTCTCTGCTCCACGCTAAATTCATTGAATAAGACAAAAAAGCTTTGCGGCGCGTCCTGTCTGGGTGAACAGGACGCGCCCCAAAGCTTTTACTGCGCTGAGATATGCTTTCTTCGAGTGCCTTGCTTGTGAAATGCGCTTACCGGCTCTTTGGAAAGACCGGCGAGCGGTCAGTGGCCTTCTAACGAAAGCTGAGTGGGGAGATTACACCTTGGTTACTTTTTCGGCCTGCGGACCTTTCGGACCCTGCGTGACTTCAAATTCGACCGTCTGGCCTTCTTCCAAAGTCTTGAAGCCGTCGCCCTGAATGGCGCTGTAGTGAACGAAGATGTCTGAAGAGCCGGGCTGCTCGATGAAGCCGTAACCCTTCGCGTTGTTGAACCACTTGACCTTACCGGTAATTCTTGACATAGCAGACGAATCCTCCTAACGATTCGGTGAAAAGGGCGTCGGAGAGTGTCCTCTCTCCTCCGCGCCCGAAGGTTATTTCTCTGAGCCGGTACGCAACAGAAGCGTGCGCCCGCATTGTGGACTAAACAAAAAAGCCCGCGCCCGGTGAACTCGCGTTGCTCGAAGAGCGGCGGCTCACCACACACGGACTAGGACGGGGACAACTTAGAACTCATTACTGTAACGCTGGCTAAATCTAACATAGGGACGAGGTTAAACTTGCGAACCACCCCATCCGCCTGAACGACGGCGCATACTAAGCGAAAGCGCGCGATGCTGTCAAGCACAAAATGCGCCGTCCATTTGAACTTATTCCATTCCCACCGACGCCTCGTCGCTTCCCGGCAGGTAGCGGCGCGGACTGACGGCTGTATCGTTAATCCGTACTTCGTAGTGAAGATGTGGCCCTGTAGAACGCCCCGTCGAACCGACGCGCCCAAGCATGTCGCCGCGCTTGATCTCCTGTCCTTCCATCGTCTCAATTTTTGAGAGGTGGCCGTAGCGCGTCGTCAGGCCGTTGCCGTGGTCAATGACGACGACGTTGCCGTAACCGTTCTGCACTCCGGCGAAAATGACGATCCCATCACCTGTCGCAACAACGGGAGTGCCCCATGCGGTGGCGATGTCTTGACCGGAGTGAAATTCGGAAGAACCGCCGCCGAAGGGATTGCGCCGCCCGCCGAAACTATCTGTCAATTCACCCTCGACCGGCCAGATTGAGGGCACGCGCGCACGCTCGCGCAGGGCGCTGGTGAAAGTTTGAATGGCCTGTTCGAGATGAGCCGCGCGCTTTTCAAGCGCCACGATTCCCGCCTCGTCCATCGAGACGGAGGGGCCGCCCGCGCCGTGCGGGGCCGTCCCTTCTTCGGCGTGCGAGACGCCGGATATTTCCGAGAGCCGCTTGGAAGCGTCCTCGATGGCATCAACGCGATTCTCCAGCTTTTCGAGTTGCTGGCGCTGCTTTTCGTTCTCCAGACGGAGGCGGTTGTTCTCCTGCTCGATACGCATGTGCGCGGCCTGCTGCGCGAGGCCATAGACGCCGTAGAGCGCGGCGCAACAGATAATCGCAGCGCAGGCGGCGGAGACCTTGAGCCAGCGCCGATGAATGGAAATACGACGAATCCGCGAGCGGGAACGTGAAGTACGGGCGACGATAAAAGCGTATAGACGCTCGTCTTTTTTCATCGGAGTGTGCTCCTTGGGCGTTCCGTCCGTGCCGACAATGATAGAGGCATCCCGGATACGGATGAACGCGAAAGGCACTGTCTGCCGAAAGAGGGCGACGAGTGCGAACATCAGTTTGTTGGTTCTTACTTAATTGCGTGAACCTGCTTGAAGGTGCGTTCCGGCTCGACCTGTTTTTTGAGCAAGTCACACGTGACTTAACAGGTGAATTATTCCGAAGTTGCACTAAGGGGCAAGACCCTAACACACGAATCCAGATATTGCAAACGGCGAGAGAATCGAAAAGTTGAGCCGGTAATGACTGAAGGCTCGCAAAACCGGCGCGTCTCGGGCGCTTGCTTTGCGAGCCTTCGACGGCTCTCTGATTTGAGCGGCGGTGCGCTCTTTATAAATTAAATCTCTTCGGCTTCGCGTCGGCGCTCTCTGCGCCCGCGCATCATCAGGACGACAATGAGCAGCATCAGGGAGACGAAGGCGATGACGATCAAAATCTTAATCGCGAGCATGAGAAAACTGACGAGCGCGATCAATTGTTTCAAGAGCGCGATGACGAGCAGGATAATCGCCATGATTCCGCCGAAGCGTCCGGCTGTTGCGATGAATGCTGACATGAATGTAAGTCTCCTTAACTTGCTTGTTTGACCCATCCCTTGAACGTCTAGCGAGCCTCTGCATCATAACAGACTGCGAGGTTCTCTGACGAGACCACCGGTCTCTTGCAAATATCTACGCTCTCGGATCAACCGGCCACGCGTTATGCCCGCGTTCCGCGACCTGCGTGATGAGTTCGCCCGTGCCGAATCTGGTGATGGCATCGAGGGGCAGCGACCCCGTCGGCGTGCCGATCACGGAAGACGGCTGGCGGACGTAATCGAAATTTGTCGCTTCGCGGCTGCGGCGTGCGCGTAAGTAATCAAAAAGCATATAAGCGCCGAGGACGACGAGGACGACCGGAAGAAATTGACGCACGGGAAGACGAATATTAAAAATCGTGTGCAGGAGAAAGATCGTGCCGAGAGCAATCAGCAGCACAGCCCATGCGAGCGGATTGCCGTAGAGACGGCGAGCGATGGCGTCGGATTCGGCGTTCGGCGCGAGTCCGGCGCGAATCAGTTGCGCCGTGCGCGCCGCGTCGACCGCCGCAAAGAGCCATGTCCCGATGACGCCGAGCACGAAGAAGACCGTGCCGTCCGTGACCGTCGCCATCTGGAAGAAACTCGCAAAGATAGTGAAATGGACGAGCGCCTTCGAGGTCTGACCGTTGTAGGCTGCGCCGAGTCCGGGCACGATAAACGAAAGCAAGACGGCGACGAACGGGGAAGTTTTGCGCCGCACGACCGGCGGCGCGTCCGCGCGCGCCTGCTGCTGTTGCAGCAGTTCGACGCCCATCACGATGCAATCCTGACAGTAGGGAAACCCCCGGATGCGATGGTCGCACGCCGGGCACAGCGGGCGCGCACAGCGGCTGCACTGCACGACTGCACGATTCATCATGTGGTATGCGCAATTCATCAAATTAAATCCTGTCGCCCTCCTGCTTTTAAATTCCTGCCCGAAAAAACCCCTCAAAAATTCCCTCCGCCCTCAACGGTCTTTCTGTTCTTTCGGTTGTTCTTTAGCGGGAGGCTGGGGTGCTTGATTTTCGGCGGGCTTCTGCTCGGTCTGCATGATGGCCGTTCCGTCCTGCGGCGTCGGCGTTCCGACGAGATTGCCTAAACCTTCGGCGACGCGCTTCAAGTCTTCGGACTTGGCTGCTTTGGTGGCGGTCGTCGCGCCCCGCTCGTAAGTTTGCGTGGCGAAGCGGACACTGGCGCGATACATGCCGCCGATGGAGCCGTCGTCGGAGAGCGTGGTCGTGCCGACGAGGACGGCGATGAGCACCATCGTCGCGACGGTCGCAAATTGCGGGGCAACAATGGCGTCGAGCCAACTTCTCATCCATTCGGCAAGGCGTGCGGCGAAGGGCGCGCGCACCTCACTCGCGGCTGTCGTGCCGAGCGTCGCTTGAAGGATTCGCGCGTGGAGTCCGGCAGGGATAGCGAGTTCTTCGCTGATGTAGGAGTAGCACGCGCCGATTGAGCGCACGACCTGTCCGGGCAGTTCCGTGCATTTTTCGCAGAGCGCGGCATGGCGTTCCCAACGATGATAGAGGGTGGCGGGAAGAAAGCCGTCCAGATAGTCCGTCAGGTGTTCTTCAAACTCTTCGCACGTCATCGCCGTCTCCGGCGCGGTCTTCAACAAGATGCGCGCGTCGAGTTCCATAGACGGCACAGGCGGCACGTCCATACGGCATTCGACGATGGTGTTTTTGACTTCGCTTAAAAGCTCGTGACAGAGCGGACAGCGCAGCGTGTGTTCGGCAAATGCGCGTTGCGCGTCGCCTGAGAGCGTGCCGTCCAAATAATCCGTCAACCGATCTTCAAACTCTGAACAAAGCATATCTATTCTCGCTTCACCCCTTCGCTCCTTGAATTTCAATTGGCACGCGCGCCCGCTTTCCCACCTTATTAAGCCAAACGCGCCGCCATCGAACTTTACAAACTACAGACTCGACCGCAATTTCAACTACACGTCGCTCATGGCGACGACGCGCATGCGGCGCAGAATCTTCGCCAACTCGATGCGCCCGCGATTAATGCGCGATTTGACCGTGCCTTCGGGAATCTTCAGCAGGTCAACAATCTCCTGATAACTCAACTCCTCGATGTCGCGCAAAATAACGCAGGTGCGCAAGTCGGGAGGCAGTTTATCAATTCCGGCCTGCACCTGCGCGCCGAGTTCGCGCCGTTCCATCTCACGTTGCGGCGAACCTCCCGCCGCGCGCAGATGATAGGTATGACCTTCGAGGTCTTCCGCGTGCGTGTCCTGAGGAGCGCGCTGGCGACGACGGTAGTCGTCAATAATCAAATTACGAGCCAGCCGCATCAACCAGTTTTGCAGGTCGCCCTGTTTCGGGTCGTACTGTTCGAGCGAACGATAGACCCGTACGAAAACCTCTTGCGTTAAATCTTCGGCGGCGTCGGTGCGTGACGTGAAGCGGTAGGCGAGATTGTAAATCCGGCGCGAAAACGTCGAGACAATCTCCTCCCACGCCGCCCCGTCACCTGAGCGACATCGCCTGACCAACTCCGACCCTTCGCCGACACTCACCGCTTTCGCTGCTCCCACCGCAAGTGCCCTTCCCGTTTCCCCGCCGTGATTGAAAAACTCTTCAGGCGGATGGTCGAACCCCCGTTTGCCGAACGGGATTACGACAGGCACAAGGCTAAAGTTCCCTCTGTAAATATTTGGATGCACAGTCCCATTTTCACTAACATCTCGGCCCGGCGATCCCATTTGCGAACCGGCGCACGGCGTCCGCCCACGCCATCCATCCCGCCAGCCCGGCGACTTGACGGCTAACAATTATAACTTGACTTTGTTACACTATATCTTGTGGCCGCTAAACTTGCGAAGTCAAATTTAGAGTTTGAGAACGAAGGGCAGCACTTTGAGCGGCAAAGTCTGAGGCCGGTTTGTTGACAACACCCCGGAATTTTTATCGCTTGCACAAATATTTAAAATTCGCCGCGTTGACTCTGCTCGCCGCGCTCGTCGTCGTCTGGTTCGGGCGCGACCTTGAGTGGGCAAAGGTCTGGGAGGCGCTCAGAAATTCTGATTGGCGCTTGATTGTCGTCGCGGTCGCGCTCATCTGCGTGACGTATCTGCTGCGCGCCTTTCGCTGGCGCGCACTGCTTGCGCCGCTCGCGCCGCGCGTGAGCCTGCGCGAGTTATTCGCCGCAACGACAATCGGCTACGGCGCAATTTTTCTGCTGGGGCGGGCGGGCGAAGTCGCGCGCCCGGCGTTTCTCCCCTTGCGCGAGAAGCGCGTGCGTCCCGCCGCATCTTTCATCACCATCGCCATCGAACGCATCTACGACATGGTGGCGGTCGTCGTGATGTTCGCCGTCAATTTGCTCGTCCTTAAAATGCCTGCGGGCGGCGACCAGATGCTCTACGCGCGTGTGCGCCAGGCTGGCTTAACGATGCTTGTCGCGGCGTTGCTGGGGATTGCGGGACTGGTCTTGTTCCGGCGATACGCGGGCGGGGTGACGAATTGGCTCGACCGTCTGTTTGCGCGCATGCCCTCTCTGTTACGGCGCGCGGGAAAAGTTGTGACGCATCTAATGGAGCAACTAGCGCGTGCTCTGGGCGTGCTCGTGGATGCGCGTGAGTTGCTGGTCACGATTGGCTGGACGGCACTTTTGTGGGCGGCGGTGGCGTTGGCTAACCTGCTGGTGCTACGCGCATTTAATCTGCCCTACGGCTTAAGCGAGACGATTTTTGTGATGGGTTGGTCGCTGGTCGGGTCGCTCGTGCCAACGCCGGGAGGCGCGGCGGGAACCTACCACGCCGCGACGGCTGCCGGACTTGTTTTCCTCGGCGCTTCGCGCACGGACGCGGCGGCGGCCTCCATCGTCCTGCATCTCGTCGTTTTCGCCCCGGCGCTCTTCATCGGGCTTTACTACTTCCTGCGTAGCGATGTCAGCCTTGCGAGCCTGCGCCGTCTCGCCGTCACGGAAGAAGACGAACGTGAAGTCGCGGACGAGCGTACCTTAGCGGAGACGGACGAGAAGAAGAGTGCGAATAAGGCCGCGCGAGAGGCGCGTGCTTGAGCATTGGGCGGACGCAGCAGCAGCAGCAGCAGCAGTGCCCCCATCTTTTGATGAGTCTTACTTTTTGTGATTGGCGAACCCTTGGGTTGTTTGAAGGCGCGGAAGCTTTTCAATTTTCGACTTGCTGGAGTAAGTCTATGAGATGCCCGTTCTGCGGTTACCTTGAAGACAAAGTGGTAGACTCGCGCGAATCCCGCGAGGGCGATGCGATTCGCCGTCGCCGCGAATGCTTGAAATGCGAGCGGCGGTTTACGTCCTACGAGCGCATTGACGAAATCCCCTATATGGTGATTAAGAAGGACGGGCGGCGCGAGCCTTTCGACCGCAATAAGGTGATGGCCGGGATTCTTCGCGCCTGCGAAAAACGCCCCGTGCCGTCAGCCAAACTCGACGCCATCGTTAATTCGATTGAAAAGTATGTGCAGGAGTCGCCCGAACGCGAACGCCCGACGACGAAAATCGGAGAGATGATTATGCGTCGCCTGAAAGAACTGGATAAGGTCGCTTATGTGCGCTTCGCCTCCGTCTATCTCGAATTCGAGGACGTGTCGGAGTTCATGCATGAACTGAAGACGCTCGTGCGCGCACGCAACAGCGCTGGGGCTGCGCGGAAGGCGTGAGCGACGAAAACTTGTCCCGTCTCTCGGCGTGGTTAGGATAAGGGTGCACCGCGAGGGGAGCATCGCGCATCCTACTTTATTGAGCGGGGCTAAGAATGGTCTCCCGTTGCGCGCAAGCGGCGTCGCTTCACAATGTTTGATTGTTAACTTTCGTGTAGCCTGTTAATTGTTAATTGAAACTTTTTCATTCATCTTTTGAGTAATACAAACATTATGCCTGCAATCACAAACATTACAGAGGGATTGGACGCCGCGACGGACGGCGGCAGCGAGCATTTGCAAATCCCCGAAGCCTTGCCCGTGCTGCCCTTGCGTGACATTGTTATCTACCCGTTTATGATCGTGCCGCTTTTCGTCTCGCGCGAGAAATCCATCCGCGCGGTTGACGAGGCGCTCGGCGAAAACCGCACCATCTTGCTCGTTTCGCAGAAAGACCTCGACAAGGAAGAGCCGACGGGCGAAGACCTCTACGCGGTCGGCACGGTCGCCGTCATCATGCGGATGCTGAAACTGCCCGACGGGCGCATACGCATTCTCGTACAGGGGTTGACGCGGGCGCGGGTCGAGGCGGTCGAAGATGGCGACTATTTGAAAGCGCGTCTGAACGTCATCGCGGAACCGCCCGTGCCTGAGCGTTCGCTCGAAGTCGAGGCGCTCGTCAGGAACGTGCGCGCTTCGATGGAAAAGGCGGCGAATCTCGGCAAGAACATTTCGCCCGAAGTGATGGCGATTGTCGCCAATCTGGACGAGCCGGGCAGGCTCGCCGATTTGGCCGCGTCGAATCTCGAACTAAAGGTCGAGGACGCGCAGTCGGTCTTAGATATCGCCGACCAGACGGCGCGGCTCAGACGCGTCAACGATCTCCTGAACAAAGAGATTGAGGTCTTGACCGTCCAGCAGGAAATCAACACGCAGGCGCGCGCCGACATTGACCGCTCGCAGCGCGAGTTTTTCCTCCGGCAGCAGATGAAGGCGATTCAGTCCGAACTGGGCGAAGGCAACGAATTGGCGGAAGAGATCGCCATGTTCCGCGACAAAATCGAACTCTCGAACATGCCGAAGCACGCCGAAGAAGAAGCTCTCAGGCAGTTGAAGAAACTCGAACGCATGCACCCGGATGCGGCGGAGACGGCGACGCTGAGAAATTGGATGGAGATTATGACCGACCTCCCTTGGTCGAAAGCCTCCACCGATAATCTCGACTTGCAAAAGGCTCAACAGATTCTCGACGAAGATCACTACGGGCTTGAGAAAGTCAAAGAGCGCATCGTCGAGTCGCTCGCCGTGCGCAAGCTGAAGGAGAAGCCGAAAGGCTCGATTCTTTGTCTCGTCGGCCCGCCCGGAGTCGGCAAAACCTCTCTGGGACGTTCGATTGCACGCGCGCTCGACCGCCGCTTCGTGCGGCTCTCGCTCGGCGGTCTGCACGACGAGGCGGAGGTTCGCGGCCATCGCCGTACTTATGTCGGCGCGATGCCCGGTCGGATCATTCAAGCTCTGCAACAGGCGGGCACGAACAACCCGCTCATCATGCTCGACGAGATTGATAAGGTCGGAGCGGATTTTCGCGGCGACCCGTCGTCGGCTCTGCTCGAAGTTTTAGACCCGGAGCAGAACAACAGTTTCCGTGATAATTATCTGGGCGTCACTTTCGACCTCTCGAACGCGATGTTCATGACGACGGCCAACGTCCTTGAGACGATTCAGCCCGCGCTGCGCGACCGCATGGAGGTCATTCGTCTAGCGGGCTACACGGAAGAGGAGAAGGTCGAGATTGCGCGCCGCCATCTGCTGCCCAAACAGCTTGAAGAGAACGGCATCGCCCCGAAGAATTTGCAAATCTCGAAACGTGCGCTCGGCGCGATTATTCAGCAATACACGCAGGAGGCGGGCCTACGACAACTCGAACGTGAAATCGGCACGATCTGCCGCAAGGTCGCGCGCCGCATCGCCGAAGGCCGCGCCGAGATGTTGCGTGTCACGCCAAAGAATCTGCACGAGTTTTTGGGCGCGCCGAAAATTCTGCCGGAAGAGATTTTAAAGAAAGACCAGATCGGCGTGGCAACCGGCTTAGCTTGGACGGCGTCGGGCGGCGATGTGCTCTTTATCGAAGCTTTGAGGATGAAGGGGAAGGGAAATCTCGTCCTGACCGGCCAACTCGGAGATGTCATGAAAGAGTCTGCACAGGCCGCTTACTCTTACGC
>CAXTRQ010000028.1:26473-45653 GCA_964246705.1 uncultured Pyrinomonadaceae bacterium
ACGCCAGCAAACCGCCGCCCCCCGCCGCTAACTCACACCCCACCGCGCCCTTCCGCGACCTCGGCATCCCGGAAGACGATTTCAGCACTTACGACCTGCACATCCATATCCCGGAAGGCGCGATTCCGAAGGACGGCCCTTCGGCGGGCATCACACTGGCGACGGCCATGGTTTCGTCGCTCGCCCAGCGCCCGATTCGCAAAGATGTTGCGATGACGGGGGAAATCACCCTGCGCGGCAACGTCCTTCCGGTCGGTGGGGTCAAGGAGAAAGTGCTGGCGGCGCGGCGTGCGCGCGTGACGAAAATCATTCTGCCCGCGCTCAACCGACGCGACATGGACGAGATTCCGAAAGAGTTGGTGAGCGAGATTCAATTCATCTTTGTCGAAAACGTGACGGAGGTCTTTCGAGAGGCGCTCAAGGAGCGTGTGGTGCCGCCCGGCACGCCCGTCTCGCGCACGCCGCGACTGCCGCAGGCGGCCTCCGCCCCGCGCATGTGAGGGGCTTGCCAACCTGTTTCGGGAAGGCTGTTAAACGCACCGTCCGCAGCATTTAGAGAGGGCTAAAATTCTCTCCAAAGAAGCAACCGGGACGTGCCTGCCAGCATCTTTATATTGTTCGAGAGCGAAGCGGTTTTCAGTGGAAATGTTGACCGCTTCGCCTTTTATTTGCAAGTAGATAGGTTTGACACCCCCTGAACCCGTGTGCTAACCTTCGCGAGTGTTTCGGCTTCGGCCTACGCCCACATCCAAGTAGGGATTAGGCAGCCCACCTCGCTAGGGAAGCCAGATTATCTTGAAGGGTTTCATAAATCCTCTTTTTCAGTGGATGCCGCTCGTGCGATTTGGTCAGAACCAGAGTCGCCATCGTGGATTCGCTTCTAGCTTAATAATTAAGGAGATCAACGATTGAAGAATACGAGCCTCCCCCGTTTGATCGCTAGCGCAGCCATCTTCGCGGCCACCGTCATCACTCCTTTCGCCAATATCCAGGCCCAAGTCGCTTCGCAATCATACCTGCGGAATACGCCCAACGAGATTGAGCGTGAAGACCCACGAGTTAAACAGATTATTGACCGCGCCGAGAGCCACTTCAAACAGGGACAACTAAATCTGCAAGACAACAAGCGCGAACAGGCGCGCGACGAATTCGACAAAGCGGTTGACACGCTCCTCGAATCCGGTCTCGACGTGCGCGCTTACCCGCGCCTGAACACCTACTACCTGCAACTCGTCGAGCGCGTCTATCGAGAGGAAGTGCCGCTTCAGCAGACGCAGAGAACCGGCAATACGCAGGTTGCGCAGACGACAACCGCTCCGCAAGGCGGCGCTCCGGCGCAGGCAGTTATTCAGCAAGTCGGTTTCCGCGAGCAAAAGTTCGAGCCGTCGCCGCTCGATGATTTGAGCCGCCTCGTTTTGACGGAGAAAGAGAAGGAAGTTTCGCCGACAGAGGTCGCCAAGTTGGAAGAGGAAATCGCCTCGACGGTTGACTTCAAATTCAGATCAAACGCGCTCATTCAGCAATACATTAATTACTATCAGGGACGCGGACGTTCGACGATGGATACGGGCTTACGCCGCTCCGGCATGTTCATGAGCATGGCGCGCAAGATTTTCCGCGAGGAAGGCGTCCCCGAAGACATCGCTTGGCTCGGTCAGGTCGAGAGCGCGTGGCGTCCGACGGCGCGTTCGTGGGCGGCGGCTTCCGGCCTCTGGCAGTTTATTCCCGGCACAGGGGCGCGCTTCGGCCTGCGCCAGACCGCATGGGTTGACGAGCGCAACAGCTTTGAGAAAGCGACGCGCGCTTCGGCTCGTTATCTGAAGTGGCTGGCGGATCGCTATCACGGCAACTGGGAACTCGCCATCGGCGCTTACAACACGGGCGAAGGCAACATTGACCGTGCGATTGCGCGTGCCGGTGTCGCTGATTTCTGGACTATCTACCCGTATATCGCGCAAGAGACGCGCAACTACGTGCCGAACATCCTCGCGGTCATCCTGATTGCGAAGAACCCTGACAAGTACGGCTTCGGCAACGTTCAGCGTATGTCGCCGCTCGACCGGACTTACGACATCGTTAACGTTCCGTCGGCGACGAGCCTGCACCTGATTGCGAGCCTGACTGACACGAGCGTTGATTTTCTGCGCAGCATCAATCCCGAATTGCGCCGCGACGTGACGCCGCGCGGTGAGGCTTACAACGTGCGCGTGCCGGGCAGCCGAGGCAAAGGCTTCGTCGCGCTCTTGAAGCGGGTTCCGCCAGATCGCCGTGACACGCTGGCGCGCGTCATTACGGTTGCGCCGGGCGAAGACCTCCAAGCCGTCGCCGCGCGAACGGGAACCAGCCTCGCGGCTCTCCAGCAGTGGAACAACGGCGTGGACTTGAGCGCGGGCGGAAAGATCGTCGTGCCGGGCGGCAGCAGCAGTGTGCGTGCGACAGCTAGAACCTACGAACGACCGCGCGCGAACACCGCGCCGGGTGGGGGTCTCATTACGGTCAAGGCAAAGGCTGGCGACACAATAGCGAAACTCGCCACGCAGTATGGCGCTTCAGCCGACGAGGTGGCACGTCTCAACGGTGTCGCTGCCAACGCGCCGCTTGAGAATGGTCGCCAGATTAGAATCCCTTCATCCGGCGCGACGACCACCAGCACGCCTTCGAGTGCTGCGCGCCGCCGTCGTTAACAGAGATTAACGATAAACCGCATTCGTCCCGAAGGATGCCATAAGTAATAAAGGTGAGCGCGCTTTCAGCATCAAGTTGAAAGCGCGCTCGTTAGTTTTCGGCCTGCAAATCCCCACCCGGATTTATCCACGTCTCAACTGTTGCTTTCGCCCGCCCGGCCTCCCTTGAGAAGCGTCCGGTCGGATGGCTTTCGTTCTCCGCTCTTGAGAGAGGGGCAACTTCGTATGCTCTTTCGTACACAGTCAGCCGCCGTCTACGGCATAGATGCAGACCTCGTTGACATCGAGGTTGATCTGACGCCCGCGCGCAACGAGGCGGATAGTCCTTCATCTGTGACCATCGTCGGGCTGCCCGACTTGGCCGTGCGCGAATCGCGCGAACGCATTCGCGCCGCCATCAACAATAGCGGCTTCTTCTTCCCCTTCCACAAAACGACCATCAATCTTGCGCCCGCCGACGTGCGCAAAGAGGGCGCGAGTTTCGACCTGCCGATTGCGCTCGGCATTCTCGGTGCAAACGGCGACCTCTGCGAAAGCGTCGGCTCGACCGACGTGCTCTCGGTCGGTGAACTCTCGCTCGACGGTCGCGTGCGCGCGATACGCGGCGCGCTGCCGATCGCTATTCGTGCGCGTGCCGCCGCTATTAAGCATCTGCTGCTGCCGGAAGAGAACGCGACCGAGGCGGCGGTCGTCTCCGGTGTTGACGTGTATCCGGTCGCAACTCTGCGCGGAGCGGTGGAGTTGCTCGCCGCGCTCAACAGCGAGACGCAGAAGCCCGCGCCGCTACGAATTGATCCGTCCCTGTTGCTTTTGAACAACGCGCACGCGGGCGTAGACTTCGGCGAAGTGCGCGGACAGTTGACGGCCAAGCGCGCGCTCGAAGTGGCGAGCGCGGGCGCGCACAATATCCTGCTCATCGGCCCGCCGGGTTCCGGCAAGACGATGCTCGCCAAACGGCTTCCGACCATCCTGCCGCCGTTGGAGGTTGAAGCCGCGCTGGAACTGACCAAGATTCATTCGGTCGCCGGACTCACAGGCCGCACCGGCCTCGTCACCGAACGCCCTTTTCGCAATCCACATCACACCATCAGCGATGCCGGGCTGATAGGCGGCGGCACGATGCCGCGCCCCGGCGAAGTCAGTCTGGCGCATCACGGCGTACTGTTTCTCGACGAGTTGCCGGAGTTCGACCGCAGCGTGCTCGAAGTCCTGCGCCAGCCGCTCGAAGACAGCCAAGTGACGATCAGCCGTGCGGCGATGTCCCTGACTTTTCCCGCCTCATTCATGCTCGCCGCGGCGATGAATCCATGCCCGTGCGGTTTTTGGAATGATCCGACGCGCGAGTGCCGCTGCACGCCGCCTCAAATTCAACGCTACGTGGGTCGCATTTCCGGCCCGCTCCTCGATCGTATAGACATCCACATTGACGTGCCCGCCGTGCGCTTCAAAGAATTGACGGGCGAGGGGCCGAACGTCGAAAGCTCCGAAGAGATACGTGTGCGCGTCACGGGCGCACGCGCACGGCAGAGCGAGCGCTTCGTCGGCGAAGCGATCTTTTCCAACGCGCAGATGTCGCCGCGACACCTGCGTCGCTATTGCCGGATTGACGCGGAGAGCGAGCGGATGTTGGAGCAGGCGATGGCGCGTCTGGGCTTGTCAGCGAGAGCTTATGACCGTATCCTAAAAGTCAGTCGCACCATCGCAGACCTCGACGCTTCAGCAGGGATTCGCCCCGTGCATGTCGCGGAAGCTGTCGGCTATCGTTCGCTCGACCGCACGTACTGGACTTGAAGCAGAGAGCACGCAGTTGGCACAGACTACACGAAAAAGACAAATTTAGTACAGCGAAGGGCAACGACGCGCCGAACGCATAGCATCAGACCCGCGTGAGTGAAACTTGGTGATACGCCGCAAGTTATCGGCTTGCAGCCGCCACCGCAAGACGGTTTCGCTCAGGCATGCCAAGCGGGCGCGTCCAGAGTTGCCGGTCAGGCGGGCGATACGAGGGAGGTAATCTTCTCAGCCGTAGTTGCCTTCTCTGCCTGCCGGACGTTCGGACACGTGGCGATTACCGAAACTGAGAAACCG
Organism: uncultured Pyrinomonadaceae bacterium; assembly: GCA_964246705.1. Lineage (GTDB taxonomy): Bacteria > Acidobacteriota > Blastocatellia > Pyrinomonadales > Pyrinomonadaceae > DASZCR01. The sequence goes on from CAXTRQ010000028.1 coordinate 31,246, forward strand.
AAAGCTTCGGATTACGAACTGGCGCAGGCGGCGGCCGGAGGCGACATGTTAGCCTTCGAGCAGTTGTACGAGCGCCACAATCGGCGCGTCTATTCTCTCTGCCTGCGGATGACCACCAATACTGCCGAAGCCGAAGATTTAGCACAGGAAGTCTTCATCCAACTCTTTCGTAAGATCGGCAGTTTTCGCGGCGAGTCGGCCTTCACCACTTGGCTGCATCGGCTGACGGTCAATCAAGTGCTGATGCATTTCCGCAAGCGTGGCGTGAGGTTGGAGCAGACGACGGATGACGGAGAGACTCCCGTGCAGGTGGTGGTGGGAACGCAGAATCCGAATAGTATGCCGGTGGTGGACAGAATCGCGTTGGACAAGGCGATTGGGCAGCTGCCGCCGGGTTACCGCACGGTGTTTATCTTGCATGATGTGGAAGGGCACGAGCACGAAGAGATAGCGAGGTTGTTGGGGTGTTCGGTGGGGACGAGTAAATCACAGTTACACAAGGCGAGGATGAAATTACGTGGCTTGTTGAGGCAACAGAATCCGCCTCAATAGCTTCCAACAACGTCGCTCGGGTTTCACACCAACCCGGTTGACCTCTAAACCGGCAGACGAGCGATAAACGGTGCAACTGAACGCTGAGTCTCCCCGAAAGACTGGCTTGAATCGTTTGAAAGAAAGAAGCGCGGACTTCAGCCCGCCTTCGCCGAAAGCGAGACGGACGGCGACGAAGATTTTTGCGGGAAGCCGCAAAAATGAGGGGCCTGAAAGGCGCGTGAGGTTTACACGAAATGAACTGCGAGAAGTGCCAAGAATTACTCAGCGATTTTCTTGACGGCACGCTGACCGGCGACGACCACACTCTGCTCAGCACACACCTTGAAGAATGCCTCTTCTGTGTTGACGTGCACGACGAGATCGGCGTCATCGTCAGCGCCGCGCATGAGTGTCGCGGCGGTGACTGCTACGAGCCGCCCAACGCGCACGCTCTCTGGCTGCGCATCAGCAATACCATCGAAAGCGAACTCAGTTTTAATCAGGGAACTGCCACTGCTGCCGTGGCCGTGCCGTCAAAAACGCGCCCGAACTTTTGGGCGCGGCTGCTGAGCAGGCGTTGGGAACTGACGCTTCCGCAGATGACGGCAGCCGTCGCCGCTATCGTGATTAGCGTTTCGCTCGTCACGACGCTCGGCGTGCAGAGTTTCCAGCACAACGCCAGCACCACGCTGTCCGCCGCGTCGGGGCTGCCGCAGGATAGTTCGCGCAATGCTTTTCTGGCCGACGGCTCCTACCCGCGCGCTTACGTCAACCAGCAGCAGACGAGCCTCAATTACTGGCAGCAACGCGTCGAGCAGCGTAAGGCGAGCTGGAATCCGCGTATGCGTGAATCCTTCGACCGCAGTCTTAACGTCATAGATCAGGCCGTCAGCGAGTCGCTCGACGAGCTTCAGCGGAACCCGCATGACGAAGTCTCGGAAGAGATGCTCAATTCGGCGCTGCGCGACAAAATGGAGCTTCTCAAAGAGTTCTGCGAGCATTAAGATTGAACGGGACGCGCCCATACTTCAGACTGTCTGCGAGCGTCGCGGGAGCAACCGCGCGACGGAGAAGAATTAGCGGCAGGCTTACTGCGCGGAACCTTCTTTTGCCTGATTTCCAGAGGTTGATGAACGAGACACCGATTAGTATTCCTCACGCAAACGATTGGCGCTTTGTGCGGAACAGAAAGGCAGTGTGGCGACACGCTCTGTTCGGGCTGGCGCTTCTCTGCGCTATTTCTCTCGCCTCTCCCGCCGACACGTTCGCGCAACGGCACATCACCAAAGAGTACGCGACCAATCCGAACATACGCTTGTTGTTGGTTAACCGTTCGGGCACGGTGACGGTCGAATCGTGGGAAAAGAACAAGGTCAAAGTTTCCGCCGACATGGAATCCTCTGCGGCGCGGATGACGCCGCAGGTCACAGGCGACGGCGTGACGATCAACGTCGAGCGCGAGAACCGCGCGGATGTCGGCGACATCAACTTCAAGATTCAAGTGCCGGTTAATTCAACCGTGGACATCCAGACCAAGCGCGGCAATATCACCGTGCGTAACGTGCGCGGCGCAATCGTGCGCGCCATCGTCTCGACCGAAGGCGACATCGAACTGACGGGCATCCGCGCTTCGACCGTGATGGCGGAAAACATCATGGGGAATATCCTGTTCGACGCCGAACTGCTACGCAACGGTACTTACGAACTCAAGTCCATGCAGGGCGATATCCAGATTCGCATCACCGCCGACTCCGGCTTTCGCCTGATTGCGACCGCCCCGCGCACGCGCAATATTGACCTCGGCGGTTTTGCCGGTCGCGGCCAGTTCGAGTTTTTCAGCGATAAGCGTAAGGTCGTCGGCAAAGTGGGAGACGGCAGCGCGTCGCTCAGCACGACGAACGGGCGCGGCTCAATCACCTTTATGCAACGTTGATTGTCGGCTTAAAATGTCAGAGTCCAATGGCGGACGCTCTCTTCGATTCAACACATTCGAGCCGGGAGCGTCCGCCTTCTTTTTCGGGAGGGAACTGATGTGATCTCAAACCGCAAAATTTTCAGGACGCGGCCTGCGCCTTCCGTCGTGCGCCCGCTGCTCCTGATTGCCGTCGTAGTGTTTCTCTCAGCCTTCGCTCCACCGGCGGACGCGCGACAGAGAGGAAAGGTTGACGCAGGAAAAGTCCCGCCAGCCCCAATCTCGTCTCCGGCACAAGCGCCGCTTTTGAAACGCACGACGACGCGGCAGGAGACGCGCCGTCTCGGTTACGGCAGCAGCATCACGCTCTACGGCGCGCCCGAAGGCTCAATCATCATCGAGGCATGGCCGAAGAGCGAGGTTGAGATTACCGCCGATGTCGAACTCAGAGCCGACACGGAAGAGGAACTGGCACGCCTCGCAACCGTCAACGGCTTCTTGCTTGATGATGATGTCAACCATGTCAGCATCATTACGACGGGAACGCACGACCGCAAGTTTATGAAGAAAGCCGGGCGCGACTTTCCGAAGAAGTTGCTCACGATGCCTTGGCGAATTGACTATCGCCTTCGCGTTCCTGCTTCATCCGATTTGGAAATCTATGCCGGGCGCGGCGCGCTCACGCTCTCCGGCGTCGAAGGCGCGCTGCGTCTGAATGCCGGTGAGACTGTTCCGGCGTCCTTCAACTTCACGGGCGGAGACGCGGAAGCGACCATCCAGCGAGGCGCGGTCAATCTGCGCCTCAACGCGCGTAGCTGGCGAGGGCGAGGCGCACGCTTCCGTCTGGGGAGCGGCGACCTCACGGTCGAATTGCCCGCCAACTTCAGCGGTGATGTTGACGCTGAAATCCTGCGCACAGGACGCATCGAAAACAGCTATACGGGTCTGACCCCGCGCGAGCACACACAAGCGACCGAACGCTCGTTGCAGGGACGCGCGGGGACTGGCGGCGCGATGCTCTCATTCACCGTCGGCGACGGCACTCTCCGCATCGTGCAGGAAAGCAACAAGAGAGGAAACGATGAATGAGGCGATAGAAACTCTACGCTTTCAAAAACTCGATGAGCGCGCAGTGCTGCCCACGCGCGGGAGCGCACAGGCCGCCGGGCTGGATGTTTACTGCATAGATGACCTCAGGATAGAACCTCAAAGTCGTGTCTGCGCGAGCACCGGCCTTGCGGTCGCCATACCGGAAGGTTTCTACGGGCGACTGGCTCCGCGCTCAGGTCTGGCTTCGCGTCATGTCATTGATGTCCTCTCCGGTGTGGTTGACGCGGACTATCGCGGAGAGATCAAGTGCGTTCTCTACAATACCGGCGATGAGGCGGTTATCCTCCCCGCAGCGAGCAGAATTTGCCAACTCATTATCGAAGCGATTACGACACCGACGCCCGTCTGGGTTGACGAACTTGAAGATACCAGACGTGGAACGGGAGGCTTCGGCTCGACTGGCTACTAGACTTTAGAAAGTTCTCTTCTTAGCATCCTTCCGACTTGGCGTCTTGGCGTGTGAATAAGTTTGACGCGGGAGACGCAAAGACGCTAAGAAAACAAAAAGTTGAATGATTTAAGTCGGGATAGGATTAGCTAACGTGCACGGCACGGTTGTCAATCTTCTCTGGCTTGCCCGTCCGGCGCGCGCGTGTTACCGTTTTCGCTTTCGCTCAAAGCAGCGGAGACTGCCTATCAAGGGCTGTCAGGCGCGTGATGTTTAATTTGAGAGGAGAGCTTTGATGAAGCCGACGCTTCTTCCCGTTCTGGCGCTCGCCGCGTGCCTGCTGGTTGCCGGGTGCGGGACGAATTCCTCGAACAATAAAACGGCGACCGGCGTAGAAGGCAAGACCGGCGGCCACGCCGCCCCCCCGCCCGCCCGCGCCGACGGGGATTTTGCCAGAGACGCGGTCGGACGCCTGCTCGACGGCGACGTTTCCATCGAAGGCGCTTATGATTGGGAGAACCTCAAAGTTCCGGGCGGCGATGTCGGCGAAGGCTACAGAGAGATGCCGGACGAGGACAACAGGCAGGCTTTGCGTAAGGCGTTTATCGAAAAATTCTCCGCGTCGTTTAAACAGAGCGGAGCCAGCGCGGCGAGCCTGACGAACTGGCGCGAGCAGTCGAAGAACGCCGAGATGGCCACAGTTGTCGCCGACGCGCCGAACGGTAAAAGCATTGCGGTTTCGGTTTCGCACAAAAACGGACAACAGAAAATCTCGGAGATTGCCGTCCGGTAGAGACGAGTTTTCAAACGCCATGATTAGACCTTTTCGAGACACGCACCCGCAGATTCACCCCAGCGCTTTTGTCGAAGAGAGCGCGCAGGTCATCGGCGATGTTCATATCGGCGAGCAGGCTTCCGTCTGGTTCAATGCGGTCGTGCGCGGCGACGTGTTCTACATACGCATCGGCGACCGCTCCAACATTCAGGACGGCACAGTGATTCATGTCTCGAACGGCACTCACGCCACCATCCTCGAAGAAGAAGTCACCGTCGGGCATAACGTTACGCTGCACGGTTGCTACATCGAGCGCGGCTGTCTCGTCGGCATGGGATCAATCGTGATGGACGGCGTGCGCGTCGGCGAAAAATCTATCATCGCGGCGGGCGCGCTCCTGTCGCCGGGAACGCAAGTGCCGCCGCGCTCGCTCGTGATGGGCGTGCCCGCGCGTGTCAGACGTTCTCTGACCGTTGAAGAGGTCGCCGGACTCGACCACTACTGGCAAAACTATATCGAATATACGCGAGCCTACAGGGAAGAAGCAGAGCGGCAAGCCGCGCGCTAGGAGATTGCTTTGATTTCAAAAACTGCCGCAGTGAATTTGGAGATGCCGAATATTTGCAAACGTCTCGCCGCTTTGGCGCTGCTGTTTACGCTGGCGACGCTCGCTGTTTCCGCTCAGGAAATCGCGGGCGCGTCGAGTGTGAACGAAGAGCGCGATGCGGCTGGAGCGTCTGCGCCGCAGGCGACGGGAAGCCAGCCGCCTTATCTGGATAAAGGCGCAAACGAGTTTGGCGTGTGGGGCGGCGCATCCTTCGATTCGCCGACGCTGATTGGCAAGTCTGAAGATTCACGCTTCGGCATCGTGGGCTTGCGCTACGCGCGCGTCGTCGCCGCCGGAAACGGGATGGCATTGAAGTACACGATTGATGCTGTTCCGGTCGCCGTGCTCTCTTATGAGAGAGGCCGCTTCGTGCCTGACTCGACGCCGGGCGTCTTTCGTTTCGAGACATCGCGCAAGTCGGTCTACGGCGCAGGGATTGCCCCCATCGGGTTGCAACTGAACTTCCGTCGAAGCAAGCGCGTGCAGCCATTTGCAGGCGGCAGCCTCGGCTTTATCTATTTCACAGAACCCGTGCCGGACGAGCGGAGCGTGATTGAGCCGGGCAGGGCTGGCAAGCAGTTTAATTTCACCGCAGACTTCGGCGGCGGGGTACAGTTTTTCACGAGCGAGCGCAGGGCGCTGACGTTCGGTTACAGGTATCATCATCTGTCAAACGGTAATCGCGGCGAGATTAATCCGGGCTTTGACTCGAACCTTTTCTACGCAGGCTTTTCGTTCTTCAAATAGGCGTATCTTTCCAAACGGGCGCAAGCGCAAGACCGCTCAAATTATTGACGAGCAACAAAGATGGCTACCAGAACACAACCGGCGCGCGGGATGCGCGATTTTTTGCCGACGGACGTGCGGCGGCGAGAGTACGTCATCGGAATTATCAAAGAGGTCTATGAGCGTTACGGGTTCGAGCCGCTTGAGACTCCGGCGGTCGAGAACATCGAGACGCTGTTGGGGAAGTATGGCGAGGAGGGCAACCAGCTTATCTTCAAAATCCTCAAGCGCGGCGAGCATGAGAAGACCGGAGAGGCCGACCTCGCGTTGCGCTACGATTTAACAGTGCCGCTGGCGCGCGTCGTCGCAGAGTATGGCGAGCAGTTGCCGAAATTTTTCAAGCGTTACCAGATTCAACCCGTCTGGCGCGCAGACCGTCCGGCGCGCGGTCGCTTCCGCGAATTTTACCAGTGCGACGTAGACGCGCTCGGCTCGCGTTCGATGACCATCGAGGCTGAACTCTGCGCGGCGGCGGATGAGGCTCTGACGCGTCTCGGCTTCAACAATTTCACGATTCGCCTCAATCACCGGCAGGTGCTCGCGGGCGTGCTCGCGGCGGCCGGAGTCGCCGCTGAGAAACAGGCTGATGCGCTCGTCTCGATTGATAAACTCGATAAGATTGGCCGCGCGGGAGTGGAGAAAGAGTTGGCGCAGCGCGGTATCGCGGAAGAGAGCGGCCATCGTCTCTTATCGTTCTTTGAAAAGTTGACGGAGTTGGCGCACGCGGCGGAACTGATTGTGACGGGAGAGCACGCCACGCAGGCAGAAGCCTTGAACGCCGCCGTGCTGGGTCGGCTCGTCGAATTTGTCGGCGACAATGAGGCGGGCGCGCGCGGCATTGACGAGTTGCGAAGGATAGTCAAATTTTCAAACTCCGACGAAGCGGAGTCGAAGATAAGAATTGATCCGAGTCTGGCGCGCGGGCTTTCGTATTACACGGGCGCGATTATGGAGATCACCGTGCCCGACCTCGCGGGCAGTCTCGGCGGCGGAGGTCGCTACGATAATCTCGTCGGCATGTTTGCGGGGCGCGATGTTCCGGCCTGCGGTTTCTCGCTCGGACTCGAACGCATCATCGTCGTGATGAATGAGAACAACATGTTCCCTGATTCTTTATCGGATGACGTAGCGGACGTAATGGTGGCGATCTTAGGAGAAGAACTTATCCCCGATGCACTTGCGCTCGCGCAAGAGCTACGCGCTAAGGAATTGCGGGTTTTGCTCTACCCGCAAGCGGATAAGCTTGGTAAGCAATTTTCTTATGCTTCTAATAAGGTAAGGTATGTGGCAGTAATAGGGGAAACGGAGCGAGATACGGGTGTCATAACCATCAAGAATATGATTTCATCCCAGCAAGAAACGATGCCACGCGAGGCCGTTGGCACTATATTAAGTGAAAAACTGAAGAAGCCACACAAAGAAATTCATTTGAGGGACAATTAATCGTGCTCGATAATTTAGGGGATTTGGAGCGCACACATTCTTGCGGCGCGTTGCGTGCGGAGGATGCCGGTCGTGAAGTCGTGCTGATGGGCTGGGTGGCGCGCCGCCGCGACTTCGGGCCGCTGACCTTCTTCGACCTGCGCGACCGCGACGGGCTGACGCAGGTCGTCTTTAACGAAGAGACCGCGCCGGAGGCTCACGCGAAAGCGAAACAGCCGCGCGGCGAGTATGTCGTCGCCGTGCGCGGCGAAGTCGTGCGGCGCGAAGAGGCGGCGCGCAACTCGAAGATTGCGACGGGAGACGTGGAAGTGCAGGCGCGCGAGCTTTGGATTTTGAACGACGCGCGGACGCTGCCCTTTCAACTCGAAGTGATGTCGTCGGACGGGCTGGCGAGCGAAGACTTGCGTCTCAAGTATCGTTATCTCGATTTGCGCCGCCCGCAGCTTCAGGCGAATTTGCGCCTGCGCCATCGCGTCGTCTCGGAGATTCGACGCTACATGGACGAGCAGGATTTTACAGAGCTTGAAACGCCGATTCTCATCAAGTCAACGCCCGAAGGCGCGCGCGATTACGTCGTTCCGTCGCGGCTCTATCCCGGCAAGTTTTATGCGCTGCCGCAGTCGCCGCAACTCTTCAAGCAGTTGTGTATGATTGCGGGCTTCGACAAGTATTACCAAATTGCGCGGTGCTTCCGCGACGAAGACCTGCGCGCCGACCGCCAGCCGGAATTTACGCAACTCGACGTTGAGATGAGCTTCGCTTCGCCCGAACAGATTTACGCGCTTATCGAGCCGATGATGGTGCGCGTCTTTCGCCTGCGCGGCGTCGAATTGCCCGTCCCGTTTCCGCGTCTGACCTACGCGGAAGCGATGCGCCGCTACGGCAGCGACAAGCCCGACCTGCGTTTCGAGATGGAACTCAAAGACCTCTCGAACGCCATCGAAGGAACGACGTTCGCGCCTTTCGCAGCGGCGCTCTCGGCGGGCGGCGAGGTCAAGGGAATCGTCTATAAAAATGGTGCGTCGCTCTCGCGCAAGGTTCTGGACGAGTTGCAGGAATACGTGAAGCGTTACGGCACGGGCGCGCTGGCGTGGATAAAGCTCGGCGACGAGTTGTCGTCGTCTCTCTTAAAAGCTCTGGGCGAAGAGACCATCGCGCGCATGGCGTCAGACGCCGGGGCGGAGCGGGGAGACGCCGTGCTCATCGTCGCGGGCAAGGCCAAGACGGTCGCGGCGAGCCTCGGCGCGTTGCGTAACGAGGTCGCGCGGCGTGAAAAGTTGATACCCGAAAAAGTTTACAAGCCGCTCTGGGTGACGGAGTTTCCGATGTTCGAGTATAACGAGGACGACGGGCGTTACTATGCCATGCACCATCCGTTCACCTCGCCGCTCGACGAGGACTTGTCGCTGCTCATGCGCGCTATCGAAACCGGCGAAACAGAACTGCTCGGCGGCCTGCGCGCGAAGGCTTACGACACGGTGGTGAACGGCATCGAGGTCGCGGGCGGCTCGATTCGTATTCACCAGCGCGAAGTGCAGCGCGTTATCTTCAAGGCGCTGGGGCTGACGGAAGAGAAAGCGCGCGAGCGTTTCGGATTCTTCCTCGACGCGCTCGAATACGGCACGCCGCCGCATGGCGGCATCGCTTCCGGCATCGAACGACTGATGATGGCGCTCGCCGGAATCGAAAACATCCGCGACGTAATGGCCTTTCCGAAGACCGCTTCGGCAGCCGACCTGATGATTGAAGCGCCCGGCGAAATTGACCCGCAGCAGTTGAAAGAACTGGGCATCAAGATTGTCGAAGGATAAGGGACGCGGAAGTTCGCCGGTCGTTTAGAGACTGTTTCAAAAAATCCACGGCGACTTTCCCTTTGCGTCTCCAGCGCGAAACTTTTTGGCGAGGAAAGAAACTTCGCGTTGGAGAGGCTGGAGGCGCAAAGAACAGTACGGTGATGGCCTTCGCTCAGGCGGGTTTTGCAGTGAAGTCTTAATTCAAAGGAAGTTTTTTATCATCACACTCCGGCGCGCACAGGTTGAAGAGATGTACGCGCACGCGCGCGAGGCGTCGCCCGAAGAGTGTTGCGGCCTGATTGGCGGCGGCGACGAGACGGCACAGACTATCTATCGCCTGCGCAACGTCGCGCGCACGCCCGCCGTCGCCTACGAGGCCGCACCGGAAGAGTTGTTCGCCGCACAGCGACGGATGCGCGAGCACAGAGAGCGTCTGCTGGCGATTTATCACTCGCACCCGCGCACGTCGTCGCCCGCGCCGTCCGAGCGCGACGTGCAGCTTGCTTTTTATCCGTCGGCGGTCTATTTCATTATCGGCTTCGACACGGCGGGCGCAGGCGTGCTCCGCGCTTTTCACATTGACGAGCGCGCCGGAAACTGGACTCAAGCAGAGTTTCGCGTCGTCGAAGATTAAAGCTCTCGGAGGGAGAGAACCGGAACGCCCCGTATTTCGTAGAAGTGTCTATGTCAGAGAAGAGAAGTCAGTACGATACAGACCCGCTCGACCCAGATTTCGTAAAGCGCGCGGACGAGTTGATGGGCAAACATGACGATCCGACGCGCGCCTTGCCGGACGCGCAGAGCGAGCGCGCATCCGCTCCTGTTGAAGAGCCGACGCGGCGTCTCCCTGAGCCGTATCCGTCCTCTTATCCATCCGTCTTCGTGCCCCCTACATACGAGCCGCCACGTTCCGGCTACACGAGTTTCGGCGCGTCCGCACAACCCCAGACGCAGGGCGCGACGCCGCCCGTGCAGACCCCTTACGCGCCGCCACCCGTTGCGCCCGGCATGTCGTCGCCCTACCCTCCATACGCACGACCATCGTCGCGGCATGTCACGAAATTGGGCTTGCCGGAGAACATCGCGAACATTCTGCCGTACGCGCCTTTCCACGTCGGGCTGGTCATCGCGGTGATCGAACTGTTGCTCGTCCCGCGCGCGGAGACGCGCACGCGCTTTCATGCGGCGCAAGGGCTGGCCTTAAATCTCACGATTCTGGCGCTCACGTTCGTCTTCGGTTTTATCGAAGCGATAACGGACAATTCGGCGGGTGGAAGGATATTCAAAATCGCCGCCTTCGTCTTCCTCATCTTCTCGATGTGGCGCGTCTGGGAAGGGCGTCCGCATCATCTCGCACCGCTCGACGATGCGACGAAATTCCTCAACGAGAAGATTGCGCCGCGCACGTAAGACTTTTCACTCAAGCCGGTTTCAAAGTTGAACTCGATAAAAGCCAGTTCACTACAGAGACATCGCAGGACGCAGTGGATACACGGAGAAATTCATTGAAGTCTCTGTGCAACCACCGCGTCCTGCGGTCTCTGCGTTGATAAAGACCAGCTTGAGACACGCCCAACCGCCGCCGCACGCATCGCATTTCACCAACACACAAACCTAGACGATGCGCGCCCCTTCTGTGTTAATCTCACCGGGCGTTCGAGACTTCTTCTTAATATGGTCGTACTCTCCTTCTAAAATCTTTTGGAGAATGGTTCGCTTGATGAAAAGGAAACTTTTCGCGCCGCTCCTTGCGTTCGTCGCCTGTGCAACCTTGTGGCTCCCCTGCGTCCCGGCAGTGTCGGCGCAACGTCGCTCGACACGTCGCGTCGCACGCGCCCCACGCGTCGCGCCGACGCGCACCACGTCGCGCAGCCACGATGCGCGCTTGAATCAAATCGCGGGCGAGTACCTGCGCGGTTACTATGCCTTTAATCCGACCGAGGCGACCGCGCTCGGCCTCCACGAGTACGATTCTCAGCTTGAATCGCGCAGCCCCGACGCCGTCGCGCGCGAGGTGCAGCGTCTGCGCTCGGCGCTCGCCGACCTCTCACGCATCTCTGAATGGCTGCTCTCTGCGGAAGCGCGCTACGACTATCTCGTGTTGCAATCACATGCGCGCGCGCGCCTGCTCGAACTCGAAGACATACGGATGTGGCAGCGCGATCCGAACATTTACAACAACCTCGCCTCGGCGAGCATTGACAACATCCTGAAACGCAACTACGCGCCCATCGAACAGAGACTCGACGCCGTGCTCGCACGCGAGCGGCAGATTGCGCGCCTGCTCAATGAAGCCCGCTTGAATCTGGGCGTGCCGCCGCGTATCTATACGGAGACGGCCGTCGGGCAAGTACGCGGCAGCCTCGATTTCTTTGCGCGCGTCGTTCCGCAGATGTTCGAGCGCGCGGGCGGCGGGCGTTTAACCGCCGCGCGCCGCGCCGAGTTCGACACAGCCAACCGGGAGGCTATCGCCGCGCTCAACTCTTTCGCCGAGTGGCTCGAACGCGATTTGCTGCCGCGCTCGACGGGCACGTTTGCCATCGGCGCAGAGAACTACCGGAAGAAACTGCTCTACGAAGAGATGATCGAGACGCCGCTCGCGCAACTAGTGCGCGAAGGCGAGCACGAGTTGCGACGCACGCAGGACGAAATGCGCTCGCTCGCCGAAGAGATCGCGCCCGGCAAAGGCGTGGACTTTGCGCTGCAATTTTTGGGACGCGAGCACCCGACGGCTGATGGCCTCGTCGGCGAGACCCGCGCCGAACTCGACCGCCTCCGCGCCTTTGTTCGCGCGGAAGAAATTATGAGCGTCCCTGCGCGCGAGAATCTGACGGTCGCGGAGACGCCCGAATACGCGCGTGCCTTGAGCTTCGCTTCGATGGATACGCCGGGCGCATTCGAGCGCGTTGCGACCGAAGCCTTCTATTACGTCACGCCGCCCGATCAGCATTGGAACTCGCAGCAGAGGGAAGAACATCTCAGCCATTACAACCGCTATGCGTTGCCGATTACTTCCATTCACGAAGCCTATCCCGGCCATTACTATCAACTGCTGGCGTTGAAGAATTCGCCGTCGCGCGTGCGTGCGGCGCTCGGCGCAAACAGTTTCGTCGAAGGCTGGGCGCACTACTGCGAGCAGATGATGCTCGAAGAGGGTTTCGGCGGCAACAATCCGAAGTTGAAACTCGCGCAACTGGACGCCGCGCTACTGCGCCTGTGCCGCTATCTCGTCGGCATCCGTCTGCACACCGAAGGGATGACATACGAACAGGCCGTCGAGTTTTTCATGCGCGAAGGTTTCATGGCGCGCGTCAATGCCGAACGCGAGGCGCGGCGCGGCACGCTCGATCCGACCTATCTCATTTACACGCTCGGCAAGATGGAAATTTTGAAGTTGCGCGAAGAGTGGCGTGCGCGGATGGGTGACTCCTTCCGGCTCGGCGATTTCCACGACCGTCTGTTGAGCTACGGCATGCCCCCGATAAAAATTCTGCGGATGGCGATGCTCGGCGACGCGAACGCCACGACGCGCGCGGACGACGGGGCGGCGAATAATACGACGACCGCGAGCGAATCGCGCCCCGTCAGTTTCTCTGTGCTGGCGACGGGTGCGATGAGCGGCTATGAAGGCGCGCGCGCCGTCGAATTGATAACGAGTGAAGCGGAGTGGCAGCGTGTGTGGCGTCTGATTGGCGGCGGTCGGCTCGCGCCGGATGTAAGTTTTAACACGCAGGCTGTCGTCGTCGTCTTTCAGGGACAGAAGCCGACGGGTGGCTACAGCGTCGAAGTGACCGGCATCAGGCGGGATGGCACTGTGCTTGCTGTCAGTATTAACGAGCGGCGTCCGGCGTCCGAAGATATTACAACGCAAGTTATCACCTCGCCCTTCGTCGCCGTCTCGATTCCGCGTCCGCCCGCAGGCGCAACCGTCAGGTTAGATGGAGCGACGGAGCCTGCGGTCGAGCAAAAACCGTTGAATAGCAAAGGAATTATTAAACCTCGCGGGCAGAGGAAGGGAAGGCGCACGAGGCGACGGTCTTGAGTTAGAGGCCAACCCGGCTGGCGTGTAATTCATCAAAACGTAGTCAAAAGATACGCCGCCAATAGTTGATACTCGACGGATGCGGCGGTTGACTGGCAAATTGATTTCTCTCTCCACTGCGAATGCCCTGCCAAGGGCAGTCGAATTGTTAAGCCTTAAAAAGAGGGAGAAGCTTTCGTTCAAGAGCGGCACACCCTCTTTCAACTCCGGGGGAGCGTGCCGCTTTTGAACTTGCGAGGTTAGTGAAGAGCGCATCCATCGTTTCTACAGCCGTGCGCTCGTTCGGAGGAGGGAAAATGAGATCAAGTAATTATCGTCTAAGTAAAATACCAACGTTGCTTTTGGTAGTCGCGCTTTTCGCAATGCCTCTGGCCGCGATGGCGCAGACGAAGATTGTCGCGCCGAATAATAAATACGACGTGCGTGCAGACGTACAAGCCGGTCAGGAAGCCTCGCAGCAGGCCGAGCAACAACTTCCTATCTTGCGCGACAGCTACATCACCAACTACGTCGAGAGCGTCGGTCGTCGTCTCGTCGCGGCCATTCCGTCCGAGTTTCAACATCCCGAATTCAGATACACTTTTAAAGTTGTGGACGCGCGAGACATCAACGCCTTCGCGTTGCCCGGCGGCCCGATGTACGTTAATCGAGGCATGATCGAAGCCGCCAAGACCGAAGGTGAGATGGCGGGCGTGATGGCGCACGAAATCAGCCACGTCGCGCTTCGTCACGCGACGGCGCAGGCGACCAAGCAAAGCAATCCGCTCAACCAGATTCTCGGCATCGGCGCGGTTCTCGGCGGCGCGATTCTTGGCGGAGAAGCGGGCGCGCCGCTCGGTAATAGTATCTATCGTGGATTTCTGGTCAATCCGTACAGCCGCGAATATGAAACGCAAGCCGACCTGCTCGGCGCGCAGATTATGGCGCGCGACGGTTATGACCCGCGCGATTTTGCGAATATGTTCCAGACGATTGCCCAGCAAAGCGGCGGCAGTCGCGGTCCCGAATGGCTGAGCAC
>CAXTRQ010000029.1:0-6086 GCA_964246705.1 uncultured Pyrinomonadaceae bacterium
CTGCTCCCAGTCAACGTTGTCCACCTTGAGTTTAATCACTTCCGAGACTCTCAACTCGACCCGCAGCATCAACAGGAACAATGCCCGATCCATCGGATTATCTATCTCCGCGAAGAAACCTTTGACCTGCTCGCGCGTCAACTTCTTCGGCAGCGGTCTGCCCAGCCGTAGAAAGTGGCTCGGCTTGACGGGGACGACGGCGGGCCATTGGCTCTCCTCTGCCAAGTAATCATAGAACCGCTTGAGGGCGTTCAAGCGCCGGTTGATGGTCGTCGCCGTCAACCCCCGCTGATGCTGTCTTCGATGAAGCGGTCTAGTTCGCGCCATGTGACCTCGCGCGGTGGCCTTGCCGCCGCGTCGAAGAATAAGCGCAAGTCGAGGCGATAACTCTCGACCGTGTGCGGTGAGTAGTTGCGCGTCGAGAGATATGTACAGAAATGACCGACTTCTTCAGGTATCATCTTCCACCTCCTGCTGCCGAGTGTCGGCTCTCGACCCGCTCCATGGCCTGCGTATACTGCTGACGCTTGGTTTCTTCATGGAGTTGTGTGTACTTGAGCGTATTCTGGATTGAGCGATGTCCCATCAACTCCTTGAGCACTTCGAGCGTGACGCCAGCATTGAGGAGTTGCGTGGCGAAGGTATGCCGCAGGCCGTGCGGCGTGTAACGCCGGGCGATGCCAGCATTGTGTAGATACTTGTTCATGATGATGTTGACTACCCGCCGGTCAAGCGGCTGTCCCCGACGCTTCCGGCTCCGGAACAGGTAGGTCGCGGCGACGTTGCGGGCGAGCCACCGCGTGAGTTCCCGCTCCATGTCGGGCGAGACGTAGACTGATGCGATTCACGCGCCCCTTACCGTCGTTGACGCGGATGGTTCCATCTGCGAGGTCGCAGTCATCCCATCTGAGCGCGCAAGCCTCGGAGACGCGTAGCCCACAGCGGAGCATGAGCAGGAAAAGGAGCCGATCTCTTGGTGAATCCACGGCCTTGAAGAAGCGGATGAGGTCTGGTTCCGGCATCGGCTTCGGCAAGGTCGTCTGGGCGAGGAGGCGATGGCGTCGTTTGATAACGGGCTGAGAGCGCAGCAATCCCTCATCACGCAGAAAGTCGAAGAACTCGGAGAGTAGGCTCAAGCTGAGGTTGATGGTGGAAGGGGCGAGTTCCGTGCCCCGCGCGAGGCGCACGAAGTCGGAGATGTCTGGTGGGACTGCCCCGGCGAAGTCGGCGGTGAGTGCGTCGCGTCGCAGCAGAGGAAGGTGACGTAAGAATCTCCTGACGACGATGATGGCGGCGGCGAGTGATCCCGGCGCGTAATGGCGTGCTGAGAGCGTGCGCAAATAGCGCAGGAGTTGCTCTCGGCTGTGTGTGCCTAAGAAGGAAAGTTTAGCGACGAGATGCACATTATCCTGTAGACACTGCATGGTGACAATCCTCCCAACAGCTACGGCGAGAGGCCGTAGGTTATGGGAGTCGGGTTATTGTCTACATAACATATCTTTTGTCTAATTGATGCTCATGTTAACGAATTTGGTCAGAATAATTCCATGAAAGGGCGTATGCTTGCATTTACACTTGGCTGGTAATTTGAAACGAGATTCATTTCCATTCGCCTTGCAAGATAAACGCTGCCCAGTAGTATGGCGCTCGCCATGGTTGCTGTTGCCATATCTCTACCTGAGCCGCGCGCAGGGCTGCCGCAGGCGTTTTGCCTTCCCTTAGAATGCCTCTATAAAAACGGGTCATCAGTTCTGCTGTCGCCGCATCGTCCACCTTCCACAGGCTCGCCGCTACGCGCGCCGCCCCAGCGTACATAAAGCCGCGCGTCAGCCCGATTAATCCTTCTCCCTTGATCTCTTTGCCGAGTCCGGTCTGACACGCGCTCAACACCACCAGTTCCGCCGAAAGCTTGAGATTATAAATCTCATTCAAGCGTAAGAAACCATCTTGCGTTTGACCTTGCTCGTCAACCAGCGAGAGCACGATGCCTGAGAGTTCCGGATGTTGGCTATTGAGTAGCCCGTGCGTCGCGAAATGGACAAAGCGGTAGCGCGCAAGTTTCGCGCTGGTTGCAGTAGCTCGACTGGCATCGAAGTTAAGCGCGGCCATACTTTTGCCGGGGGGCGCGTAGGCAAGTATGGCCTGCGCCTCTCTGCGCGAGAGGAGAAGGCGCGGGATAATTATTTTATCTTGCATAACGCCAGCTTCGACCAACGCCCGCTCGATTTCGGAAACACCGGAAGGAGAGGAAGCCGGTTTAAGAGGTTGTTTCACCTCGACCGTCCGGCGTGCTTCCATGTTTTTTCGCACAGCACCCGTCTTCGCCCTTCGGACGCGCATATCTTCTTTATCAAAGACCGGATCGGCGAGCACCGCAATCGTCATTTGAGGCGCGCGGTGCGACTTGCGTTCGCGTCTGATCTCGGAGATGACGGAGATGGAAGGAAGATTAACGATTTCGTAATTCACTATGAGCGGCTGAACGGGCAGGCTTTTAGTTGCGCCTGTGTCAGGTGCGAGATCGGGTAAAGCAGCGAACGGGATATACTGCAATGCCCCATCGCCGACGATGAGGAGACGCTTCGCCCCACGAAGCGAAGCGAGAGGGCCGAGCAACATCCGGCTCAAGTTAGCTGCGGCTAACGGATATGCTTCGTCCGCCTGCCGTAGCCGCTCCTGCCTTTGCAGCGGCGTCTCGCCTGTCGGATGCCGGTTGCGTGCCGTTAACAGTTCATAGACTTGCCGCGCCGCCGCCTCGATCTCGGCGCGTTTAGGCAATGCGAAGCTGCGGAATGAGGTTCGTGTCACCGCCCAGAGATAGCTGCGCTGCTCGCCAAGTTTGTACTCCAACAGCATCGTGTCAGGGTCGAGCGCCTCTGCCTGAATCTCTTTCAGAGTGAGTATCGGCGGCTGCGTGAGCGTTGCGTAACGCGGACTTGCCTGCTTGATGCGCGCCTGAACCTGCGTGTACTCATTAATGATTCCGGACAGTTCTTGAGCCGTCTCTTCCGCCTGTTCTTGAGTGTGATTGCCGCTCAACAGGCGTGTCTGGGTTTCGGCCTTCGCATTTAATAAATCCTGTAAAGCTCGTTCGCGCTCAAGCAACTGAGCATCAACACCCTGACGAATATCTGCGCGAGCCTCTTCCAACAATTCAAGAAGACTGCGCGCGCGCGCCCTTTCGCTTGCGCCAAACGCTTCGGCATCATATCCGGCTGTGTTGGATTGCTCGTGCAACTGCATCAGTAAAGCAATGTAGAAGTCGTAGTACTGCTGCACGGTGGAGAAATAAGAAGCGCGCAGGTCAGGGCTGGCTATTTTGGCGCGCAAGTTTTCGACGATTGTCAGCGCCGCCTCGATTTCGCGCCGCGCTTCGGAAAGACGGCCTGAGTCGCGTTCGATGCCCGCGATTTCGTGGAGGGTCGCCGCCTCGCCCGTTTGATCTAGGACGCTGCGCCTGAGAGAAAGGGCTTCATTGAAAAACCCGAGCGCCTTCTCTTTTTCACCGGCGTCATAGAACACCTCTCCTGTGCTATGCAACACTCCGGCTTCGCCGCTACGGTCGCCGACCGCGCGCCAGAGTTTCAGCGCCAGGCCGTAAAACTCCAGAGCCTTTGGCCGCTTTCCCAAAGAGACGGATACGCCTGCGAGATTAGTGAAAGCAGTGGCCTCGCCGCGACGATCACCGACAACTTGTTGCAGCTCAAGCGCCTGGTTAAAAAAGTCCAGGGCTTTCTGATGGTTGCCTAGCTCTCTGTACGCCACGCCGATGTTGTTAAGAGTCGTACCTTCGATGCGGCGGTCACGCGCCGCACGCGCACGCGCAAGCGACTGGTTGTAAAATTCAAGCGCCTTATCCATCTCACCTAACGATCTATACACGCTGCCAAGGTTACTGAGCGTGACGGCCTCTCCACGCAGATTCCCCAGAGCTTGCCAGAGCGGGAGAATCTCAGCGTAAGTGTCCAGAGCCTTTTGCATTTCGCCGAGCGCCCTATAGACTGCGCCGAGGTTGTTCAGCGTGCTCGCCTCGTTCTCGCGGTCTCCTAACGAGCGTAAGATCGAGAGCGCCTGGTTATAGTATTCGAGCGCCTTCTGCATCTCACCCAATGACCGGTAGGCCACGCCAAAGTTGTTGAGCGTGACGGCTTCTCCCTGCCGGTCGCCCGCCTCCCGCCTTAACGGCAGAGCCTGCTTGAAAAACTCAAGCGCCTTCTGCTTTTCGCCTAAGCTTTGGTAGACCGCTCCGATATTGCTGAGCGCATCAGCCTCCTGTTTTTTATCGCCACTGACGCGAAAGAGCGCCTGTGCCTCTTGATATTTCTCTATCGCTGTCCGCCTTGATTCCGCAGTGCCTTTCGTATAAAGCTGCTCCGCTTCAGTGACCAGCTTTTGCGCCGCTAAATGATTTTCATCCTGCGGCGCAGTCTCGGGGGTTGCTGCTTGTTGCGCTGGCGTCAGGTGATTCGAGCCGGTTAAGAGCAGTAGAAGGATGAGTAAGATAAGCTTGAGACAGCACCAATCTTTTCGCATCGCCGGTCGGAAAGTTTGTTGAGCCATGTTTTTATGTGGACTTTGATTAATTGTGGATGATTGTGAACATGCAGAGGCGGAGACTGAAAAAATTTACGCTTCATACTAATTCCGAAACTACAGATTGGCAAAGGTGATATATTGGCAAGCTCAAGGAAAAGTAGCGGTTAGCTGACCGCTCATCCGCCAATTGCAGACTTCGTATGACGACGCGGCTGGGGAATAAATGGGCTTTGACGGCTGAAGGCTTCGACCAATTCCTGTCTCTGCTCAACTCAGACCGTGCCCGCGCGGGTCATCTCTATGAAGAGATCAGAACGCGCCTCTTGAAGTTCTTTGAGTGGCGCGGTTGCCCTGTCGCGGATGAATTGACAGACCGCACTTTCAATCGTGTGATCGGCAAATTACAGGCGGGCGAAGCGATTCTCAATGCACAGGGTTATTGCGTCGGCGTGGCGCGTCTGGTGCATTTGGAATATTTGCGTGAAGCGGAGCGCGAGCGTCAATTGTTCGAGCAATCTCCGTTTGTCGCGGTATCCCGTAATGTTGAAGAAGAAGCGACGGAGGCTTTGCGCGTGGCCGCTTTCGAGGACTGCTTCGCGGCCTTGTTGCCGGATCAGAGACGCCATTTGCTCGCTTACCACACGGGCGAAAAACAGGAACGGATCAGCAATCGCAAAGCTCTCGCCGCGCAGCTTGGCGCTCCGGCCAATTCTTTGCGGATTCGCATGTTTCGACTCAAAACGATTCTCGAAGAATGTATTGCGCGGGCGTTGGCAAAGTAAAAATCCGTGCAACACATCGGCGCAAAATGTCACTAAGGGCAGAGGGGAAGTCGAACGATCTTGGGGCTACCACCTGACAACGAAAATACTTTACGCAGATTTCTGCTGGGGACTCTGCCTGCGGCGGAGCGCGAGGCTATCGAAGACAGGTTCATGGTTGAGAGCGATCTTTTCGACGCGCTCAATGCCTCGGAAGAGGATTTGCTGGAAGAATATGCACGCGGCGAGCTATCTGTGCCGGAGCGACAACAAATCGAGCGCCATTTATTGCTCGTACCGCGCAACCGTGAACGCGTGCAATTACTAAGCACCATGCGAACGGCTGTCGAGCGTGGGCAGGCGCGGGCTGACCCGGTCTTTGCGCAGCAAAAAAAAGATAGAAGTTTTTTTCGGCTGCAAGCTTTGCGTTACGCGCTCGTTGCCACCTGTCTAGTTCTCGTGTGCGGAATAGTCTGGTGGTTGCTGCCCGGACGGGCGCAAGAAGACTCTCTGCAAGCTAATAACACGCTGCACTCCGACACCGCACAACCTCCGCCAAGGCTAGAGCCTGCTCCGGCAACTCCTACTCTCACGGCGAACACGCAATCGGCGACGAAGGGCAGCAGTCCACCTTTCAACCGCAACGCCGTTCCGCAAATCTCGCCGCTAAAAGACAAGACCGTGCCGCCGCCGCGCGCCGCCGCGCGCCCTTTTGTTGGCCCACGCTTTGTGGCACCCGGGGCGGCCCCCAGCGGAAACGCAGGGGGGGGAATAATAATGCCCGCCCAA
>CAXTRQ010000029.1:6096-21185 GCA_964246705.1 uncultured Pyrinomonadaceae bacterium
CTCCGGGTGCGACCCGAAGCGAAAGCTCTGGGTCGGAATTAATCTTGCCCGCCAAAGCGCAGGCGGCGCAAATCAAGCTCATTCTGGAAACAAACGACCACACACGCTATCGCGCTATCTTGAGCGACCAAGATGGCGCGCTGCTCTGGACGAGCGGCGCGCTCAGGGCCAGAGGTCAAACCATCACGCTCAACATCCCGCGCCGCTTCTTGCGCGAAGGGGATTATCTACTCAATCTCAGCGGCCTGACAGCAGGTACTAGCACAGGCGTTGCCGATTATTCTTTCCGCATCCGTACACCTTAAAACTCCTTCTCAAAATTCCTGTAACACATCGCTTGTTTTTGTCACTAAGGACGCAAGTGGAAACGCGCCGCGCTCTCTGGTGCGACTTTGCAGGAGGAGCAAGGGAAGCATCTGTCTAAATTTCTCATGACGAGAACGAAAGATGAGTCCCAATCGGAAGATTCAGGCCACATCAAATTTCTCTTGCGGCGTGCCGACCGGTAACGGCACCGGAAGGGCTGGATACCGGAACATTGATTATCACTCTACACAATTCAAAGGAGAAAAAAATGGGTAAAGTAGCCATCAAAGCAAACCACATGACCTTGAACGGAACCCAGTACTTCACGGGCAATGCCCAGTATGTGACTATCTCAAGCTATGGCGAGAAGGCGACGCCCCTCCTCGGCGCGAACAAGCTGGAAGTGCAGGATCACCTGCCGGCTCCAACCCTCAAAAACAAGGTCATTACGGTTCCCCCCATCGAGTTGGACACCGCTAACTCGGTGAAGGCTGATTTCACGGCGGCGTTCTCGGCTGGATTCAAAGCGATTGGCTTTACCGGATCGGCAAGTGTGATCTACGACAATCTGGCAACCAATCATCTGAAGCTTGTTCAGCTCTGGGTGCAGGAAAATGACATGAAGGCCGCGATAAATGGTGCGCCTATGCACCGCAACAACCTCGCCGCCGACGGCAACGATGCCAGAATCGCCCATGTGGTTTTTGTCGTCATGGAAGCTTCATTCGCGACATCATTTACTAGCGGGACGAATTTCGACGTGACAGCAGATGCGGCGGGAATCATCTCAATAAACGCCACCGGCGGCGCTGTGGTGGCCGGGAAATCCAAGGTCACGCTCTCCGCCGGCACGGTCTACGCGTACCTGTTGCTTAAGCTGGATTGGAACAATGACAAGACATTGGTTACAGATACCGATGTGGATGAGTGGAGCCTCAACTAATCCGCATACATCATTGGTCAGAATGTCATTGAGGCGACAATTGCAACGCCTCAATGACATTCCTTATCATTACCCTTCAATCCTGTAAAACCATTGATCTTCCGTGTCGCACATTTGAAACTTGAATTTGCTGGCGACATTCAACGACGACCATAGCGATTGGAGTTGTGTAGTTATATCAATATGCTACGCTAGACGTGATCTGAGGAATCGGAGGGAAATGGCACTGTCGAGCCATCCGAATTGCGAGTAGCCGCGCCTTGCAGGTCATAGCAGAAATCCAAATGGATAAATGTCTTCGGAATTAGTCAAAATGATTCTGTGAAGCGGCGGTTATAGTCAAGCGATTTCTTTTATCCCTCACTTTTACCGGAACACACCTCACCTGTTCAACGAGTTGCATGTCAGCCTTCTGTCCGCGCTCATTTATGGGCGGCACCTCCTGCCCGGCGCATTGTTGGATTCCTGATGTTCCGACTCCAGACACCTTCAGGCGGCGACCGCCTCAGCCTGTAAGATGCCTGTCCCGAACTCTGTGCCATCTCTCCACATTGCGTAGAGGATGCCCGCTAGTTTTCGAGCTAAAGCCACGACAGCGATTCTCGACCCGCGCCGCGCGGCGACACCGACTGCCCAGTCATGCAACTCGGCGTTGTCCGCATTCCTCTACCGCAGAATGCACCATGCCGCCTCCACCAGCATGTGGCGTGCTCGACCGGGGCCAGCCTTCGAGATGTGCCCTCGCTGCTGGCGTTCGCCCGAACTGTACTCCGACGGCACAAGCCACAGGTAGGCGCGTGCTTCCTTCGCTCCGGCAAAGCGCGCATGGTCGTCCAAAGTCGAAACGAAGCTCGTCGCCGTCACCGCCCCGACGCCAAGTGCCGTACACAGGCGCGCCACCACACTGTCCTCACGCGCGAGTTGGGCGAGTCGCTCATCCGCCACCTTGATCTGCTCGTTCAGGCTTTGCAGCAGCAAGACAAGACCAGCGGCGCGACCTCTTCGCTCAGGGCGGCGGGCAGTTGAACCTGCGCTAACCGCTTGAGGAAGGCAGGCGGGCGCGTGTCCCGGCCTGACATGCAGTCCGTCGCGCCGCAGCAGCGTCGAGATGATAGAGATGTACCTCGACCTGGTGTGCACCATCGCCTCACGCACGGCTAACTGAGTATGCCACCGCAAGCATGGCCGTCAGCCGCTTCATCCAATCTGTTCTGTGTGCAGGGTCAATGTCATAGTGCGACAGTAATTCGCGGACACTCTCACGGGGGTTGGCATTTCCTTTATCGCTTGCCTGAGGGCGTCGAAGCCCACCGCGGCAAACTCGCGCCCGGCATAGACATAAAAGCTGCGGGCGGCTACCACGTCGCGCTGCCTTCAATCCACCCGAACGGCCAGCGTTACGAAGTTGAAAAGGGCCGCTACCCGGCTCCGGCCCCGTCATGGCTTCTGGAAGAGTTGACGCGCAAGGTCGACGAGCCGCCCGCGCTGGCCGTTGATTTTCAGGAGAGGCGCGCGGTGCCTTTAGTCTATCGGCTCGAGCGCCACGACGATCCGGTGTTCGGGAACGATGTACGCGTTCACGCGCGCACCCATGTGCGCACGCGTCAGGGCGCTTGCGAAGCCCGAGTAACGCCGACCGTTCAGGCTGATCGCAT
The DNA here is from genome assembly GCA_964246705.1 of uncultured Pyrinomonadaceae bacterium. Lineage (GTDB taxonomy): Bacteria > Acidobacteriota > Blastocatellia > Pyrinomonadales > Pyrinomonadaceae > DASZCR01. Next base: position 9,001 of record CAXTRQ010000029.1, read on the forward strand.
AGACACCGCGGTACGGTGCTGGGAGGAACGCGCCGACCTCGGCATTCTCGATCCGCGTGACCGTGCACGCCGCGACCTTCGCCGGATCGACGAAGCGGAATGCGTAGTAGATGCCGAGCGGGAAGGCGGCCATCACGAGCCCGAAAATCCACATGAAGACGGTGAGCCCTACTTCGCCGTGCTGCACCAACCTCAGCGCGCCCACGCCGCCGCAGCCCACGACCGCGCAGACGGCCATGATCCATACGCCGCGCCCGCCCCAACGTCGTACGGCGACTTGGCGAGCGACCTGTTTCTCCGAGACTCGACCTGCCCGGTTCGTCTCGAGATCCGATGCGTCGAGTCCCTGCGCTGCGAGCGCTCCCTGACGTCCATTCCCATCAACCCTCCCCGCGGAGCATGTTGCTCAAGCGACATTCCTCGCTCCAAAAGCGTCGTCGCCACCGAATGCCGCAAAAGGTGCGGATGAACTCGCTTGGTGATGTCGGCTCGCTCGGCCACGCCCTTGACGATCTGTTGTACCCTCCTCACCGAGTACGCCGCGTGGCGGTTGCTCTCAAACAGGTAGCCGCTCTGCCGCCCGCCCAGGTGCGTCCGCAACTCTTCGGCCAACTCCGGCAGCAGCGGCACGTAGCGACTCTTCCCGCCTTTGCCCTTCTCGATCAGCAGCCTAGCCCTTCATGTCCCCGCAATGTGGATTGGTGTCAGTATCCAGCTACGGGTTGCTCAGGTTGGCCGTATTCATACAACTGGGAAGACACCTGCTGCTGTAATAAGCCCTACACGCCAATCATTGTAGATGTGGCTGGCAACGGCTTCAATCTGACGAGCAATGTTAATGGAGTAAACTTTGATCTCAACAGTATCGGGAACAAGGAGCGACTGTCTTGGACATCAGCGAACTCTGATGATGCTTTTCTCGTCCTCGACCGTAATGGCAACGGCACAATTGATAATGGGGAGGAACTGTTTGGTAATTTTACGCCGCAACCACAGTCCGACACCCCTGATGGCTTCCTTGCGCTGGCTGAGTTCGATAAGCCGGAGAATGGTGGTAATGGTGACGAGGTGATCGATAACAGAGATACAATCTTCGACAGCTTACATCTCTGGCAAGATACCAATCATGACGGTAATTCGCAGCCGAACGAGTTACAGTCCTTGTTATCGCTTGATGTTACGGCGCTACGTCTCAACTATAAAGAATCGAAGCGGGCAGATGAGCACGGTAATCAATTCCGCTATCGTGCAAAGATTGACGATGCTAAAGGAGCTAAGGTCGGACGCTGGGCATGGGATGTGTTTTTACTGTCCGGCAATAAGCCTCAGTGATTTCCTAAAAATCACTTTAAAGTAATTCGCCCGGAGATCTGCGCTGCCCCGGGCGAATTTTAGTTATACAAAGCGCCTGTGCATCAACACGAAATGGAAAAGAGTGAAATACAAAGTATCACAAGCCTCGAATTGAACGAGGCATCATAGCCGAACCGCTCCCTAGCACCAGATGTCCTCCGCATGGCACGTAACGCAAAAGATGGTCACTGCTGGCCCGAACGCTAATGAGAGTAGGCGCTTCCAATGTGTGGCGAGAGCTAACGATGACAGGACAGTTACAGGAAATCCAGCCTCACCCATCGAATACGCATTGATGCATACGCATTGGAAGCATTTGTGTGCTAGTTCCTCTATAAATTGGCTTTCCGCCTTGTCATAAATGCAGTAATCGTTTCACATCTAACGCTCAACACATGGCACGATGCGGCGGGGTCGGCGCAAGTTACGTGATCACTTCGTTAATCTCTTCTCCGAGCAGTCGAGAATAATACGCGTCCGTATTTCTCACCTTGAAGTGATGTTATCAGGAAAGACTATGGCGTCGACTAAAGCCTTTGTGAAACCCGTAATAACTATACTGTTGCCTGTGCTCAATCGAGCACAGAGACGACCGTGACGCAGAGCAGTGCAGGAGCAGTGGAAGTGGAAAACGGTGAAGTCTTCATTCTTCGGCTTATACATTGCCGTTAGATTCAACGTCAAGCTAATTTTCAACACCCCGACTCAAAGTTAGAAGATGTTAGAAGAGATGCTGACGACAAGCAGAAGATGTTCAGGCATAACATCGGAATCGAGTCGGCACGAGTAAACCTCTATGTGAGCATCAAGTCTCTCTGATGAATAGTATTACTTTTTGTTTACAGCGATAGGCACGTCACATATAATCGTGGTGAAATTAGCAGCTGGTTCTCACTCAAGGAGTTATGTAAGGGATTCAATAGCTCGGCTGGCAAATTTCAAAATCCTCGCAAACAGTAAATTCGTTCAAGCTCAGGCTGTCCATCCTAAGTTCGCATCGGTAAGTGTAGAAACATGGCTACGTGTGCGAACGCGTCTTTCTTGAAGAAAAGCGTGGTGGCAGGCAAAACAAATTATTAATACGACAATTTTCATACCGCGTCACATAACTGGGCAGAAAAACAATCCTCGAGGGGAACGTTTCGATGGCTTCGTACCGAGTCATGTCTAAGAACATCGAGGAGCGCGAGCGTAGTCCGATTGATGTCCAGACTCGTTAGCGCGAGATAGCTGGCGCAAATCAGATGAGAGACAAAAAACAGCCTGCATGGCGTGCTGAAATCGCTCCACACGCAAACTTTGAGGCGGTTATTTCCGGCGCGTGTGAAGACGACGAATCACCTCTCCAGCAAGAGACTAAAGCATTGCTCAGAGGTCTGAGCGAAGGCGATGACAGCACCTTTTGGCGGATATGGGAGATACATAACGATTACCTTTACGGTGTTTGTCTCAGCCAGATGGGAGGAATTAAAGAGGATGCTGAAGATGCGTTGAGTCGCACCAAGCTGAAGGCGTGGGATAGTTTACCGCGCTATGCCGGAGTTATTATTAATCTTCGAGCGTGGCTTACGCGGCTCACGTGTAATCTCTGTATGGATATGCACCGGGAGCGACACAGGCGCGCCAGAGTAATTGTCAGCACAGAGAGAATGCAGCTAATCAATTCCTTGTCTCTGGCATCTCCGAGAGAATCCCCGGAGAGAGAATGTTTCCAACGCGAATTGTGTATGCACGTCAGGCGCGGGGTTCAACAATTACCGTCACCATTACGCAAGCCATTTATTCTTCGCTTCATTCAGGAGATGCCCTACAGTGAAATCGCGGAACAACTCATTCTTTCCACAGACAACGCGCGCAAACGCGTCCAACTCGCGCGTGCCATCCTCCGCCGACAACTCATAGACATCATGTAAGAATTGAGGCTGTCTTCTCAGTCAGGCAAGACACACAAAACCGAGCATCGCCCACGAACCCCGTAGCGGATTGGGGGGCGACGCTCGCCGTGTACGCTGTTACTTAATAAAGCGGCATCAATGGAGCCGCACGGCGCAGGCTCAACGTCTAGGCCGCGTGGTCTGGGGTTTTCCTTTAGGCCGCTGGGTCATGCTCCGCAAGTTCTCCAGCACAGGATCGGGCAACGACCTCGTGAGTGGCCTGCCGCCTCTCTTTCCAGAAGGCGCTGTTGCCATGAATAGCCCCTGCTGTGCGGGTGGCTTAAATGCCTTTTGCGCGAGCAGGAAGGTGAAATCATCCTGCGAAGCGCCGTAATGGCAGCGCATGCAGCTATTATCTTGCAAGTAAGTCTCCATCGTGACGTTTGCCACGTCGCTCGCCGGGAACGGCGTGTCGCAGTTGACGGGGTAGACGCCCGTCGCGTTGCACATCGGGTTAGCCGGGTTAGGGCAGCCGTTGGCCGGTTTCTTCACTTGAAAATTGCCCCCCGTGCTTGGCCACTGTGTCGCGACAAGCTCGTAATTCTGCCAGACCGTCCCGCTCAGCGCCGCCTGCCATTGAGCGTTGATCTGATCTGTGGTCGGGCCGGACTGGCCTGAATAGGTGATCGCCGTAATGCGTCGCACCTGCACGGGCGTCGGCGATGCTGTCGGCAAAGTTCCGTCGTCGGGGATGGGTGTCGGCTCAGGCTCACTATAGCCGTCCGGCGTGGCGGGATTCGCCGTCCCGTTGTTGAAAGACCAGCCAGCCGCAGGGGTCGGACTCTGGACGGCGGCGGGGCCGGGAGCGTTGTCAACGTGCTCGAAGGTTGACCAAATCCATTCCCTAAAACCGTCCACCTTGTTGGCGATGTGGAATCCGACGAGTCCCATCGTTGATTGGCTGCACTTCTGCGTGCCCGGATTGACGAGCAGGCCGGTAACCATAAAGAAACGCCCGCCCTGAACTTCAGCAGGGGTCAAAACTTTCCAAGAAGCTTTAAGCTCTATCGAGTTGTTCGGGAAGACATTCGGGCTCGCGGGGTTTCTCGACACGTTGGAGAAGATGTACCACTTGGTCGTGACAATCTGGTTGTAATCAACTTCGTTGAGACGAATTTCGTAACGCACGTAATTTCCGTGCTGGTCAATGAGCGGGCCGCTGAATGCCTGATTAAAGCCGTCAATAACCGAATCCATCTTGGAGATCATCGGCATCAGGTCGCCGCTGCCGGATGGTTTATTGTCGCAAGGGTCTTTCGATCCGGTGGGGTTTAAAGCGTAACTATTCCAAGGCGTTGGCGGCGCTCCACTCGGTCTGAATGTTTCCCAGTCGGCCTTATAACTCTGCCAGACGCGTGTCCCCTGACTGTTGATGGTCGGGCTTGAATCCGGTTGCCCGCGTTGCGGTTGCCCGCCAGACATCGCGACCTGCCAGTTGAGAGCCACGAATGACTGCCATGAGAAATAGTCGAAAAATGGTCTGGCGGCGACGGGGCCTGAGACGCCGCCCGGGATCATCACCTGTGTCGGAATCGTCGAGCCGATGATGGGCGTCGGAAAAGCCTGCGCCAGACCGAGAGCCACCTCTACGTCTTTGCCTCCATTCTTCTCGGCCTCCCCGATGTTCATCGTCGCAAAGGTAAAGCCGAGACAAGCAATCAGCACTAAGAAAATTTTGACCCGATTCTGCATATACGCTCCTTCTTTTTTGAGGAAAGTGAACTCGAATGTCGCGCCAAATGTTGCGCCGCACTACCTAACTTCACCGAGCCGATTTAAACCTCGATGCGCCGGAAGATTTCACCGGCAATTCTGGTTCTGTGAGATAAGGCTGTGAGACGTAGTTACAGGTACGGGCAATAGAGCAAATCACCCGCTTATCTTATTAAGACGATGCGAGTGGAGGTGTTGTGATTTTTTTACTCGGGGCTAAATTCCGCAGGCAGAAATTATTCACAAATAATGACGGCGAGTCGTCTTTAATGTTGTATCCTTAAAGCGCCTCGGCCTTTCATTTACCGGGACTGCACATCTCACCTGAGAAATGGTCTGGAGAAAGCTGCCTCCGGGCCTTGAAGTATTCAGTCAGCTTGGTTTTCCGACGGAAACTCTGAGCGATGTTAATCACCAGCCAACTCACAAAGGGAACTCAAGAAGGCATTCGTCAAGATCAAGGGTCTTTCTTTGCGCAGACCCGCTTGCCGACACAGTATGGGATTCTGGACGTGCGCGTCTATGTTGACCTCCAAGGCAAAGAGCATCTGGCGATTTCTATGGGCGCGTTGAAAGACGCTGTTAATCTGCCGGTGCGTATTCATTCCGAATGCCTGACGGGCGAGGTGCTCGGCTCGCTCAAGTGCGACTGCAAACAACAACTCGACACCGCCCTCAGTTGTTTGCAGACCTCCGGATGCGGATTGGTGCTGTACTTGCGGCAGGAGGGACGCGGCATCGGTTTGGGAAACAAGATTCGCGCCTACGCATTGCAGGAACAGGGGCATGATACCGTGGACGCCAACCATCTTCTCGGACTTCCAGACGATGCGCGCAGCTATGAACCGGCGGCCTTCATGCTTCATCAACTGGAAGTAAATTCCGTCATGCTGATGACCAATAACCCTGCCAAGATTAAAGCCCTGCAACGTCTGGGCATCAACATCACAGGCCGCATCCCTCTGGTGATGAAAGCCAACAACGAGCACGCGGCATCTTACATGGCGACCAAGCAAGCCCGCATGGGGCATCTTCTGGAAGACGCCGACGAACTATCTCTAATTAGTCAAGCCGAATACGTGACTTCAACTTGATTCATGATGGCTCAAGAGCAACGCCCTTTTATTCACATTAATCTGGCGATGGACAGCGACGGCCTTGTTGCCTCTCCACAGGGGCGACCTCTGCCGCTCTCGTGTCTCACGGATTGGCGACGTGTCCATGGCTTGCGCGAGCGATGTGATGCCGTCGCGGTGGGGGCGAAAACTTGGATTATGGACAGCCCGCGCCTGACGGTGCGGAATGAACATTTAGGGCGCGAGCCGAAGAGACAACCGGCGCGCGTCATCTTCGCGGGCAGACATCCTTGTGTCATCGTTCCCGATGGACGCCCGACTTTCGTCTTCGGCGCGGATGCCTCCGGCGAAGGGGAGATAATCTTTATTCGGACGCGAGGGTGGCGACTGCGCGAGCCGCTCGCATGGCTTCAGTCATACGGCATTCGCTCGCTGCTCGTCGAAGGCGGCCCGACGCTGCTGCGTTCATTTCTCGCAGAAGGCTTGCCCGACCTCATCACGCTGTACGTGCGTACAGACAGCCCCGAATCCGCTCTCCGCGCGGCATGGAAATTATTCGGAGACCTTTCCATGAGAATCGAAGCGGAATCTCTGGGCGAGGGCATTTTGCTCGTCGGAGGAGCCGACCGCGCGCGGCGCGAATGGCCGCAGTGTGAGCCGGAGCCGAAGGCAGGGGCTTCAATCTGAGTCGAGAGATGTTGATGTCAGAGAGATGCAAAGGGAGGGGTGGTGGCCGCTATTAATCTCAACACTGTCTTAGACACGGACAATCCACACACGAAAAGTCCGCAGGGCGGTTTCCGGCACAGAGGGCCGGTCACCTGTGTCGCTGCCGTCCCGCATAGCCGGACTGCGGTGACTTCCGGCTATGATAACGCGGTCGGCTTGTTCGATCTGGCGACGGGACGTTCCCAACTTCTCGGTTATCATAAGCATCTGGTCAACCGCATCGTCGTCAATCGAGACGGAAGCAGGGCGGCGTCGAGTTCCTCAGACTACACGGTTTGTATCTGGAATCTACAGACGCTTCAACCGGAGCAGATGCTACGCGGCCATAGTGACGATGTTGAGGATTTTGTTTTCGTTGATGAACTCACGGGCATATCCGCCTCACGCGACTGTCGAATCATCGTCTGGAATCTTCAGACCGGAGCGCCTCTTCGCATCATTGACGAACACGAAAAAGATGTCCTCTCGGTCGCCTATGCCGACGGAAAGATTTATTCCTCAAGCGACGACATGACGCTCCGGCAGTGGGATTTGCAGACCGGGGCGCTGTTGAGAAAGTGGGGGCCGTTTGAGCAGGAGACAGATACCTGTGCGATTGACGCACTTCATGGCCGGGTCATCCTCGGCTGCGATGACGGGTGTCTGAGAGTCTTCGATATAGAGAGCGGCGACTTGATTAAGGAAATTATGGCGCACGCATCCGGTATCAAAAAGGTAACCGTGTCGCCAACTTCGGGCGACGTTCTGTCTGCGGCCTACGATCAGCGAATCCTCGTCTGGGGCGCTGACGATTTTGCGTTGAAAGTTGAGATGGAGCCTCTGCCGTCGAGGTGGGAGCGCTCTCTGAACTGGTCTGCCGATGGTCTGCATGTTCTCGCGGGGACTTTCGACGGCACGGTGGTCGAATGGGACGCCGTCAATGGACGAAGAACAATAGAGGCCGGTGCACATGCGGAGGAAAAAGGGAACGCCTGTTTTAATGACGTGTCGGCTAATGAACAGGGCGAGGCCGCGCTCGTCAGCGATGACGGGTACGTGCGCTTGGCACGCGTGAGTTCCTCGGAAGCTCTCTGGATGGCAAAGGTCGAACCGGCTTCAGGTCGGATGCTGATGAATGCCGTGTGCATGGATGAAGCCAGCGGGCGCGTCGTCACAGGCTCACACAACCAACGGCTGCACATCTATCAAAAAGTTGATGGAAGCCTACTGAACGAAGTTGAAGTATCGCTCGATCAAGGCCCCATCAACTGCATTCGCGTTGCTCACAATCCGGGCTTCGAGTCTCAAATATTCGCGGCATGTTACAGCGGGGCAATCGTGCGGTTGACGCCGCAGGGGGAAATTACCGGCACAATTAACGTGCACAAGGGGGCTGTCAAATCCCTGCGTATCCATCCGAATAGAAACCTCGGAGTGAGTTGCGGGGCGGATAACTTATTACTCTCTTGGAAACTCGACGGCGGGCTGCTCGAACGTTTTCCCGGTCATACGGCTATCGTGGATGACGTGGACATTGATCCGACGGGCGAGCACATCGCCAGCGTATCCAGAGATTTCACACTCAAGATTTATCATCTGCTGAGCGGCAAACTCCGCCACTCGATTGCCCTCGGACACAAATCGCCTAAATCAGTCTCGTTTCTCACACCATCAATAGTCATCGTCGGCGATTACTGGGGAAGCCTCCTGAAAGTTGACCTCACAACGGAAAAAGTTGTTCGCCGCCGCATCGCGGACAACGGCATCAGCTCTCTCTCTCTCAGCGGTGACCAGCTTATCGCAGCCTCTTATGATGGCGGCCTCTACCTCGTGCGCCCCGACGATTTGACAGTCGTCAGCACGCTCAGGGCAATGGTTCAGCGACCGCAGGAAGCGGTCATCGTGTGAGCGAGAATCAGCTTCGATGCCGATAACCTGCATTGACACAACAAACAAAAGTCGGATGACAGTGCCGTGATGGCGTCAAGCATTGATGCTTGACGCTGCATAGTTCGGATAATTCTCCGGCGGCGAATTTCAAATGCTCGACAGAATCACTTTCATCAATGGAGACGGCGTAGGCGCAGATGGTTATCACAGATAAGTTTGTCTATATCCACATGGCAAAGACCGGGGGAACATTCGTCGAGTGGGTACTGGCGAAGCTCTTCGCAAAGACGAGCCGCGTGTATATTGACACGGCGACTGAGGAGGGAAAGCGACAGCTTCCCGAACTGTTTTATCACTCAGGCATGAGACGCTTGTCCGACATTCACCGTCGCAAAAAGATACTCTTCAGCATCAGAAATCCTTACGATTATTACGTCTCGCGCTACGAGTATCCGGCGGAATATCTTCCCTACGGCATCTTTTATGAGAAGCGAATTAAAAAGCTCTATCCGCATTATCCCAATCTTGCTTTTGGCGAATATCTCAAAGCCATCAACGATTGGGAACTCAGGTTGCTGCGCCCGCGACCGGACAGACAATCTCACCCGCGCCTGTGCGCCGAGTCGAATATCGGCAACATGAGTTGGATTTTCATCCAGCTTCTCTTCAAGGAACCATATAAGATTATTAAGAATCTGGACGGCTACGCGCGCACGCACGAGTATCGTGAGGGTCTCCCGGATGTTCATTTCGTCAGCACCGACAATCTCAACCGTGACCTTTATGACTTTCTGTTGTCCATGGGCTACGCCGCCCGCAAACTCGACTTCATCCTTGAGCTTGGCAAGATTTATCCGCCGCAGGGTGGACGGGACGAGAGTCAGAGTTGGCAGAAGTATTACACGCCTGAGTTGAGAAAACATGTGCGCGAAAAAGATCGCTTCATCTTTAACATGTTTCCGGTCTACGATATTTAGAGCGCGCGCAGGCGGCACATCCGACGAACGGATATTTCTGCGAAGCGAGAGGGAAGATGCGACGAGGTTCTACCGAAGCAGCGGCGAGGTCGGGCGACGGGTGGCACGCGGCAAACGACGGTGAACGCGTCATCAAGTTTGTCGTGCTGGCTGCTCCGCGAACCGGCAGCAATTGGGTGTGCAGTATGCTGAACTCTCATCCAGAGATTCTCTGTCATCATGAGATTTTCAATCCCGAAGGCATTCATTACGCGCTCGATCACCGCCGCGGAGATTTGAACTTGGGAGATTTGGAAGAGAGGGAGCGCGCTCCTTTGCTCTTCTTGAGCCGGCTCTGGCAACAAACTTTCGGTTGCCGCGCGGTCGGCTTCAAGCTCAACCGGCAGCAGAACAGAGAAGTCTTTCAAAGCATCCTGATTAACCCGCAGGTGCGAAAGCTCGTGTTGAGCCGCCGCAACCGGATTAAAACTTTCGTCTCCGAAATGCTGGCTGAACAGACCGGACAATGGGAAAGTTACGAGACATCGAGAACAAGCGCAGGGAAGCGCAAGGTCTGTATCGAGTTGAAAGCCTTGCTGGCTCACATCGCGCTCAATCAAGATTATTACGCGCACATTCAAGAGTCTTTAGAGACGACGGGGCAGACGTTTTTGCGCGTCGCTTATGAAGATTTAAAGTTTGAGGAGGAATGGATGAGGATTCTGAAGTTTCTGGAAGTTTCGCCCATCGCATGGCCTCTGACGCCGGGAACAAGGAAACAGAATTCGACCGATTTGCGAGATTTAATTTCTAATTTTACAGAGCTTGATGCGGCGCTCGCCGGCTCCGAACTTCATGCGGAAATGCACGCTCTGGAATTTTGAGTCCGGTTGCTGCTGCTGACTTTTTAGAGGATCAAACAGGATGAATGTTGATGATGCTAATTATGCTGATGCGCTCGTCTGGGACGCGCGCCATGCAAATCTTTTAGAGGCCGGAACAGATCGCAATCAGGCGGCCAAGTGGACGCACTGTTTCCTTCCGCTCCTGTCGAAACACGAAGCGCGGCGGCTGCTCGATCTGGGTTGCGGGACGGGATATGACAGCTTGGAACTGGCGCGCAGAGGGTTGACAGTGACGGGCATTGACTATTCTGAGGTGGCGCTCAAACAGGCGCGCACGATGGCACTTGCCGAGCATTCGCCCGTCGAGTTTCTCCAGTGCGATATTGCACAGCCTCTTCCGTTTCCCGATGCACACTTCGACGCCGTGATGAGCAACCTCGTGCTCCATTCATTCTCCAAATCCGGCGCGCACCGGATTGTTGATGAAGTGGCACGCTGTCTGAAACCGGGCGGCCTTTTCCTGTTTCACGCCAACTCCGATGAAGACAAGCCGTACCGTCTCATACATCAACAATTGGTCGAGGAGTTAGAGCCGGACTTTTATCTTCTGAACGGCGGGCAGACGATGCATTTCATGAGCGAGGATTTCTGTCGTGAATTGCTCGCCGGGTGGACGATTCATGAATTGGAGCGCGTCCGCACATTCAACGCGGACGGGACGGTTTCTAAGTGTGCATGGAGATGCGTCGCTCAAACGCGCGAGAAATTGACAGGGCAAGTCCCGTGAGCGACGAAATGTTGAATAGTCCTCGGTTCTATAAACATTTGGCCCCTGACGGAGCCGAAGAGTCGCTTTCAAACGCCTTCTTATTCCGTCCTGCAATTTGGTGTTAAAACTGCAATGAGAGAAGCGAACTATTGATGAAAGTTTTACTTCTCCAATCGGCGGTCTATCTGCCTTCGCTGGGTGGCGGTAATAAAGCCAATCGAATGTTGCTTGAAGGTCTGGCGCGCGCGGGGCACAGGTGCGCGGCAATTTCTTCGGCGCTCGTCAGGCGTTTAGGGTTGCAGCCGCGCTCTGACGTGGAAGAAATGGCGGCGCGCGGAATCGAGGTTGAGGCGCGCGGCTCGAAACTGTTTTATTACCGCTCACGGGGCGTCGAGGTCGAAGCCCTTAACTTTCCCGGCATCGAAGACGAGCGCGCCCATGTTGCCCGTCGGCTCGAAGAGTTCCAGCCCGATTTGATTTTGGTCTCTGACGACAAGTCGCAGTTTTTATTGGAGACCGCGTTACGCGCGTCCGTCGCTCCGGTCGTCCTGCTAGTGCATACCAACATGCATCTTCCATTCGGCCCATTATCTTTGAAGGCTGACGAAAAACAGGCGCGACTGTTCGAGCGAGCGGCGGCGCGCATCGTCGTCAGCCGGTACGGTCAGGAATACTTGCGAAAGCACGGCGGTCTGGAATCCACTGTGCTTCCGTTTCCAGTCTACGGCGAGGGGCCTTTCCCGGCGCTCGGACGCTTCGAGACCGGCTTCGTGACGATGATTAATCCCTGTGAGATGAAAGGGCTGTCATTGTTTTTAGCTCTGGCACGAGAGTTTCCGCCATTCGATTTCGCCGCCGTCCCGACGTGGGGCGCAGATGAAGGCGTGTTGCGCGCTTTAAGAGAGCTACCGAACATACGGTTGCTCGCTCCGGTTGACGAC